>NZ_CP027845.1:0-312500 GCF_003015145.1 Candidatus Phycorickettsia trachydisci | reverse complement strand
TAGCCCTTAAAGATATCTCTTTAACTTTTGAGGAAGGAAAAACTACGGTAATTTTAGGCCCGTCGGGTAGCGGCAAATCAACTTTACTGAGATGTATAAAAAAGCTTGAACAAATTGATTCAGGTAAAATGTATCTGCACGGTAAAGAAATTACAAAAGAAAAACAATTATCCAAGATCGGCTTAGTATTCCAAAATTTTAATTTATTTCCTCATTTTACAGTTTTAGAAAATCTTACTTATGCACCGAGACTTTTAAATCCTAAAGCAAAATTAATCACCAAAGCCAAAGATCTCTTATTAAACCTAGGGTTAAGCAATAAGATAAATGCTAAACCGAAAGAACTTTCGGGTGGACAAAAACAAAGAGTCGCAATTGCAAGGGCACTGATGCTAGACCCTGAAATCCTGCTTTTCGATGAGCCTACTTCAGCATTAGACAGAGAATCAACAGCCCTGTTAATAAAAATCATTTGCGAGCTCAAATCCTCTATCACCATGCTTATAGTAAGCCATGAAATTAGTTTTGCTAGAGCAGTTGCTGATAGAATTATATTTATGGAACAAGGAATGGCTCTTTGCCATCAAGATATACAGGGGTTTTTTGAAGATCCAGATTCACATAGAGCAAGATTATTTTTAGAATAATTTTTATAGTTTTACCATAGCTTTTCATCTTTTTACAGATTGATCATATATATTACACAAGATATACTAGGTTAAAGATAATCTTAATATATTACAAATATGAAAGGCTCTAAACAAAATCAGGAGAACCCAAATGCGCCTTACAGCCCGCAAAATTTAAGTCCAAATCCAGATACAAATCAACAACTAGATATAAATCAACAATTCGAAGATAAAAACAACTTATCATATACCGCACAACAAATAGATCATTTATTTACAGCAGCTAAAAATGGTAATTTGCGTAAAGTAATGCTTTTATGCGGCGTTAATCCAGAAACATATAAAGTACCGCAAAAACCAACACCATTTACTAGTACTTATGGAACGAATATCCTAAGCAATAACTGCGCCTCTCCTATAAATAAGCAGAAAGAAAATGTTCAACCCGATTCTTTCCCTATCCTCTCTGCAACTGATGACGAGGGAAGAAGTGTAGTACACTACGCTTCTTGGGGAGGGTATGTTGGAGTGATGGAATTCTTACTAACTCACGGTGCAGACATGCATTCCAGAGACAATTATGGTCAAGAAGCTATACATGCAGCATCATGGGAAGGACATATTCCACTTATTAAATTTTTACGCAGACAAGGTGTAGAACCTGACACAAAAGATGATGCAGGTCGAAATCCTCTTCATTATGCTGCAGAATCTGGAAAACTATACACAGTAAAATATTATACGAGTTTGCATATGTGGCATCTGGCTGGTATGGCTGATAACAGCGGAAAATTACCTATGCATGATGCAGCACGAACCGGTCAATACGAAGTAGTTAAACATTTTATAGAGGATAATCGGGCGATAAAAAATTGGCCCGGTGATGTTGATGGATGCGAACCTTTTCACGTAGCTGCTGCGTACAATCACCCAGATATAATGAAGCTCTTTCTAAAAATAGATAAAACTTACCTCAACAGACTAAACCTTGTAGGAGATTCTTGTTTTCACTATGCTGTTGGTAACCACGCCTTTGATGCATTATTATTCCTCCTTTCTTTAAATCCTTCTTTACACAATTGTATTATAGATAAGTCATTTTTGACTGCGTATTTGGTAAATAATATAGAGCACTTATTTCATAAGGGTCTTACTACTCAACATAATAAAGTTTGTGGATTATTTACATTTATCAACGCGTTTTTCAATGGTGGATTATTAGATATCAGGTCAAATTCTTTAGTTTCAATTAAGCATAAAGGATATGTTTTAGCATTTGGAAAAAATCCTTACAAAGTTAAAGATGACATATTTACCAGAGATATAGCAATTGAAGCATTAAGAAGATCTGTAGAAACATTAAATGACCTACTAGATGAGATGGAAGAACTCTCATTTCAAATGTTTGTCGACAAAGAATCGGTAGAAGAAGAAGATCAAGAAAGAGTTAACGAATTTTCTAAAGTAGACTTAAGTTTTGTAAGTAAAAGATGGCCTAGTAATAAACATATTCAGTATTTGTGCGCAAAAATATATTACTCTGTGATTAAAGTGAGAAAAAACCTAGATTCTTCATTTAATATTAATAAAACAAAGCCACTTTTCGACGTCGTTGGAGAACTTGCCATGTATCCCGAAGACTGGAAAGATGCTTCGCTAGGTAGAAGTCCATGGATACCAAAGGATCTAGCTATGATACCAGTTGGCGATGGCGCTGAGTATGTAGAGCTTGTGGTACCACCTGAATTTAAACATTTAGCTGGCAAAGCACCGCGCCCACCTATTAAGATTAAGCCACTTGACCCACACGGCTTAAAGAGACCAGATCCTGATGTTGCTGGGGCTATACATGAATTTGGTGAATTTGATAAATTATTTGGTCAAGGAGATCACGCGATAGATCATCACAAGTTACCAGAGCTTTACGCCAACGAAGGGTTATATTAGATACTTGCTTAATAAAATCACTGTGAAATATTAATCATATCTTTCATAGCTTTAGCCTCCATGGAAGATTATCACCTACTTTATTAATAGTGCCCATAAAAGTTTTATAGAATATAGGATTGTAAATATAACAATTCCTTTTTACGAGGCTTAATTGCAACTTTCACTTTAATTTTGAAATTAAACTATATTTAATTCTCAATGTTGGCTAAATTTGGAGGTAAAATCTACTCAAAACAACTAAATAAAACTATTATATGGTAAGTACACCTATTGGCGAATTAAAACCTAATCTTACTCAAGAGCAAAAAGATAAATTAGGTTATTCAGGAGGTCAATTAAACGTAGACCAAGCTGTTTTATCAAGCCTTCGTTAAAAATGATCTAGAAAAGGTCAAAACCCTTTTTGAGTGCTGTGATATTACTTCAGAAGCAAGGTTATTACTCTATCTTAGCACAGACCTTGTAGATAACGAAACATCTTCGTTAACAAAGATAGATACCAAAATAATAGAAGAAGTTCTGAGACATGTAAAAAATGTTGATAATAGAAATAAGGAACACCCTACACCTTTACATAGATTTGCAAGAAGAAGTGATATTGAAGCAGTAAGGGTATTTTTAAAAAACAATGCCTCTCCTAACCGATTTGACGCCCATGGTACATCGATTTTATGTACAGCTATCGATTCGGGCAGGTCAGATATTGTAGCTGAGTTATTAAAACACCATGTAAATTTAGAGTTACCTGTATACACACAATCAATAGTAGGCAGAAGAAAAAGTCTTAAAAAGGCAGATTATGAAAAGATGCCATATGATTATGCTATTGAAAATGGACAAACAGAAATAGCAGGCATGATTAAAGAATATCAAGATAAACAAAAATTTATCGATGCAGCAAAAACCGATACGATACCTACATAAAAATTACGCTCAGATAAGTATACTCAAACAAGCCCTCAAAGTCCTTCTACACAAGTAAGACGAACAACTACATCTTCTACACAAACAGAAGAAGAAAAAACTCAAGAAAGTTGGTTGAATCGTACACTTAAAAATATCAATCCCTTCTCTCATGATCGTTAATCATTCGTATCACGTAAACAAAATTATGTGTTAAAACCTTCTTACTTAATTCTCACTAAAATATGCTTTTTGCTACTTGATGAGAGCTTGAGAATATTATCATTAAAATAAGAGGTATCAACTATTAAGTTTTCATCTATAACTCTTTGATTATTAATCTTAACACCATTATTTCGAACTAAACGCTTACCTTCAGAATTAGAGGCCGCCAAGCCTGATAAACTCAATAATTTACTAATAGGTACCCCTTCAGCTATCACACTGCCTTCAATTTCAAAACTCGGTAAATTAGCTTCTATAGCATTTTGCTCAAAGACCAAAGAAGCTGTATTTTGCGCATCTGTTGCAGCTTCTTCCCCGTGACAAATGCTTGTTGACTTAAATGCTAAAGCCTTTTTAGCTGCGTTTATATCGTTTGATGCAAGCTGGACAAAATCTTCCATATCTCCTTTATCAAATTCAGCGTATAAATTAGCAAACTTAACTACATCATCATCATGAACGTTGCGCCAGTATTGGTAATAATCATAAGGTGATAACATCTCTTCATTTAACCATATAGCACCATCAGCCGTTTTGCCCATTTTTGCTCCACTTGCCGTTGTTAAAAGAGGTATAGTTAATCCCAACAGTTCTTGATCTAAGGCTTTGTGAGCCATCTCAACACCCATGATGATATTGCCCCATTGATCACTTCCTCCTATTTGCAAATTGCAACCACAATGTTTACTTAAATGACAAAAATCAAACCCTTGGATAAGCATGTAGTTAAACTCTAAAAAACTTAAATGCTGTTGATTTTCTAAACGTAACTTTGCAGTCTCAATGTTTACCATCTTGTTTACCGAAATATGGCGTCCATATTCACGTAAAAAATCTAAGTAGGAAATATCTTTTAGCCAACTGCTGTTACGAACCATTAAGGCATCACTAGGACCCGTTCCAAACTTGAGGAACTTAGATAAAGATTTGTGAATGCCTTTGATATTAGCATCTATTTCCTCTGAAGTTAAAATCTTTCTTGCCTGAGTTTTGCCCGTTGGGTCACCAATAGTAGTTGTAGCATCTCCTATCAATACAATAACCTTATGACCATGTTTTTGCAAAAGACGAAGAAGCATAATAGATAATAGGCTTCCTACATGTAAAGACGCAGCCGTACAATCATAACCAACATAAGCTACAATTTTCTTCTTTTTACTTAGCTGCTTCAGCTTGTCTAAGTTAGTTGCTTGATAAAGGTATCCTCTATCTATGCATTCCTCTATAAAACCTTTCATACCTTCTTTCCGTGAACTGTTATGATTGTAAATTCCGTAGTAAATTTCGCGTTATCCTTTAATAACTCTTTATATACTTTGAGCGCTAAACCTTGACCCATAGATGATATAATCTTATTTGACTCACCCATTTTTTTCAAGTCTTTCATTGCGCTCAAAATCTTAGGGTAAGTGACCTCCAAAAGTCCAGAGTCAGTAATTATATCCTTAAAACCAGCCATTTGCATTAAACTAGTTATGTCTTGCTTAGTAATAAAAGGAGAAACATGAGGCATTGATAAACTATTTGTTTGTATCTCTAATTTGGTTAGCTCGCTGCGCAGAGATTTTAAGGAGTCCTCGCCTATAAAATTTGCGATAAATCTTCCACTTGGCTTTAAAGCCTTATACACTTTAGCCAAAAAATCTTGTACAAAATTTATCCAGTGCAGGTTCAGTGAAGATAAAATGACATCATAACCATCAAATTCTAAATCTTCCTCATCCCCAATTATTTGATTTTTACAAGGGTTAATTTTAAGCGCTTCTTCTGATATGTCACTAACTGTTAGATCAAAACCCTCTAAGTGCCTGCTTAAATGACCGGTAAAAGCACCTAATTCCAAAATTTTGCCCGATTTTATTTCAAACATTTCTAGCCAATTGAGAATTATTTTCGCAGCATGCTCTCTTAGAAAATTATTACCGGCAAAATTAGCAGCTTTATCTCTATCAAGTTTTACTTTGATTTTATCGAAAATTAGACGCACCTTTAAAAAAGATTATTTTTAAAAGCTAATAAAACTTCAATAGTAATGAGGAATATTATGGTAAATTCAAGACGCGTAGAACTTTTATGGTTTAGTTCGTTTGAAAGCAAATCATAGAATTCATGAATCATATCCAAACGCCTATTCAAAATACTTTGCCTGACTTGAATATCTTGAAATCGTGCAGTTTGAAGATAAAGAGGTTCATAACTAGGTTTGCGCCAAAAAAACTCAGGGGTATCTAACACATCACTAGTTAAGTTAATTGAATATCTCTCATTAAACAAAAACCCTATTTGCTTAGATATCTCGGTCTTTGACAAAGAAACTCTCCCCGTAGATGCCAATTCTTGTCTTAAAGGACTTGTTTGCTTTAATATGTTATTTACCGATTCTTCTAAAGCGCTAAGTTTTGCAGACTGAGCTAAAGCATATGAAACTGCTAGTTTTGAAAAACTTGAAAGCTCTTTTAATACAATTTGGTTACTTTCTTCGTCTATTGAGTGCTCAGATAAAGATGCATCATGTTTATATGATATGAAATCAAGATAAATAGGGGGTTGAATAGGCTCAGTAGAAAAAGTGAGAAGCTCATTTAATATTTCTTTCTCCTGATTCAAATCAGCACTCCAAATTACCACGCAACCAAATTGAAAATAAAATACATCTATCTCCTGACCTGACAAATTACGCCGAGTATGAACTACATCATCAAAAAAGTTTGGAGCTTGATCTTTTTTAGTTAGGTGCTGAGTTAAAGCATCTATATCATAACTATTAGCACTACAATAAGCTGAACAACGCATAAAATTTTATCTTAAATGATCTTTTAAATATTTGCCCGTCAAACTTTGCGGACAATTTACTACATCTTGCGGAGACCCCGCTACTACTATCTCTCCACCTAAGTCACCACCTTCAGGACCAACATCAATAATATGATCAGCGGTTTTAATTACGTCCATATTATGCTCAATAATAAGCACAGTATTACCTAAATCCACTAAGTGATGAAGCACCTCTAATAACTTACTAATATCTTCGAAATGCAAACCCGTGGTCGGCTCATCCAAGATATACATTGTCTTACCAGTCGATCTCTTGGAAAGCTCCTTAGCAAGCTTAATCCTCTGCGCCTCACCTCCTGATAAGGTCGTAGCAGATTGGCCTATTTTCATATAACCAAGACCAACCTGATAGAGGACTTTAAGCTTATCGGCAATACTTGGTACCTTTTCAAAAAAGTACATTGCATCTTCAGCAGTCATATCAAGTATATCGGCAATCGACTTGTCTTTATACTTAATCTCTAAAGTCTCACGATTATATCTCTTACCGTTGCAAGCATCACACTTCACATATACATCTGGCAAAAAGTGCATCTCTATCTTGATCATTCCATCACCTTGACAACTCTCGCAACGCCCACCTTTAACGTTAAAGGAAAAGCGGCTGATTTTGTACCCCCTGGCCTTTGATTCAGGCAGTTCTGCAAACCAATCACGTATATGGTTAAATAAACCTGTATAAGTTGCGGGATTAGATCTTGGAGTCCTACCAATTGGCGACTGGTCTATATCTATAATCTTATCAATGTGTTCCAAACCTTTTAATTCTCTAAAAGGTCCAGGTACTGCCTTAGATGATACTTCCAAATATTTCTGTATAGCCTTGTAAAGGGTATGGATAATCAAACTAGATTTTCCCCCACCAGATACACCTGTTACTACTGTTAAAATACCTAAGGGAACTTGTACATCAACATTCTTTAAGTTATTAGCAGTTGCACCCTTTAAATCAAGAAATTTAGATGCCATCCTTCTCTGTTTAGGTAAGGGTATGGATTTTTTACCACTTAAATACTGACCCGTAATGCTATTTGGATCATCAATAACTTCTCGAACAGTGCCTTGCGCGATGATCTCCCCTCCATGAATACCAGCACCAGGACCAACGTCCACAACATGATCACAGCTCAAAATAGTATCGTAATCATGCTCAACAACTATAACGGTATTACCTAGTTCTTTTAAATGTTTTAGAGTATCAATTAAACGTGCGTTATCTCTTTGATGAAGACCAATAGAAGGCTCATCTAATACATACAAAACTCCCGTTAAACCAGATCCAATTTGAGACGCAAGTCTAATTCTCTGACTCTCTCCTCCTGAAAGTGTACTAGACTCACGTGCAAGCTGCAGATAATCAAGTCCAACATTCACCAAAAACTGCAATCTTTCTTTTACCTCCTTAACAACTCTACCGGCAATATTAACTTCCTTGGCACTTAATTTATTTGGTAAGAGACTAACCCAAGCCAGAGTGTCTCTAATACTGAGCTTGCAGACTTCTCCTATATGCTTACCCAATATTTTGACATACAAAGACGATTCTTTGAGTCTATAACCACTACATACATGGCAAACATTCTCTGTCATAAATTTTTCTAACTCAAATCGCATTGAGTCAGATGAAGTATTTTGCAACTTCTCTGTCAAACTTTTCAAAATACCTCCAAAGGGACTTTTATTACTTATGCTTTTGAAATCATCATATGCGGTAAATATTATCTCTTCATTTTCAGACCCATTCATAAGAATTTGCTTAACCTTTTGGGTCAGAGTAGAAAACGGTTCATCTAAACTAAAACCATAATGCTTAGCTAAAGAATTCAAAACATGCCTCACGGCATTATTACTCATATCCCAAGGTTTAATAGCACCCTCATTAATGCTTAAGTTTTTATTAGGCACAATTAAATCAGGATCAAAAGTCATCTGCTTACCCGAACCTTCACACTTTTTACATGCACCGAAAGGACTATTAAAAGAAAAAATTCTTGGCTCTATTTCTTCCAACTGAAAACCTGAAATTGGACATGCGTAACTAGATGAAAAAATTAAACGCTCACCTACCTTGTATTCAAAATCTTGAACTTCTTCCGGGATATGAGTAACTTGAGCATACATTATACCTCTACCAATTTTCATAGCCTGCTCCACACTTTCTGCAAGCCTATTGCCAAGCTCATCAGAAATCACAATACGATCAACTACAATCTCAATATTATGCTTTTTATTTTTATCTATCTTAAATTCTTGATCCAAGGAACTAAGATAATCATCGACGATTATCCTTTCATAACCTTGCTTTTGATAATGTTGAATATCTTTCTTGAATTCTCCTTTCTCACCCCTAGCAATAGGTCCTAAGATATATAGTCTGACTCCTTCAGGCAGAGATTTTATAGAGCTAACTATTTCCGTTACAGTTTGCGCAGTGATAGGCTTACCAGTAACGGGAGAGTATGGAACCCCCACTCTTGCAAATAAAAGCCTTAAGTAATCATATATTTCAGTAATGGTTCCAACAGTTGATCTAGGATTTTTAGAAGTAGTTTTTTGATCAATAGCAATCGCTGGTGAAAGACCGCTGATAGATTCTACGTCTGGTTTATTATGTAACTCTAAAAATTGCCTGGCATATGATGACAAACTTTCTACGTAACGCCTTTGTCCCTCTGCGTATATTGTATCGAATGCAAGGGATGATTTACCAGATCCACTAAGACCAGTAATTGCAATTAGTTTATATTTAGGAATTTTGACCGTTACGTTCTTTAAATTGTGCTCCTTCGCCCCTACTACTTCAATAAAATCCTGCATAAAACAAAAACATTACAAATTAATGAAAAATATGTAGAATTATAAGACATTTTGGGTTATGATTGCAAGAATAATATAAGTTTTCAAGGGTATTTACGTTATGGCAGTAGGATTAAATAGGGTCGAATTAATAGGTAACGTCGGCAGAGAACCAGAGATTCGCTATACCAAAGACGGTAAGGAGATCGCTTCTTTCTCTCTGGCAACAACAGATGTATGGACAGACAAAGCTTCTGGAGAGAAAAAAGAAAAAACCGAATGGCACAGAATTGCAGTTTTTTATGAAGGCCTAGTAACTTTAGTAAAAAATTATGTACACAAAGGCACAAGACTTTACATCAATGGAAGCCTGCACACAAGAAAATGGACTGATCCAAATGGCATTGAGAAGCAATCATCTGAGGTGGTACTACAAAATCAATCTGCTGTTTTAATTCTATTAGATAGCAAACCAAGCTCCCCTAGAGAGGAAGGAGGATCTCAAGGATCTGAAGAATTATACGATAATAAAGGTAGCGATATTCCTTTCTAAAACAAACAACCTCGCTATTTGCTTACGGGGTTGTCCACTCGATTATTCTTTAAACATATAATTTCTTAAGGAACTAGTTTTTGTTTTATAGTTAATTTAAAGTTAATTGACTATATATACTGAGGCTACACCGCAGTACGTTTGAATATATAGTCTTATCAAATTTTGATAATTAGAATTCTTAAAAATCCTTAAATATAAACGACCCATTAACAGCTCTATGAATCAATCAACATTTCAGATCCAGTTAATTTTACGTTACTTTCTCCTAACTCTTTACCCCCCTCTTCTATTGCCATTTCATCAACTGACTCCTTATATTTCCCAGATAAAGAAATGCATAATTTTTTCATAGGCGGATTAAATGATTGATCAACAAAATGATTGCCTTCTGAATTAGGACCTAAATAATCATCTAATACTTTCTTAATTTGTTCTTTTTCTTCAGCTTGTAGTTCTGTTGGCCTCAACAAATCCAGTACTATAACTAATTTTTCATACAATTCACATGCTGCAGTATGTCGATACTCTAAAGCATTGGTATCTTTATACTTACTAGATAAAGATTTAAAAGTTTCTCTTAAATTAATTAGATTTTCCGCTAATGTTTTTGAATTAAAAGTCATATATGGACTCCATAATGACCGCGCGTTTACTGAAATCTCGCTAAACTCTTTTTGACATGCTTGAATTGTTTCGTCAAGTTTTTTAATTTCTTGATGATACTTATTATATACCTTGTTAATTAAGGTCTCATCAGCATTATAATGAGTAATTTTATTAATGATCTGTAGTAATAAGATAGCTTTTGATGCCCTATAATTGCTGTCACCTATACCATGATCTAAAAATTCTGTATCATCTATTAAACGCTCAAGATATTCGGGATGATCCATTATCTCTAAGACTATATCAATACGTTTATGTGCCGCTAATGCAATATCCAAAACATTACGATTAGATTTACCTTTGGCGCCAATATCTACTACCTTATCAAGCAAAAATTTTACCATTTCCAAGTGGTTACTCCATGTCGCCAACAATAAAGGTGTATCACCATCTTCATTCTTAACATCCGGGCTTAATCCTGTGTTCAATAAATATTGCATTACTTTTACATACCCCCTTTGGGCTACTATATGAATAATACTATTTTTGTCTTGATCTATAACATGATCACAATTTAAATCCGCAACTAATTCTTCGTGTAAGTATTTCACAATTTCAAGGTGACCTTTTACAACAGCCAAATCCAAGGGAGTACAATCACTTAGACAGTCATATTTATTAGATACCGATTTGGTATGAATATCAGCGCCATTTTGGACTAAATATTTTACGATTTCAAGATGACCATTTTCTGCTGCAACATGTAAAGGATAAAGTTGATAATTCGTACTAAACTTATAATTAACCTCAGCCCCATTTTCTACAAGGTATTTTACTACATCTTTATGACCAAACATTGCAGCTTGACATAAAGGTGTTGCTTTAGGTGCAGTATTACCTGTTTCTAAATAAGTTACTCTAATGTTTGGGTCAATACCTTTTTCAAGAGAACTTTTTATCATTTCTAAGTCACCAGATTCAACAGCTCTAGAAAATACTTCAATATCCTTTAAATATTCTAGAACTTGCGAGCTATTTTTTTCCTTAAGTTTTTCAACTAAGTCATTTTTTTTATCTTTACGACGAACAATCTTGACACCATCATATAGACCACCTCCTTGACTTATTAAATATTTCACCATTTCAAGATCATTATTGAATGCTGCTAACTGCAAAATATTAGTATTTGCATAATGAACTCGACGGTCAGGCAAATTGGCTCCTTGGTCTATTAAATACTTTACTATCTCTATATGACCTTCTTCTACCGCATAACCCATAGCTGTTGATAAAATTGCCGTATTTTGAGGTTGTACATATGGCATAAGATACTTTAGAATTGCTATATTACCTGCTTTAGCTGCCGGAGTAATAAAGTCAAAACTTGAAATAATGGAGCGTCCCGTATCTTCTGCTAACAAAGATTGTACTTCCTGAAGATTATTATTTACTATAGCCTGGTCTAAAAGTTCAAATTTATCTGTCATACTTGTTCATTGTTGTTTTTACCATTATATATAATTACAGATAACAAGTAACTATAAAAAATAATTGCATTTTGTTTATTTAAATATAAATTAAAGCAGAGCTTTTTAGTATTTTCTCAAAAATTGCCCTTGACTCCGTAAAGCAAAAATGGTATATATAGAGGGTAGCTTTAAGCACAAATTGCCGCGGGATAGAGCAGCCCGGCAGCTCGTCAGGCTCATAACCTGAAGGTCGTAGGTTCAAATCCTACTCCCGCAACCATAAGCTACTACAGTGCGCTTAAAGGTAATGTTGTCAGCTTCTTTTATAGTGTGTCCATCGGAGAAACAATTTCCCCATTCTCTCATTTCATATTTTTTCAGCAAAGTACTGCACATGAACAATATCCATTTTCAATCCCTTTAGACTATCTTGGCGATCCCAATATAAACGTGGTATAATCTCTATGAATAATAACTAATCAATAGAAATAAAATTTATTTATCATAACTTTCTTACCAAAAAATTATAATAGAAACAAATAAATGAGGTACCAAATTATGACAGATGAAGAATTACTGCAAAAGGTTACAAGGTTAAATAACACATCAGATTTTAGTTTTATAGATACTCAATTAGCACGAGCGAAAAATGATAAAGGTCAAACTGCCCTACACCTTATAAAAACTACTAGTTTTAATACGCTGCACTTCAATGATATTATCAAAACTTTAGTTGAATTTGGCGCCAATATTAATGCTTTAGATAATGAAGGCAAAACCCCCTTACATTATAGCACCACTTTTGATGACATCTTTCTAAATTCAAGGACACCATATCTAAAAAATGACAACATACGATTCTTACTTAAGAATGGGGCAAACCCTAATATAACAGATAAACAAGGAAATTCACCTTTGGATAACATAATTAATCAATCAATTATATTAATGAGTGTATTGGAAAATCTTATACTATCAGGAGCAAATCTTCAATTAATTAAAGAAGGTAATTGGAGATCTTTAAGAGAGACTTTATTAAAAGAGATTGGTGGTAATAGAACAGCTATTTTTCTAACTCAGTTAGAATACGGAGAAACTGCCCGAATGTTACATAACATACCTAGTGATAGGACTACTTTAGTTCTAAAATTCTTTGAAGGCGGAAGACGTATGACAGTAGAAGATCTGCCATTATTGCAAAAAGAATTTACATCCATACTAAACACTGGACAAAGGATGCTAGAATCGCAGAACCGCCCTCTTAGCTCCGTACTATATTTCCGAAATAAACCTTTTGGAATTGAAGGTCATAGATATGCTCTTATACAATTAAAAGAACTATTTGACAAATCAAATATAGAAAATAAGGCAGAATACATAAACAAGATAGAAGAACAACAAAAAAAGATCTTGTCCGTTGCTATAAATAGCGTTCGAAATCACTCAAATGATATTTTATCAATGCCTCTTGCACACAAAGAGAGATACATAAATATTTTATCAGAACTTTGTTCGCAAACTACAGATCCTAAAATTCATAAATTATATGAAATCCTCCCTAAAGTATGTATAGATAAAAAACGTATTGACGCGATGCAACAAAATGAAACCGATAAATTAGAAAAATTGGATCAAGGGTTATTTACTCACCTTAATAAAGAAGCAAATCCTGAAAACCCTCATTCTACAACTCAAGTCTTTAATGACCCTAATACTAGGTCAAAAGTTACAAAATATTTAAAATTGGAAGATCTAGCCAATTTAAATATTGCCATTCCCGTTAGATCTGTTCCTACTAGTGATGAATTATCTCAAAAAATAGATAAATTAAGAATTGCAAAAGACTCAACAAGTCATGCAGCAAAAGAAAAGAACAGACAAACTAAGCCCTCTCCGAGAAAGCGTGGCTAAAATTTAGTGATTTCACCCTCATCTATACTATAACTATTATCACCCAGCTGTTCCACCTCTTCAACAATGCACATATCAACTACACCCGTATCGTTTGATGCCTTAGAAGTTTCTTCTACTAAATGTTTAAAATCCATCATATACTCCTTGGCCTCTTTGCCTTTATCATGATCTATTGCTCTATTTGCACCTTTGAGTAAATAAAGTAATTCTTTATAATTTTTTAAATCTTCAGGCAATTTATCCTCAATATGATCCAAATCATTTAGCAATAGATCCAAACCATACCCAACAAACGGAGATATTTTCTTTAAAATTTCCACTTTTTCTTTGATAAGATTAAATTTCTTCAAAAGATCTACTTTAATTGTTTCAAAATGAGACTTGGAATCATTATTATGCTCTATATTTTTAGTTTGAGTAATGTTCCACATATCATAATTATCAAATTTAGAATCCTCTAATTTTAACCTTGGATCCGGGATTATAATATTATGAACTATTTTTCCCTTAATATTCTTCTGATCACCCTCCTCTAAAATCAATTTCTTTATTTTATCAGCTTTATCCGCATGACTTGGATTGTTACTTAAAATATATAACCTATCCAGTATTTCTACGGCTTTATGATAATTACCATTGGATATTTGAGCTTCATCCTCAATTTTTAAAAGCTGCTTAAGTTTTCTATCGCAAATCGCCCCTCCTGTCTCCTTTATTATCGTTTTTTCACACTGATCTAGTGCGCTTTGAATATCCATGGTATTAATAAAACCTCGCAATTTCGCTATCACCGTTTGCTCCTTAAATTTTTTAGCTTTATTCCACCAAGCTCCCTTCTGGCACTCCCACGATGCCACCCTAATTTGACGAGCAGCAATTAAGCATAAATCATTAAAGGTTTTTTCCGCATCTTGATAACGAGTAGCACTTAATTCAGCTAAAGCCTTCATTTTGAGCATCGTAATTTGATCCATTACATTTTTACTTATTTCAAAAGCCTTAATAGCTATTTCATGAGCTTCTTGATATTTAGCTTTATGAGCAAACATATCAACTTCTAAATTCAAAGCTTCAATTTGAAAATCTTGCTTTTTACTTAATTCATAAGCCCACTCCAAACATAATTTAGCTTTAGAATACTCAAACATTTCCAATAAATCACCTGCTATTACATCAAGCTGAGCAATAACATAGTCCTGATATTTAGAATCTTTACCAAGAACTACAGCCTGCTTTAAATAATTCATCATTTCATTATATTGTCGTTTCTCAAAAAAATTTTTTACATCTTCCATCAAAACACTTATTTGAACATCTAGCCTTATATTAAGCATAGTGGAATCTTTTGTAATAGAGGAATTAAAAGTTGTCATGATATTTATATTGTTCAAATAAGTTATTAAGGTATCAAAAATTTTGTGTGCTAAAGTTCTTTATGGACTTAAGGTGAAGCTTTTTAAAAACCTTATAGATAACTAAAAAATAAGCTCATTTATTACTTGTCGCAATTCTTTCTAAAGGATTCAAAGCGCTCTGTATAAAAGATTCAATACTTTGCATCTGTGCATCGTCGTCTATATCAATATCTGATAATTTATCCAAAAATCTTAACAGTTCTCTTTTTTTCCATTTATGATTTTTTGTGAGCTCATACAATGATCTTTTAATCCCTGTCGCATCACTTAAGATAGAATTTTGGATTAGCGAGAATAATTTATGCCACTTATCCGCACTATTATTACCTTCATGAGCCGCCTGTATTAATCCATTCTCATACAACCCTCGTTGCTCCGAAGTAAATTCCATTCTTTTTAACTCGATCAAAGTCTGCAATCTTTTATCACAATCTACTATTTTTAATGCTTGCCTTAAAATAGGCCCAACAAATAGATTACTCTCAACCACGTGCCATTCCATAAGACCTTTACGAATCTTAAACAATGATTCTAATTTTTGCTGTGGATTTAATGTATAATCATTTTCAATAGCCTCTCTAATCTTTTCACGATTAGGTCCAATATAATTTTTCCAAACTGACTTATCGTGTATCAAAACATCTTTATCTATGACCTTAGCCATAACATTAAAAAGACTTTGATTATAAGCAAGACCCATTAAGCTACGACTATTTGGAGAAGGATTAATGAGAGCTCCTGAGCTAAGCATTAGTAATGCCATCTCAGGGTGATGTTTAATAATGGCATACTCCACCAAACTACCCAAAATCCATCTTTCGTCTCTGAACAAAATCTCATTACGGCGGTTCAAAATATTCTCTGCCACCATTAAATCATTTTGCATTACGGCATATGATAAAATATCCCTTTGACTTTGAGGAGATATTTCTACCGCTGAATTAAGGAGTAATGTAGCCATGTTACTATTACCTTTTTTGATGGCTTCACAAATTAACCATATTACGAAATATTTTTGCCTCTCTAGATCAAGAGCTTCCCTTTTCAATAAATCTTCAATTATCTCTAAATTATTGTAGTAAGCAGCTTTTCGGAAGAGATACTTGATTCTTTTAGCCTTAAGGATTTTAATACTTTTATCTATTAACAATAAGGCTACATCTGAACTCTTATGTTTTATCGCCTCATAAATTATCCATTTAAAAAAAGCTTCATCTGCTAGGAAATTAGGATAATTACATACCCTTTGAGCTATATCTAAATTATTATAATATGCCGCATGTGTCAGTATTTGATCTAGATCATCAATACTAAGTTCTTTATTAGTATTTGATAAATCCATTACATAATGAACTATATGAGTTTGTTTAGCTTCTAAAGCCTTTTGACAAAAATAAATACCCCTTCTGTTAGCAGTTAAATAATCACTAAGTTTA
Organism: Candidatus Phycorickettsia trachydisci; assembly: GCF_003015145.1. NCBI lineage: Bacteria > Pseudomonadati > Pseudomonadota > Alphaproteobacteria > Rickettsiales > Rickettsiaceae > Candidatus Phycorickettsia > Candidatus Phycorickettsia trachydisci. The sequence goes on along the minus strand of NZ_CP027845.1, from coordinate 295,766 downwards.
TAATGATCTATTAACTTCTTAAATTCCTCTAAATCGCCTTTTTTTATGGCGTTATTAAAGTAGGTATACTTATACCACCAATCTTTAAACTCTTGCCATAATTCCATAATACATAAATTCTGAATTAGTACAGTAAGTATATAGTTGATGGTTAAAAAGATTTAGTAATTAGGATGTACAAACGATAGATTTAAAAATTCATTGCATAAAATCTTCTAGACTTTGCTGGGCGCTATATCCAATGTGATTTAAAGCGGCACTTGTCAAAACCCTGCCTTTAGAAGTACGATGCACAAAACCAATTTGAATTAAGTACGGCTCAATTGTTTCTTCAATAACGTCTTTTTTCTCAGATAAACCTGCCGCTATAGTCTCTATACCCACAGGTTTTGTATGATAGTTGCGAGCAATGAAATTTAGATAACGATAATCATTGCTATCTAAACCCATCCGATCCACCTCTAAGTGATTTAGATAGTGATTAGCAAGTTCTTGGTCTATGACTTTTTTATGCGATACAAGAGCAAAATCTGACAATCTCTTAAGCAAGCGAATCGCAATACGCGGAGTACCTCTTGCCCTAGTTGCAACCTCCGTTGCACCATCTTCTGTTATATCAATTGCGAAAAATGCCGCATTGCGTTTTAACACCTCTTTTAACTCATCTACTCTATAAAATTCTAAGCGCAAGGGTATTCCAAATCTGTCTCTTAAAGGACCACTAATAAGACCTAAGCGAGTAGTAGCTCCAATTAACGTAAAGGGTTGCAAATCGATACGCACGCACCTTGCAGACGGCCCCTCACCTATCACTAAATCTAAGGCAAAATCTTCCATAGCGGTATAAAGTATCTCCTCAATTGAGCTGGACAGTCTATGAATTTCATCAATAAACAATACGTCAAACTTTTGGAGATTAGTCAATATTGCAGCAAGATCTGCAGGCTTAGAAAGAAGAGGTGCTGCAGTAGACTTAAAGTTTGTGCCCATTTCTTTTGGGATAAGACGAGCTAGAGTAGTTTTACCTAATCCTGGAGGACCGTAGAATAAACAATGATCCAGCGAGGAGTTTCTTTGCCTTGCAGCCTGAACAAAAACTTGCAAATTACCCTTAAGCCCTGCTTGACCTACGAATTCTTCCAAACTTTCAGGACGAATAGATAGAATTTCTATATCTGCTTTTGGATTTGTTAATTCATTCATTTTTCGCCCCTCATAGTTAAAGCTTGTCTGATTATATCATCAATTTGACAATCTGGATTTTTCGCAAGTATTTGACTTACATAGCCTGCCGCCTGAGTTTTGCTTATTCCTAAAGCAACAAGAGCAAACGTTGCATCCTGCATTTTACTTGTATCAAAATCTGAGTGGGCATATGCTGCTCCAGCAAATATCTTATGGTTTTTTAATTCTAGTATAATTCTTTCTGCCGTTTTATTCCCAATCCCAGGAGTTGAGGCTATCAATTTTTGATTACCTCCAGAAATTGCAGCTGCTAACTCATTTAAATTTATTTTTGAAAGTATACTTAAAGCGGTCTTATTACCTACACCGTTCACCGAACGAAGTAATAAAAATATATCTTTTTGATAATGACTTTCAAAACCAAATAACACTATAGCATCCTCTCTAACATATGTCTGGATATGCAAACTACATACTTCTCCTACTTGTCTAGTGTTTAAGATATTTTCAGGACAATACACCTGATATCCAACGCCCCCAACATCCAGAATGATAAATTCAGATCCAATTTCCTCAATGATCCCCTTTAATTTACCTATCATTTACACCTCCCAAGAAAAATTTCATATATCGGATGCTCAAACGTTGATAAAGAAATGCTATTAGCACTTATCCATCCCCTAAAAATCATCTTAGCATCATCGTTCATCTTATAATCAGTAAGACTTATCAAAGCATAATCATCCTGATTATAGAGATCATTGTTTCTTACGCACTTTTCGATCTTAACCTCTAGATTGTAAAAAAATTGCGATTCATCCACTTTAATATTTAATTTTTGAGAATTAGCTGTAATTTTGTGAATTCCTATTAACTCTGCTTCTGAAAATTCTTTAAACTTAGTAGGCATTAGTTCATCAGTGTCAATAACATCAAACACATCGCCAGCTAATGCAAAAGAAGTCAAAAATAAAAATATTAATCTCATTTAGTTCGTCATATTTATTATGACATCATACTGGAAATATTTTCGATGCTCAAGACTAAGTGTAAAACTTAAAGAAGGGATTAAGTACGATTCATGTAAACCTGTCTAGCTTTTGGAGGAGTCACCTTAGAAGTGGATGTGTGCACATCTATACCTAAAGTCACCCCTCCAAAAGCCAGACAGATATATCACTTCACCTTATTCTACTACCTAGCCTCTGGAGCCGTCGGAAACTGTGCTGCGAAGAAAAGCACATTAACCACCAACTCCAAAAGCTAGACAGATTCATTAACTCATCTTATTCTACTACCTAGCCTCTGGAGGAGTAACCCTCGGGGTCGATGTGTACGCATCCACACCTAAAGTCACCCCTCCAAAAGCCAGACAGATATATCACTTCACCTTATCCTACCACCTAGCCTCTGAGATCGTGATAGTGGGCAAGGGCCGCGAACGCACCCGGCCACATCACTACCTCAAAAGCTAGGCAGAAAGTATACGTATCACCAACTTCTACATTTTTATCTAACCTCTGCAAACTGCCCGACACCTATGAGCCTGACCAGCCAATAAGTACCAGCAGTTTGCAAAAACCAGACAATTTTGATAATTATTTACTAATATCAATATCAACCTACTAGCATAAATTTCGTATCTTTTTGGAGTATAATTTCTCAACCAACCAACATTAATAGCATTTTCTGAATTTATTTTATTTTTCTTAACGTCATAGTCATACTGACAATTCTTTGACCGCTCAAGACTAAGTGTAAAACTTAAAGAAGGGATCAGCGATTTTTAGTATATGTCAAGAAACTAACAATAAACTATAATACATACGTTACTGCTTAGTTTCTGAGTGGTACTATTGGTTTCAAGGAAGATTGAAGCCAATGGCACGACTCAAAAACTAAGCAGATACATTACCTCACCTTACTTTACTACCTAGTCTCTGAGATCATGTCCTAGCTGGCACGAGAAAGCAGCCCACTACGACATCACCTCAAAAGCTAGACAGACATATCACCTCACCTTATCCTCCTACCTAGCCTCTGAGGTTCGCAAGGCTCATGACGAGAGAAATAGTCATAGCAACACGACCTCAAAAGCTAAGCAGATACATTACCAATCCTTACATTTGTATCTGACCTCTGCAGCATTCAGTGATTGCCCGGAGCGAACCAACTCAGAAAATCACCAAATACTGCAAAAGTTAGACTTACTAATATAAATTTCATATCTTTTTGGAGTATACTTTCTCAACCAACCAACACTAATAGCATTTTCTGAATTTATTTTATTTTTCTTAACTTTGCACTGGAAATATTTTTGATACTCAAGACAAAGCACAAAATCTAAATAAAATACTAATATTTTCAATTTATATATCAAATTTTATTAAAAAATGTTGACACTTTATTATTTATATGTTATTTTAAATTAAACTAACTAATAAATATATGTGTATGCAAGAAGAAATATCCCAAAAAAGACCAAGAGAAGAAGAGAACAATCAATTATCCCAGACATCACAAAATCATGGTGACAAAGGAGCCAAAAAGGTTAAAGAGACTCGAGACAATTCAACACAAACACCACAGCAAATAAAAAAGCCGATATCAATTCAGCAAATAACCAAACTATGCAAAATGGAACCAAAACCATTCATGCAAGAATTAAAAAAAATAGGAAACCCTCTATTTCTCAACCAATTATATCTAAGTGTGTATGATCAATGCTCAGGTATAGAGAAAGCATATCTCTCCAGAAACTATTCAGAAGGAAGCAAGTGTATAAGTAATTTGCAGGAGTCAACAATACAGCCTATAACAAAAGAACTAATGACTAATATCATTAAAGATAAATCAAGCCAGTCGCTTGTAAAAGAATTATCTAAAATGGTGGACAATAATGATTATACTTGGAACAAAAGGTGCGATTCTATTAAAAAAATAATCCAAGAATGTGTGAAGTTAGAGATGCCTGAATATCTTGAGAAAATGCATTCTATTCTAAATCAACATACAAGTCGCACAGCACCATCAAAAATGCGAGATAGTTTTTTAACAGAACAGAATAAGCTTAAGGAGATTATTTCAAACTTAAAACAGATCAGTTCTCAAGATCAAACCTCAGAAACTTCGGCTGCAAGCAGTTCCGACACCCCTTCTAGCGCGAGCAGTTCCGATATGATAGAACTAGAAATAAACGATGCAGCGCATGGATTATTAGCGCTAGGAGGAGCAACTTGGGATAGCGATTCAGATAATGTCAATTAGGGTACAAATAGTCATAGAATTATTTGATAAAAGACCTGTAAGCTAATTATTATACATTAGTCACAGAGTTGACGCCAGAGCGCAGCAATGAACGCTGGCGTCTATCCAAATTAAATATGGAATAATGCGTAATAGTTAAAATAAATTTACGATTCAACATTTTCTTCGGTTTCACCTAGTCCAATAGAAGACCCTATTAACCACATATCTAGATCAGATTCTTTTGTATGAGATACTTTTTCTATATTAGATAAAGCATGTAATATGGATGATAATTGTAATAAATTAGGGTACAATTCGTCTCTATCCCCTTTATGAAAAGATTTTATTGCACTTGAAAAATATAAAGCCCCAGATGGTTGAATAATCTCTAAACTTGTTTTGATCTTTTCCATTAACTCATTTAATTCTTTTTGACTCTTTGATTGACCTTGAACACCAAGAAGAGGATCTTGATCTATTTTCGATATTGCTTGGTCAAATGAATCCAAGTATTTTGGATCTGCAGAGTCTATAAATAACTCTAAATAACTAAGGGCACTCTCATCCGGAATGTTGGTATCAATTGGATAGGTTATTTTAAAATCATCCTTTAATTCAGTTGAATTATGCAATTCTGGATAGATCTTTGCAAGAGTCTCATTATTTTCTAACGTATCAGCCCAAGTATCTGCTATGGGTAAATGAAATATGGGAAATTGATTATGAGATGTGTTTATGTCTGATTGTGCCTTTTCTTTATCATTTTTATCAAATTCATCTTTTTCGTTAATTAAGATAAAATCAAGAAAAATATTATCTTGTTTATTCACCTCTGACCTAAATTTTTTGGACTTAAGCTGAGTCAGATCCAAATTAGGCGCTTCAAAATTAAGGGATGCGACTGACTTTTGATATTCATCTCGTATTGATCTATAACATTCTTTGTAATACGATTCGCCAGTTGATTCAAATAATCTCTTATAAGCTTTAGAAGCTGCTTTATATTCACCTTTTTCATATAAATCTTCAGCTTTTTGAACATCTATTTTTTCTTGTCTTTTTTTCCGTTCTTCAGCTTGCTCTGGAGTAAGTTTTAAGTTCTGATATGATGATTTTGGATTCATAATTAATTAAATTTTTAGCATTAAATATTCAATAGTTTTGTATAAAGCGGAATTATATCATAAATATAATAGATTAACTATGAATAATTAGAACAAATTTAATTTATTTAATGATTAGTTCAAAAATAACTCGAAATAAAAAAGAAAAGTTTAATATATTACTTAAACCTCTTAGCATGTAATTAATAGATGAGATATATACAACGAGCTTAATATAACGGTATTAATTTTTCCCGAAAAAGTTAGACAGCAAACATCTGTATTACCAACTTTTTTACGATGTTGTCTAGCCTCCCAAGATGTGGTAGGCTTCAATGGCCTCATTAAAACCTACAACACCTCCAAAAGCTAGACAACCAGTATCCATATCGCTAACCTTTACATTCTTGTCTAACCTCTGCAAGCTATCGCACTCCAGCGCGAAGGAGGTACCTCAATGCATTGTTCGATGCTTGCAGAAACGAGACATACTACCAACCCTTACCTTACTACTTAGCCCCTTAGGTCGCGAGCATATGCAAGTCCGAGGAAACGAACCACACACGTCACGACCTCAAAAGCATGGCGGAAAGTATCCATAATATCAACTCCTTTACTACATCGTCTAACCTCTGAAGGCTTACCGAGCCTCAGGAATGATATGGGTGTTCCATAAAATCTAAGGAGAGGCAAACCTCCAAAAGCCAGACAGATACATTACCAATCCCTATATTCTTATCTAACCTTTGCAGCGTTAATGAGATTCAAGAGCGAGCAAACTCAGGAAATCCACCAACACTGCAAAAGTTAGACTTACTAATATAAATTTCGTATCTTTTTGGAGTATATATTCTCAACCAACCAACACTAATAGCATTTACTGAATTTACTTTATGTCCCTTAACGTCATAGTCATACCGACAATGCTTTGACCCCTCAAGACTAAGTATAATATTTCAAAGCAAGGTTCAGGATTTTGACTTATTAAAATGGTAGATAATATGTTATAATATAAACATGATTGTTTTGCTTTTGAAGAACCTTCACTTCAACAACCATGAGCACATGGTGATGTAGTGAAGAGCCTCCCAAAAGCTAGACAGATTCATTACCTTATCTTAATCTACTACCCAGCCTCTGACTGGTACTACTGGTATCAGAAGACAAACTGACGCCAATTATACCAATCAGAAGCGAAGCAGGGACATTACCAACTCTTACCTTACTGCCAATCCTCTGAAGTCCAATGAGCCGCGACTTCGCCATCTATTCGAAGATCACGTCACCATACTCCAAAGGACGGACAAATACAAACATCAACTTACTAGCATAAATTTATATCCTTAGCTTATTTTTTAATATATCCCCTTAATTAACTAGCACTAAGAGCATTTATAAAAAAGATCTATCTCAGCAAGTCTCCTAATAACAAGGCCTTTAGTTTTACGCCCCCTAACGTGTACCCATCTCAGCATCTCTGATTGAACACTTTCAAGTTCTCCATAATTAATCTTCTGCCTCAAAGTAGACCTTTGCAGAGCAGAACCTCCTAAGTTATATGTGAAAGATACAAGAGAAGCAAATTGATACTTATTTAACGGAAATTTTATATTACGCACAACTGAAGCCATAGCCCTTTTTACATCTTGCTCAAGGAGTAAACTTGCCTCCTCCTCAGAGATGACTTCATAGTTCTCATTTGATTTAATCTTGTGTCCATAGCCAATTGTTAGAAAACCAGCAGGGCATACATAAGGCCTAGAACTAAAACCTTCAAACTTTTTAATTAAATCAAACCCCTCCTCTATCAATTTCATAACTCCTTATTGCGCAAGAATTTACTAAAAGTTCTGTGACCGAAATAGAAGCTAATGATACCCGCAAAAATTGCCTGATCATCAACTGTCCAAAGCACTTGAACGTATTGATAAAGCTCACCTCCACCATTTTTAATAGCTAAATATTGTAAAGTCTTAATGCCGCAATACATCAGAAAAAAACTATATGCTAGTATAGGCCTAATTGTACCATTTAAAGCATCAAGCCAACCTATACCAGTTTTATAAGTAGAATATAGCGCAGTCTGCTCTAATATGTCAGCTCTGGCGTCTAATTCATCTAATTGATACTTCTCTTTAAGCTTACTGAACTTAATTTGCCTATCAAAAACTTCAAGTTCATGCTTTTTATCATTCTTATCTTTGAGAAGCTTAAGAATTTCGGGCAATATGGAGCTAAAAAATCCAGTAATGGATGCAAGTAATGTAATCATAATTAATAAGTCTTACTAGTAATTCTTCCAAACGAAACTCTTGGCTTAACAACTTGATAAAACTCAACTAAGTCCATTTGATCAGGCAAAAATGTGCCCGTATATTCTATATTAGTAGCCCATACAATTTTATGATCGCATTTCCACGTTACATTACATGGATCAACTCCCTTTTGCATAAAAACAATACTAATTTTGTCAAATATCACATTTGAAATATCAATCTCACAATCTTGAGTTAACTCAAGGTAAAATTTAACTCTCTCTTCCTCACAAACAAACGTTTCACCCACTTCTTCAAAAGGACTGTCAACTTTCTTATCAACGAAATTTAAAGCTTCTGTAGACGGATTATACTGAGTCCAACGATCTTTGCTATATATCAAAAACATATTTGCTTGCCTACAAAATATCATCATGTGCTCTTCTGGCTTATGATATATCCATCCAGATGCAGGATTAGGATAAAAGCATATGCAATTATGATTTTCATCTCCTTTTTTGACTAATATATATTTTTCATGCGGCAAAGGATTGGGATTTAGCTCTTCAATAAAACCATTTACCACACAATTTGTTAAATGGTCTAATTTTTGAACTACTTCGTTAAACATTACCTCCTTACTAAGCTGCATTGGCAGCATTAAAGGAAATTTATAATTAGTTGTGACTTTTTGCATATGAATTATCCTGATAGTTATTCATAGCGCATTATAAACAACAGATATGCCAGGACTAATAGTATGTGATTTATTTTTATCAGTCGTGAAAAAATAGATGGCGAGAGGATAATGATCTTCGAAGTAAAAACAACTAACCAATAAAAAGGCGCAAATAGCTAAATATGATCAGAATCATAGGTACTACTTTCACCGCTTGTAGCAATACTGCATGATTCCTTAATAAAATCAAGAATTATATCACTTCTTGCTTCATCAGTTAACTCGTCTACATCATTAAAGCTTGTTGAAAATAATCCATTTGAAGGCTTGTGAAGCTTAGAGGGTCGTGTTTCTTCATTATTTTGGATTGATTTCGAAGCAGAACTGCCACTCTCTGATTCGCTAGCCTTGAAGCGTTTAGAGGAAGCGCTTATCTTCCCCTCTTCTGAAGCTACCTCAGTTAAAACAGATAAACTACCCTGATTTTCCTGAACTGCGTTATCGCTAATTTTATCTAGCTCATTGTTTAATAAACTTAAAGATATATTTAACTCCGAACAAGGGTACGATGAATCACTTGATAAATTTTGAAAATTTTGATCCTCTTTCAAAACGAAGACTAAACTTTTAATACTACCTGCATTTTCTTTAGATATACTTTTCATTAAGTTATCCATCATATTAAGTAAACCCACAGCTTTTTCTTCAGGACTACAACTTTCAACAGCCAGAAGAGAGCTTATATTCTCCTTCAGTCTAGTAAGTAATATGAAATCATCTTTTAACTTAAATTCTGGATTATTCAAATTTATTTTAGCCCTTGCACCAAGTAATAACAAAATCGATGCTGATTTTTTAAATCCTATAGCCTCATCCAAAGCAGTACGGCCCGAGTGATTTTTAGCTTCAATTTCTACACCTTTTTCTAATAGAAAAGACCCTACTCTAGGATGGTTGATAGCTGAATGCAAAGCAGTATTACCAAAGAATCCTTTAGTATTAACATCCACGCCTTGGCTTAAAAGAAATTCTATAACCTCAAGTTGGCCTTCTTGTGCAGCCCTATGCAAAGGATTTTTAGAATCGCTTATCAAAGACACTATATTGAGCTTAACTCCATCGTAAGTTTGATACGCAAATGACCTTACTTCATCTTTACAAATATATGCCCCTTGATCTATCAAAAACTTTATTACATCAAGTTTACCCCCTTCAGCAGCTTTACACAAAGCTTGGATTATTTCCTCCCTAGATATACGTGCCTTTAATTCTACCAAAAACTTTATTACATCAATATTTCCACCTTTCAGGGCCTCATATAAAACGACACTTCCACCATCTTTAAGCTCAGCACCTTGCTCTATGAGAAACTTTACTACATGGAGCTGCCCCTTTTGTGCAGCAACCTCCAGAGGAGTAATATCACCTGATCCTTTAGTATTAATATCCCCATATTTGGTCAGGACAAAGTGTAATACGTCAAAAACATTTGAGGGAGTATTACCATTTATTGTCGTAGCTTTAATATCTGCTCCTTCGCTTAACAGCAGTATCACCATATTAATATCGCCTTTGTTTAATGCTATTCCTAAGGGAGTCAGGTTATTCGGGCCTTTTACATCAATTTTCGCACCTCTTGCCATGAGCAGCTCAGCTACTCTAAAGTTTCCTTTGAGTACAGCACCATGCAAAGGGACAGCATTGTGGTTATCTGTTATATTAACATCTATATCCTCTTTTTTTAAAAGAAAATCTACTGGAGAATACTCGGAGACAGAAGGGATGAAAAACAACTTGGACGGCTCTTGCAGTGAAGCAAGATGCAAGGGAGTAAGGCCCCATGTATCTTTAGACTGAATCTCACCACCTTTTGCCAGAAGAAGCTCTACTATGCCATTTCTGTATACCTTTGCATAAGGATTGTTTGAAGCTATAACAAGGTGCAAAGCCGTTCTTCTTAAAATGTTGGTAGCATTCACATTTGCTCCATTATCTAGGAGAAACTTTACCACCTCAATATACCCCCATTCTACAGCAAAATGCAAAGGAGTATATTCATTTAGTCCTTTAGTATTAATATCAACACCCTCCTGCACTAAACATTTTAACATTTCGAGGTCATTTCTCATTACAGCCTGGTGCAAAAGAGTACTGCCAAATTGTATAGCTTTCACATATAAAACCTATTAAATGCTTATAACTATATCATACACTACTTACCAAACCTTTAACAAATATAAAAAAAGGAGTTATATTGCTTTAACCGAACACCTTTAGTATAATCTGCCTTGGTAAAGGCATGACCTTTTAGATCTATTAATCTTAATCCATTAATATTTTGAAAAACTTAGAACGAGAAAACCGTCAGGCCCTTCTTGGAGGGGGACCAGAAAAAATTAAATCTCAACATTCAAAAGGTAAACTTACAGCCAGAGAAAGGCTTGAAGTATTGTTAGATACGGGTAGCTTTGAAGAAATAGGAATGTTTGTTGAGCATGATTGCATCAACTTTGGAATGGAAGATAAGAAGTTTTATGGCGATGGAGTTATTACAGGCCATGGAACTATTAATGGTCGTCTTGTTTTCGTTTATAGCCAAGATTTCACAGTACTTGGGGGATCATTAGGTTATCGTCATGCGCAAAAAATTAAGGCTCTAACAGACAAAGCTATACAAGCAGGAGCTCCTATTATAGGCATTAACGACTCTGGAGGAGCAAGGATTCAAGAAGGAGTAGATTCACTTGCTGGATATGGCGATATTTTTGATGCCAATGTCAGAGCCTCAGGAGTTATACCTCAAATTTCCATGATCATGGGACCTTGCGCTGGGGGAGCGGTATATTCACCTGCTCTTACAGATTTTGTCTTCATGGTTGAAGATGTATCATACATGTTTGTAACAGGCCCTTCAGTTGTTAAGAACGTCACTGGAGAAGATGTATCGCAAGATGAATTAGGCGGAAGTGACGTACATACCGCAACAACCGGAGTTGCAGATCTAGCTTTTGCTAATGATATAGAAGCACTGCTTGAAATGCGCAGGTTTATAGGATTCTTGCCCCTATCTAACTCTCAGCCCCCTCCAACACGTTTAACATACGATGCACCTGATAGAATAGAAATGTCACTTAACACTCTGGTGCCATCCAACCCTAATAAGCCATATGATATAAAAGAGCTAATTGAAGTCATTATTGATGAAAATGACTTCTTTGAGCTACAACCAGAGTTTGCTAAAAACATTGTTATAGGATTTGGTTACATGGCTGGACAACCTGTGGGGATAGTGGCAAATCAACCTTTACAACTTGCCGGATGCTTGGATATTAAAGCATCAAGAAAAGCTGCAAGATTTGTGCGATTCTGCGACTCATTCGGCATACCAATTATCACTTTCGTAGATGTCCCCGGCTTTTTACCAGGAACGGACCAAGAATATAATGGAATTATTAAACACGGCGCTAAACTACTATATGCTTACGCTGAAGCTAGCGTGCCCAAAATTACGATCATCACTCGTAAGGCATACGGAGGGGCTTACATAGTTATGGGTTCTAAACATTTAGGAGGAGACATCAACTTTGCTTGGCATAATGCTGAGATTGCAGTTATGGGCGCCGAAAGTGCTGTAGATATCATTTATAGCAAACAAATTGCGGGAAATAATAATTTAAGAGAAGAAAAAATAAACGAATATAACCAAACTGTTCTATCTCCTTTTGTTGCTGCAAAAAAAGGATATATAGATGGAATTATTGAGCCTCAAGAAACTAGATCTAAGATCTGTAAAGCTCTTAATATGTTAAGACATAAGAAAAGTGTAAAACGCGATAAGAAACACGGAAATATACCTTTATGAATAAGCCTTTATTTGAAAAAATTCTAATTGCCAACAGAGGTGAGATAGCAGTTCGGATTATTAAGACATTAAAACGCATGGGCATAGGATCTGTTGCGGTTTACTCTGAAGCCGATAGCAATGCTATGCATGTTAAAATGGCTGATGAGGCTTATTATATAGGCAATTCACCCGCAACAGAGAGCTACCTGTCAATAAAAAACCTCATTAGGGCAATAAGAGACAGCGGTGCTAGTGCAGTACACCCTGGATACGGCTTTTTAGCAGAAAATCCAGAGTTTGCTTCCACTCTTAGCAAAGAAGGAGTAACGCTTATAGGTCCTTCTACAAAAGCAATTAGAAAGATGGGAGATAAAGTTGAGGCTAAGAAAATTGCAGTAAAAGCTGGCATTAACACAGTACCAGGATATGTAGGTACGGTGGATAATTATGAACATGCAAACTCTATTGCTAAAAATCTCGGTTTTCCTGTAATTGTAAAAGCTGCTGCAGGTGGAGGAGGACGAGGAATGAGAATAGTAAATGATGAATCTCAAATGGAAGCAGCTTATAATTCAGCTTATTTAGAAGCAACAAATAGTTTTGAAGATGGCAGATTATTTATAGAAAAGCTTATCCAAAAACCACGTCATGTTGAAATTCAAATACTTGCAGATCAACATGGCAACATAGTATGCCTAGGAGAACGGGAGTGTTCCATTCAAAGACAACATCAAAAAATCATTGAAGAAGCTCCCTGCGTATTTATAGATGAAGAGATAAGACAAAAGATGTTTTCTCAGTCTATTGCTCTAGCTAAAGAGGTCAAATACTACTCAGCCGGTACTGTTGAATTTATTATTGATGAAAATAAAGAGTTTTATTTTCTTGAAATGAACACAAGGATTCAAGTTGAACATACTGTTACCGAACTTATTACTGGAATTGATATAGTTGAACAGATGATCAAAATTGCAGCAGGAGCTAAACTAGAATTCACACAAAAAGATATTACTTTTAATGGTCATGCTATTGAGTGTCGAATCTCCGCTGAGGATCCGGTTAGAGGCTTTTTACCTTCGAGTGGTAGAATTATCGAATATAACGAACCAAATAAAAGCCCTAATTTGAGAGTTGACACATCGATTATACCAGGATCTGAGGTGAGTATGTTCTATGACTCCATGATCGTAAAATTATGTAGCTATGACCAAAATCGAGATCTTGCAATAGAGCGCATGAAACATGCACTTAGTACGTTTGTAATTAGAGGCATTTCACATAATATTAGTTTTTTAGAGGCAATGATTAATCATCCTCGCTTCATTGCAGCAGATATTTCAACTAATTTTATAGCAGAAGAATATCCCGGAGGATTCTCTGGAGCTCACATGACCTACGAAATCATTGAAACATTTATCGCAACTGCAATTTTCGTATTTATATCTGAGCAAAAAAGAGCTGCTGGCATTCCAAGACAATTAACAAATCAGGTTAATAAAATCAGTAACAGATGGATTGTTAAAATCGATAAAGAACTCTTCCCTGTCGTAATCAAGTCCATAGACAATGGTTATAAAATTAGATACGGCGGCAATAAGGTAGTTATTTATAGCCATTGGACCTTAGGCAGCAGACTCTTTCAAGGTACTATTAATGGCCGCAGAATTAACGTACATATTGAGCATATCAGAGGAGGTTATTTACTAACACATGTTGGAGTGACGACTAAAATTCATATATTATCTGCAAAAGTCGCAGAGCTTGAAGCATTAATACCTCAAAAAGAACATTCTAATTTTAAAAAAGAACTAAGGGCTCCTTTAACGGGTAATATTGTAAGCGTTAATGTATCAGTGGGAGACATAGTTTCTCCGGGTCAAATATTAGCTGTACTTACTGCCATGAAAATGGAAAATGCTATTTTAGCGGAAAATAGAGCAGAAGTAGTCGACATTTACGTACAGCCAGGAGATAATGTAGTCACCGATCAAGTTCTAATTAAATTTAAAAAGGTCAATTAATTATGTTTGAGTCATTAGCAAGTAGCTTTAATAAAATCCTTAATAAAATTGCAGGAATTAAAAAAATCTCAAGCCAAGATTTAGACATCACCTTAGGAGAAATTAAGGCTATTTTAATAGACGCAGACGTAGCCGTATCCGTCGTTGACGATTTTATTGTAAAAGTTAGATCAAAAGCATTAGGACAGGAAGTATTAAAATCACTTACTCCTGGACAAATGATTGTCAAGATTATTAATGATGAACTTATTAAGTTATTAAGTAGCGATGAAGGAGAAGGTGATGAAGGAGGAATAAAGCTAAAATCTAACAAACTAAATACCGTGCTTATGTTGGGCTTGCAAGGAAGTGGTAAGACAACTACCAGCGCTAAGCTTGCATCATGGTTTAAAAAACAACTTAAAAAAGTTTTATTGATCTCTACAGACGTTTACAGACCAGCGGCAAGAGAGCAACTAGCTACTCTAGGACAAAGTTTAGGTGTAGATTTCTTCTCTTCAAACAGTAACGATCCGATTGAAATTGCAAAATCTGGTCTTAAATATGCTCAAGATAAAGGGTATGATGTAGCAATTTTTGATACTGCAGGACGATTGCAAATCGATGAAAGAATGATCCAAGAAGCAAGAAGCATTAAGGAAATCTGCCAACCTCAAGAAACATTACTCGTTGTAGATAGCTTATCAGGACAAAGTGCTGCAGCGGTTGCTAAAAAATTTCATGAAGAACTCAATATCTCCGGATCTCTCCTCACAAGAATTGACGCAGACAATAAAGGAGGAGCTGCACTTAGCATCAAAGCAATCACGGGACAGCCTATAAAATTTTTAGGCACAGGTGAAAAAACAGATGCTTTAGAGCCATTTGAGCCTAAAAAAATTGCAGAACGCATACTAGGAATGGGCGATTTGCAAGCTTTAGTAAAAGAGGCGGAAAAAGTCATTGATAAAGAAAAGGCAGAAGAAGCTGCTAAAAAAATTCAAAGCGGCAAATTTGACCTTGATGACTACCTAGACCAAATCAAAAATTTGAGCAAGATGGGAGGATTAAGCAAAATTATGAAATTTATGCCTGCAGGAATATCAGGAATGCAAAACCGTATGAAATCCTTAGGCTTTGATGATGATTCTTTAAAAAAACAAGAAGCCATTATTTGTTCCATGACTAAAAAAGAAAGAAGAGATCCTGAACGAATTACTATGTCACGCAAAAAACGTATTGCTCAAGGTGCGGGAGTTAAAGTATCAGACGTAGATAACTTACTAAAACATTTCGCAAAAATACAAGATACAGTAAAAAAAGCCAGCAAAATCAATTTTTCTGAAGCCGCAAGTAAAATGGGTCTGAATAAGTTCTTTTAATAATGCCTAAACTAGTGTATAATATGATGCGTTGATATTAAAAATTTGTAAAATTGTTATGTCTAAAAACGCTAAAACAGCCTCTAAAAATAATCCAACAGCCCGGGCACAAGCCACAAAATACCTTTTTGAAGGTAAAGAGATTAAACCTGTTAAAATTATTTTGCACAATAAGAATTTTTTTGGAGCTGAATTT
Source organism: Candidatus Phycorickettsia trachydisci (assembly GCF_003015145.1). Taxonomy (NCBI): domain Bacteria; kingdom Pseudomonadati; phylum Pseudomonadota; class Alphaproteobacteria; order Rickettsiales; family Rickettsiaceae; genus Candidatus Phycorickettsia; species Candidatus Phycorickettsia trachydisci. The sequence continues at coordinate 279,873 of NZ_CP027845.1, read as the reverse complement.
GATTCCGGAGATTTAGTTGTAAATAAAAGCGGTTCTCCTCTAAGCTGGCAACAAGCTAGAATAATGGCAACACGTTCCTAATATAACTTTAAGAAAGTCAGATTTATATATGATAGAAATGCAAGCAAGCATCAGAAGCGACTTAGGAAGCAGCGCTTCGAGAAGAATACTTAAAGCAGGTCAAGTTCCTGCAGTAATTTATGGCCATGATAAAGAAAATATACATCTAAGCTTAAGCGCAAAAGAAGTAACAAAACTTTATCACAGCGGGTGTTTAACATCTACTTTGATTAACCTTTCATTTGAAGATGGTAAAAAAACTGTTTCACATAAAGCATTAATTAAGCAAATTCAGTGCGATCCCGTTAAAGATAACGTAAGACATGTTGAAATGATGTTTGTCGCTAAAGGAAAGCAGGAAGTTGATGTGCCGATTACTTTTGAAAATAAAGAAAAATGTCCAGGCGTCAAAAGAGGAGGATACTTTAATATCATTCACAGAAAAGCTAAAGTTAAATGCCCTATTGATGGTATACCGTTGAAGCTAACAGTTGACGCATCAAATGCTCGAATTGGACAAAAGGTTTTAGCAAAACATATCATCTTGCCAGAAGGAATAGCCCTTGCCATGAAAGAAGATACAATTATTGCATCAGTAACAGGTAGAGGAAAATCTTCCGATGCAGAAGACGCAAACAGACCAGAAGCTGCTGGAAAATAATCACTAAAGGATCTCTTAAGACAGAGATCCTTCTTCTTGACCCAAGCACTCTCTGACAAAATCTTTTTCCCAGATATCAGCTTCCAGATTGGTTTCAATTATAGAATTAGACCCATTAACCACTATACCCGATAAACATTTAATATCAACGCTACTATCTTCTATTTTAGCTTTCTTAGAAGGCTCTACATCATTTTTAGCTCTTTTTAGCCCCTTAGCTTTAGTATCAAGTGTCATTACATCTTTTCTGAAATCTTGTCGCAGACTATCGTTTAATATTAATACCTTTATACGCTCCGGTATCTTAGGAAAAATGCTTTCCATAGCATCACCAAGCTGATCATCTGTTATATAACCATCACGTAAATCGTTCAATATATCTCGACTCATTTTACCAACCATAACTCCCCTGAATAGATCTAAATTCTGAAGAATTGTTTCACTAACTACGCTACACAAACATTCTACATCTTTCTCAGTAGTATGAGTGGTTTTAATCTTAGGAAATAGATCTTTCATTTCTATAACCATTTTTGGCTCTCCTGCAAGAAGAATTTTTTGTTTAAGCAATTCAATATTTTGAGTAAATTCAGAATATAAATCTTTATCATTAGTTGCAAAAAGCAAATTCCCAAGTACAACTATTTTTTGCGGCAAACTACACTTTTTTAAAAGATAATCTCTACTTTCCACGAACTTATTTATGACGCCAGTCAAATCCGCCCCTGCAATAATTAATTTTGCCGCCAATTGAAATGTATCTTGCTCTACAAATTCAGAAAAATATCCATGAAACATACCCTCCCAATATTCCAATGCCTCATCAAAATGTTTCAAAACGCAATCAACGGGATATTCATCTTCAATATTTCTAACATTTAGATTCACACCTTTATTTATTAAATAATCCACTATCTCTAAATTGCCATGTCGTGCAGCTAAGTGTAATAGAGAATCTCCATGTGGAGCAGTGATATCGTTAACATCAAAACCTTTATTTAAAATATATTCAAATATTGCAGGGGGGCAGCACATTGCAGCAGAGTGTATGGGCATAAAACCTCCTTCACTTATCTCACGAAAATCACAACCTATCTCATCAAGGAATTTTAACATGTCAAGTGTTTTAGATTCATCATATTCCCTATCTTTGCCCACTAAAGCATGGTAAACTAGATTTAAACTATCATAGACCATCCCCTTTTCATGAATTAAAAACTTAACAGTCTCTAATTGCCATCTTTTTACAGCAATCTGCAAAAGATTTAAATCAGGATGCTCTTCAAACCCAAGACTTTTAGCCAGAGTATCTTGCATTGAAAATTCACTATCAAGCGAAATCTCTTCATGTCTCAATAAAAGATCAATCATAGGAATATCATGAATAATATACTCCATCATATGATCATAAGTATAATCCCACTGAAGTTGATGATCATTCAAAGTAATTCCATATCCCAATATCAGTTCTACCATTTCCGTATTACCATCATATATAGCATGATATAAGGCATCAAAATATTCATTTATGTCATCAACCTTAGGAGAATTAGAAGCAAGATCCAATAACATTTTTACTGCTTCTTTATTACTATTTTGTGCTGCAAAACATATAAGATTCTTACCATGATAGCTATAAAAATCAGCATCAGAATCTAAAAGTAACTTGACTATATGATTATGATTATGCTTTACGGCCCAATGCAAAGGAGTAAATTCATGACGATTAGACTCGTCTCTATTAGGAATTGATTGCCAAAACTCCCAACTTTTCACCTCACACTTATCAACATCAGCGCCTTTTTTCAATAGCAACTCCACTATTTCATAATGACCGCATTTGGCCGCCATTTGTAAAGGAGTAAAAAACTTATCATCTAATCCATTGACATCAATACCCAAATCTAACAATTCTTTTACCACATCTATTTTTCCTTCCTTCACTGCTCTTACTAGGTCATTAATATCAAAATCCCCTCCCCCCATAAATTCGTTCAGCTCCTTGGGACTTGGTAAATCTGACGTTTTTAAATTTTTATCTTCTTGCATATATCATGATATTTATTTACTATTATTTATATTATACTACTTTTTTTTAATACTATCAAGAATCAATAACCCCGCTATAAGCAGCGGGGAATAAATTTTTAATGAGATGAAAAGACTATGTGTAATACCTACACAATTTCCTCTTGACCATCTTTTATGGTGCTAATTTCAAAAAGTTCATTAACTGCATTGGGGTTGAACTTTGATTCTTCTTGATAAATAGCTATTTTTTCAGCAGTATTTTGTATTTTGAGTGCTTCAATAGCATTACTAATATCCGTTGATTTTAGTCTTTTATTTATTTCTTTAATTTTTTCAATAGACTCTCTAATTAGACCTAATTTAATTAGCTCCCCCCCTTTCTTTGCAACATCTTTAAATGCACTCTTATTAAACATACATGCTTCATAGGCCTTTTTGATTTCTTTATCTTCCTTAGATAAAAACTCCCTCATATTCTCTATATGCTTAACCTCCCCGCCATTGATGAGTTTTTGATTCAAAGATTTAGAGAAAATTTCTAATATATCTCGATCATTAGTTTTCAGAACCTCTTTCCTATCTTGAAGCCGATTAACAAATTTTTCTATATCCGCTTCCATCCACCTAAATAATTTAGCCTTAGGCAATAGATCCAAAGTCTCTTCACACAACTTGATTTGTTCCCTTCTGTCCCAAGCTTTTTTGTTTAGATTTTCAATAATTTTATCGCGCGTCTGCTCTATTTGTTCATGTATTTGCTTTAAAGTCTTGGCATTAAAGTTATCAAGATTATAGATGACATAGTATAAATTTATAAATACTATAAGCTTTTCTGGTAAACTACAGCTTGCTATAATACCATTCCAATCTTTCTGGAATAAATTATTGAGATCGGGCACGCTTGAGCCGGCAATAATTAACTTTTTCTTTATCTCATACGAACCAGCTGGATAAGAACCTTTATATGCCTGAATAGGAATCTCACCTATACCATTTTTAATGTTGATATTTGCGCCTTTACTTATTAAGTAATCAACCATCTCTGAATTATTCTCTTGTACGGCTAAGTGCAATAAGGAATCGCCCCGAGGCGCAGCTGCATAGTTAACATCAAAATCCCGATCTAAAAAATATTCTAATATTGAAGGTTCCCTATACATTGCAGCATAATGTATGGGCTTGAACCCCATATTATTTACTTGATCAAAACTACATCCCCATTCATTAAGAAGCTTGAAAGTCTGGAGCTTTTTTATAGGATCTTGATTAATATTATATCCTTGCACGGCATAATGCACATATTGAGAATCTCCTTTTATCTCAAAACCTTTATCATTTACTAACCACTTAGCAGTTTGGAATTCATTCTCTCTTATAGCATGCTCCAAAAGATCTAAATCATCATCATTTCTCTCGTTAAGTAAATCATCCCCTCCATGACTTAGCAAAAGTTCCATTATTGGAATATTTCCCACAGCCTTATGCATATAATAACTCTCCCCGTCGGTAGCCGGACTGACTCCATGCTTCAATAAGCACCTTACTCCTTCTATAAAACCATTATCTATATATTCTAATAAAGTACAATCAGTCCATAAATGTAATTTTAAACGAGCAACAGTATCAAGTAACGTATTTACCATTTCTACATTGCCCAATGCTTTAATCAACAAAACTCTCCCCGAATCTCCCTCATAATCATCAAACTCACCTTCTTTAAAACTATTAAACAATAACTCAACTACCTTAATTTGGTTACATTTTACAGCTAATTGTAAAGGGTCAAGGTTATCATAATTAAAGTCATCTGGGTTAGAACTTGATTGCGCAAGCCCATAAACTTTATGGCTACTCGCTGCTCTTTTCTTAATACCAGCCCCTTTATCTAATAATAATCCGGCAATTTCATAATGACCGCATTTAGCTGCCATTTGTAAAGGAGTAAAATTATGCTCATCCACTTCATCAATATCAATACCCAAATCTAATAACTCTTTTACCGCATCTATCTTATCCTCCTTCACAGCCCTTGTTAGATCATTAATATCAAAAATTTCCCCCATACCTCCATTCATCTCCTTAATACTTAGCAAACCTGGTTCTTTTGAATTTTGCTCGTCTTTCATATATCTATACTAATATTTATTTATTATTATATCTATAGTATTAATTTTTATTAATATTGTCAAGCAATATTTCCAAAACTAGTCAATAAAAAACCCCCTAAATCTAACAGATCTAGAGGGTTTGAGATAGTATATGGAATGTAAAGCTAACTAGTTACTAGAAACTGAAGCAAGCTTTTTATTGTACTCAACATTCAACTTACTTACTGCATATAACCATAAGAGTACTATAAATGTAAATATTACAGCAAAATATGGTATTGCTTCAGCAAACGTAAGTGATGGGAATAGTATGAACGTAGTTGATTGGATAAATGCGCCACCAGACTTACCAAGCCTTCCTCCGATCACATCAACCGCAGCCTTACCTTTTGATTTCATCTCATCATCAAGAGGAATATATGACATCTCTTTTGTTGGATCAAATAATGAATATTTTGTTCCTTTTCCTAAAACTTGCTGCCATGTTCCAAGAGATACAGCAAACGCTAGCGCACCACCACTTAAGAATGCAGATAAATATGCAGAAATAATATCATCAAAAATCACAAAGCTGAAGAATCCAAGACCAGTCACCAAGAACATTAAGGGAGTAATAAGGGCTGCTGTTTTCCAAGAAAGCTTACGTAAGATATTACTGCCAATAAGCATGAAAATAATTGTTCCATAACCTTGAATAATCTGGAAATTACCCATAAAGTTTTGATAAGATTCAACAGTTGGATATAAAGCTCTTGCTTTAGCTTTCCATGCTACCTCAACTAAATTTGTTGAAATACTATAGGAAATAATCAATAAAGCAATTAAAGCTAAATATCTTGATGAGAGAATCATTTTGAAACTTTCACCTAAAGAAAGTTTCATTTTTGTCTTTTTAGTTTTCGCGCCACCAGCATCTTGATAAGGCAAAACTCTTGTGTTAAGCCAGTAATAAGACATAACGATTGCAACCGCACTGATTGCCGTCATTAAGACTTTAAACTTAGTGGTTTCAATAGGGTCAGCCATTTGCATTTTTAATACGCTACCAGCTATTGGCAAACCAAGATTTCCAAGCATACCAAACATAGCATAGAACCTTTTAGCTTCAGCTGTTGCTGTTATACTATTAGCAAATTGCCAAAATAGTAAAGATACCATTAAACTTCCCCATAGTTCTGCAACTACGTAAAAAGAAGCATAACTCCACTTGCCCATGATTTTGATAAACCACTTCCACCTATCATATTGAGCAGCTAAAGAATCAATCCATACTTGATCAGGATGTACGACTGTAGGATTTGGATATATAAATAGTGCAAAGGCAAGTAAATATGCTATAAAAAATGCCGATATTGCATAAAACACTCCGGCTGCATTTGTTACGTTGCAGAGCTTACTGTAAACAATCATCGCCAAAACAGCAGAAGGCAATACTACATAAAACTTTAAGAAGTTTATTGCTTCAGCACCAATATTAACAACTATCAAACTGTCTTTGATTGAACGAAGAACAGCATAGTTAAATAAAATACACATCATCATAAAAGCCATTGGCAAAAACTTAGGCAATTCCTTGTTTTCGATAGGCCACACAGCATTTTTCAGCTCTTTAGCAAAACTAGACATATTAAAATAAATTAAATTAAACTACAACATTCGGCTGACATAAGCTAAATCAAACACAAAATTTTACAAAAAACTTGTCGCAAGATTTTGCTAACTATCATAACCATTACTTCACGAGAAACACTTTAACATAAAAGAACATACAGCGCAACAGCATCAAGATTATTTGTATTTTCTGTAAAATATTAATAGCATCCATACAGGACAATATGAGTTAAATTAACTACCTATGTTTGTAATTTTATGCTTTATAGGTCTTAAACTTTGAGTTTATTACCTATTTTAAGATATAATTCAAAGAGTTTAATTAAATGGTGAATTTTATGCCTATAGAACAAAAATATTTAGATTTAATTGAGGCTGTAGAACAAGGAGATACGACAAAAGTAAAAAAATTGCTTAAAACAGGTATTGATGTTAATTATAGATTTCCATCAGAGGGTTATAATTATGAACTTACAGGAATTCTTAATAAAGGTACCATATTACACTTAGCCACAGAGAGACAAAATGCACAAATAATGCAAACATTAGTTGATGCTGGCGCTGATGTCAATGTATTAAATAATGCAAAATCGAGCCCTTTCGCACTGGCAGGGAAAAAAGTACAACACATCTTACTCACAAACGGAGCAAATCCAAAACTGTCATTTGGTGATAATACACCATCCCTCGTTTTTCGTAACGCAGTAATGAAGGAAAATGATATAGAAACAGCACGAGTAATTGCCAGGGATACCGATGTAATAAAGGGTTATGTTGGCCCTCTTGATTTTCGCAATAATATATTGACCTATTATTTAGAAAACACATTTGAGTACGACCCTAAAATGATAGATTTTCTTCTTGAAGCCAAAGCAGATGTAAATAACCAAAATGCCAAAGGCCTAACTCCCTTGACGATTGTTTTAGAAGCCTTTGAAGGAGAAGAAACAATAAAAGTAGTAGACAAACTTTTAAAAGCAGGAGCCAACCCTAATATGAAGGATAAAAATGGTCTTAACTATTTTGACAGAGTTCGGAATCATAGTGCTTTAGATCCAAAAGATAAGGAGGCATTATTAAAATTAGGCGATGATTATATAAAGCCAAAAAAGTTCATTAAAGAAAATAATATCAAAAATTTCGATGATCTTGATAAAAAAGCATTCGAAAAGATATATGAAGATTTGAATAAAGCAGCAAAAAGACCATCCATACTTCAAAGAGTAAGGAGGGTGGCTAAAAAGTTAGGAGAAAAAGTTAAAGGACTGCGTTCAAAGAAAAATTCTAATGGTATTGAAAGATAAGGGTTATCAGCATAGTTACCTCTTTATCTTCATTGCTGTGTATGATAAAAAGGCAGAATTAAAACAAGAGGTAATAAAAAAACTTGGCCACAATCTCAAGGTATAGAACATCTTCTCATGGTAATAAACATTTTAACGCTCTACTGGAATTTGATTCAATACAACGAGCTGCAGAGGAATCTAGAGGTTTAGAAAAAAGTTATTCAGCGGTAACACCAGAACTAGCAAGACAAACCCAAAGCATAGCAGAGGAAGCAAAAAATCCCAAAACAACAAAAGTACTTAATTATAGAAGAAGCTTTAGTAATAATGATCGAGGATTGTAACGGTGGCAACAATATAACCCTTTGAAAACTATTATAGGCGCCTATAGGCGCCATTAACAAAATTATAATTTATTACATATCTATTCCTAAAACTTAATAACAAAATTATTAGAAAATATTTTACTACTCAAGACTTCATCTAGCACCATTCATCACCACACAATCTTGTCCTGCATGACTAAGTTTTCTACAAATATTAATGGCAGTATTAAAATTTGGCAAATTACTTAAAGTCATATGATACAAAGCTCTATCTTTAAAATTTTCAATCTTTACACTTTTAGTATATTTCTCTAAGCTCGGTTCGATGCTTACCATATGACGAAATACTTGATTGGATTTTTCTTCGATTACATAATAGCCCAAATCAAGGTTGTATAGACTGTGGGATTTAGGTTTACGAATTTTATAAATCTGCGTCTCAGGATATGATGTGACTTTAATACCTTCATAATCTATAACCTCTGATTTCTCAATAAATTCATTTATAACGTCCTCAACGATACTATTAGATTCTAAATTTAAATCTAAAGGTTTTTCTTGATCCAATATTTTTGTACTTATTTTGTTATTGTTGTTGATATCGCTAAGATTTTCATATACTGATAAATTAAGTTTGGTCATTTTAGATGGTACATTTTTAGCTTTACGAGACTGACCATCATAAAATATTATGATAGGAGAAGCATTCTTATTGTAGAAAAATATTCCACTTGCGACCAAGATAAGAAGTAGCATTAAGAAAGCAGCTTTAATAATTTTCACACGAAAAACTATAAATTAAATGTTAAATAAAAAATATTTACCCAATACCTTAAGTATTATACGAATTTTCATTACTCCTATCATAATTATAAATTTTTATTTATCTAGTTATTTAGATGACATAGTAATGACTTACAGGATAAATGGCATTTTATTTTTTATTGCAAGTATAACAGACTTTTTAGATGGTTATATAGCAAGAAATTTCGATATGGAGTCTAATTCTGGAAGAATATTGGATCCTATTGCAGATAAAATACTTGTATCCAGCATACTAATAATGCTTGTCAAATTTAATAAAGCTCACGAAATACCTTGTATTCTAATACTTGCCAGAGAATTAACAATGTCAGGAATAAGAGAGGCAATGGCAGACCACAAAATTCAAATACCTGTCTCGGGACTTGCAAAAATGAAAACTTTTTTGCAGATGATTGCTATCTTAGCTCTGTTAATAGGATCAAAAGGATCTAATATTCCACAACTTGATACTTGGGGTAACTATTTATTATGGATCGCAGCAATATTGACGATTGTTACAAGTATTCATTACCTGTTTTTTGTTGTTGATGCATTAAATTCCCAAAAATCTGACTCACATGGTATTTAAGTGACTTTCTAGTAAATATTTTAAATATTTTGTAGCAAATATTAGCTTAGATGCTTGTACCCAAAACTTATTGCTATATAATCTCATTAAATAATAATGCAAAGAGTAAATTTTTATGAAAAAACTTCTTTTAGTATCTCTGTTTACAACATCTTTAATTGCTTCAGGAGCACTGGCAGCAAAAAATAATCAATCAATCGAAACAAAATATACTAATTCTAAAACAATTCTATCCAGTGATAGTGCTAAAATTTTAATTGCCCAAGGCAGCGCAAGGGGTAAAGGCCAAGGTGGTCAACCAGGCGTTCCAGGAGGTCGAGGAGGAGCTCAAGGCGGACAAGGAGGCGCTCCAGGCATGGGTCAAGGCGGTCAAGGCGGACAAGGAGGCGCTCCAGGCATGGGTCAAGGCGGTCAAGGCGGACAAGGAGGCGCTCCAGGCATGGGTCAAGGCGGTCAAGGCGGACAAGGAGGCGCTCCAGGCATGGGTCAAGGTGGCCAAGGCGGACAAGGAGGTGCTTCAGGCATGGGTCAAGGTGGCCAAGGCGGACAAGGAGGTGCTTCAGGCATGGGTCAAGGTGGTCAAGGCGGACAAGGAGGCGCTCCGGGCATGGGTCAAGGTGGCCAAGGCGGACAAGGAGGCGCTCCAGGCATGGGTCAAGGTGGCCAAGGCGGACAAGGAGGTGCTTCAGGCATGGGTCAAGGTGGCCAAGGCGAACAAGGAGGTGCTTCAGGCATGGGTCAAGGTGGCCAAGGCGGACAAGGAGGCGCTCCGGGCATGGGCCAAGGCCGCCAAAGCGGACAAGGAGGCGCTCCGGGCATAGGTCAAGGAGCTCCTAATAAAGCTTTAGATTCAACAATTTCTGTACCAAGCCGAAATTTGCCACAATTACCCTCTAGAGATCAAGCAGCAGATAACACATCAAGTACATCAACCCCAAGTTCTTCAAGCTCTAGTACAACACCAGATGCAACATCTAATGCTACAGTAACAAACACACCAGCTCCAGCAGCTTCAGGTGCGCCAGCTCTAGCTAACACACCTGCACCAACCAATACAACCACGTCTGGATCAGCCCCAGCTACTACCGTTACCACTACACCACCAGCTGCTCCTACTCTTACTGGACCAGCACCGGTATCAACAGTACCTAGTACTCCCGCAGCCGCAACACCAGCTAGCACTCCTGCATCAACAGATACTACGGCAGCAACACCGACTAGCGCTCCTGCATCAACAGACGCTACAGCCGCAACACCAGCTAGCACTCCTGCATCAACAGATACTACAGCAGCAACACCAGCTAGCACTCCCGCATCAACAGACGCTACAGTGGCAACACCGGCTAGCACTCCTGCACCCGCAGATGCTACAACAACCACGGCAACTACAAAAGATTCTAACAGCTCAGGAAGCTTAACAATCCAACCAGCTACTGTAAAATTTAAAGGTAAAAACGCAGCTATTTATCTTACTTTAACAAATGGCACCTCATTACCTATCACCTTAACTGATATTTCAACAACAGGGCCTGAAGGTAAGGGATGTAAAGCAGTCTTACACAAAAAAACTGTAGATGACGAAGGAACAACCGGTATGGATGAAGTAGGACAACTAACAATTAATCCAGGTGGAACATTAGATTTTGCTCAAGAAGGTTTGCACATAATGATAACACGATGCGCTAAAACTCCAAAAACCGGCTCAACATTAAATCTCACATTAACTTTTGATTCAGGTGCCACTCAAAATGTACCAGTAGATGTTGTAAGCAAAATGTCAAAATAAATAAATTGACACGTTAAGGCATTAACTGATTTGAATCTTTTTAACGACTTTGATATTATATATATTAAGCTGAAAAGTTTCCAAATCAGTTAATGTTATTTTAAAGTTTATATGAGTCCTACGATTTATCTCCCCAAAATATTCTTAGTTTTTCAAAAACTCCTAAGAGCTTTTTAAAAGCTTTTTCCAATGGATACAAAAATCAGTCTTTTTATACAAAATAAACAATGGGAATCCTACCCAGACCTTAATGCTAGCTTTATCAACAAGATCTTTCAGTTAATAATAGATAGTTTTTTAAGCTTAAAATCATTTAAACTAATAGAAGCCTCGGTTTTTCTATCAAACAATAGCTACATTAGGTATTTAAACAATAGATATTTGCATAAAAATAAACCAACAAATGTCCTAGCATTTCCAAAGATAGAATTGGACTATAAAGACTTACATCTACCTAATTTAAAAATACAAACTGATAGCCTCAATTTAGGTGAAGTGATACTTAGCTATAATACTTGTTTTATAGAATCTAAAAAATTATCCGTTTCTATAATTAAACACTGTTCACATCTTTTAATACATGGTTTTTTACATCTACTAGGTTTTGATCATATCAAATCTGATGATGCAAAAATTATGGAAGAGATGGAGCGTATAATTCTCTCGCAGATAAAATAATTTATGCCCAATACAGACCGACACTCAAATATCTTTCAAAATTTTTTTAATAAGATATACAATTTTTGGAAACAATTAGCTTATATACACAAGCAGAAAGATCTATATTCCAACGCTCTCGATAAGTTACTAAGCAAAGATGATAAAATTGATGATATGTCAAAACTCATCCTGGAAAACTATGTACAATTTATCGACAAAACTGTAGAAGATATTTTGATCCCAAGATCAGATGTGTTTGGGGTTAAATCTACAGCAACTATTGCCGAAATAAATCAAGCTTTAACTAAACACTTTCATACACGCATCTTAGTATACGAAAACAATTTAGATAATGTTGTTGGTTTTATCCACATTAAAGATCTATACAAGAACTTTATCACTGGCTCTACCTTAAAGCCTTTGGACTTAATTAGAAAACCTTTGACAGTTGTAGACTCCACTAAACTAGTTAAGCTACTTGCTCAAATGCAAAAAGACCGCACGCATTTAGCTGTTGTGGTCGACGAGTATGGAGGTACAAAAGGAATAGTCACAAACGAAAATGTTATAGAAGCATTGGTAGGAGAAATTCGTGATGAACATGACCGAGCACCTAACGATAAAGACGAGTATCAGCTTCTCGATGAAACCACACTAATTATCAATGCACGAGCCAGGATAGAGAAAGTGGAGGAGCTGTTAAATATAGACCTGCAAAAAGATCAATATGACTGCGATACAATTGGGGGCTTGGTCACTGCTATTGCTAATAAGGTACCCCCTATTAATACTGTAGTTACTGTTAATGAAAATGTGCAAGCAGAAGTAATAGATGCCAGCAAAAGATACCTTAAAACAATTAAGGTAAAAGTGTTACAAGATGCCTGAATTACCCGAAATAGAAGTCATTAAAAACTATCTCAAAGGTATTTTAATAGGGAAACAAATTACTAAAATTAAAATCCTAAACCCTAATTTACGTTATAAAGTACCTGAGGCAATTAATCAGATCCAAGGAAAAAAAGTAACTTCCTTGCATCGTCAGAGCAAATATTTGCAGATATTTCTAGATAATGGCCTAGCACTAGTAATACATCTTGCAATTAGCGGACGTATCTTAAAAAAAGACCTAAACTATCACCCTATCAAACACGATCACGTCATCTTTTATTTTAATGATTTTACTTTAGTATACAACGATGCTAGAAGATTCGGATTGATAGATATAATATCTAAAAAAGAACTCAAGAAGCATAAACTATTCGCACACCTAGGTATCGAACCTTTAAATCTTGACGTATCTTCTCTGAAGCAAATGCTTAAAAAATCTAAAAAACCTATAAAGCAGTTTTTGATGGATAATCAGAGGGTTGTAGGAATTGGTAATATATACGCGAACGAAATATTATTTTACAGTAAGATTAACCCTCATATTAGCAGCCATAATCTATCAGATGAACAAATTCACACTTTGTTAAAACAAATTATAAAAATTTTGACCAAATCTATTCAATTAGGAGGATCTTCAATTAGAGATTTTATGGATCCGGCTGGAGTTAAAGGAAGATTTGCTGAAACCTTTGCGGTATATTCGCGCTCTAATTTACCATGCAAATTATGTAAAACACCAATTAAATCAGGGAAAATACAAGGTAGGTCCACATTCTTTTGCCCTTTATGTCAGAATGTAGGATGATAAAGATAAAGAAGGCTTAAAGCCTTACTTTATCTTCTTCTTTCTCCAAAAAATGAAAGTAAACTTAAAAATAAGTTTATAATGTTTGTGTATATGAAGAGAGCTGCAAAAACAGCTTGTTTTTGACCAATCTCGCCTCCACCTGATGCGTAGTATATCGCTTTAAGCCTTTGTGTATCCCATGCTATAAGTCCAAGGAAAATAAAAATTCCAAGGAAGGAGGTTATAAAATATAATTGCGCACTACCTATTAGCATATTTATCAATGAAGCAACAAAAATCGCAAGAAGCCCCATTGAGAAAAAAGCACCTGCAGAAGTTAAGTCACGCTCTGTGGTATATCCATAGATACTAATTGAGCTAAATGCAGCTGCACATATGAAAAATGTTTTCACAAGAGATGCGCCAGTATAAACCAATCCAACCCAAGATATACTAATACCTATACTTGCTGAATAAATCCAAAATAACATCTGTGACTTTTGAGAGTTCATCGCATGGTAATTGGATGACATATATATAGATATTAAGAGCGGCATAAAATTCATTAGCCAACCGAATGAAGTAACACCATAAATCATACCACCTGGCCCTACGTTATAAAGCATACGCGTTAAAGGCTCAAAATTTAAAGCTCCAAAAGCGCTGATACCAGTAATAACTAGTGCCAAAGCAATGTAGTTATAAATTGATAAGAAATATTTTCTTAGACCTGGATCGAAAACTTTTTTGGCTTGTGTTGTGTAAATATTTGAGAACATAGGCATAATAGAAATTTAAAGTTACCTTTACCATAATTATAGTATATTTACTAAAATATTACAATACCTTAAGGAGTTAAAAAGCATAAAATTAAGCACCTATACGTCTTTTGTATCACTAACTTATCACTACATTCAATTCCAGGTTAAATTAAAAATGCTTAGTGTAATCTTTTTGATTGGCACTTGATCTAAAAAAGTCTAAATGGTAAAATCCTATTTTAGCATGGCGGGATAGCTCAGTGGTAGAGCAGCGGGATCATAATCCGTTGGTCGGGGGTTCAAATCCCTCTCTCGCTACCAATCTATTTTCCAAATGTTTTCATGCTATCATATTCCTTTACACAAAGGTTTTAAAAGCCACAAAATCAAAACAAATTCTTACTGCTAAAATCAATAATTTGCTAATTCTACCTTTCATTCTTTAAGAATTTAAGACGCATTAATAAATATAAAAAATTTATAAACTGATTAAATAATCTTAAAAAATAACAGTTGTGCTTTGCTGGAAATTTTATTCTAATTAAAGGTAAGGATCTTACAATTGTCATACTACCTATATGAAAAAGCACTTATTTAAGCGTCAATTTTCAAAGAAAAATGCCTTCCTTTACAAAATATTCTGTGCTTCTATCTTGGGATCATCTTTATTAGTACAGGATCAGTTAGCAACTGCCGGCCCTAAACCAGATAGACAAGAAGAGCGCTATAAAGAGGTGGAAAATGATCCTTTCATATCAAATCAACCGATTGGCAAGATCCAAGCCTACGTTTCTAAAAGCACATTACCAGACAAGTTTACTAATGTAAATTTTAAAGACAAAGTACATAAAAGACCAAATGGCGGTCAAGGAGGCGGAGGAGGAAGTAATGATAAAGGTCCTACCCAAGATTTTAGAAAACGCGATAATACTAATACAGAACAGAAAAATTCTATTCCTAACATTATATCATTAAGTTCAAACGAAATTTATGTAAATAAGGATCATCAATCATCCACTCATCTAAAAGAGATGGAGAAACACCTTCAATCTAAAAGATCAAAGAACAAAATAGAATACAAATCTGATATAGAGGCTCCAACTTCTCCCACAAATAATCCTTTTGGATGGTCAGAAATATTATGCTATAGCCCAAAATCCACAAGATCCCCAACTTATCATTTTACAAAACTAGAGCAACAAGAACAACCACAACCAAAAGTAGGATCAGGTTTACTGGACAATCCATCTGGATTTGAGTCTCATGAACTCACTAACACTTCAACAAAGGAGCAAAATTCAGAAAGTACAAAACCATTAAATAAAGGGAAGAAAAACCCTCAAATATCTTCTAAAGCACCAAACACTCCTAGCTCTATGTCACCATTAAGCTCAGGTAATACTAGAGAAGACTTGCTAAAAAGACAAAGTCTTAATGATAAAACAAATAATAAAAAAACTATAGAATCTTACAGCTACGATCCCGATTATTCAGAAATAGTCAGTATACTAGAACATAATAATACTTCTCCACAATCCCAGACTAATACACCTGCGGCCAAACCCTCACCACCAGCAGGTTCAAATGTAGAGTCAAATACAAAAATGGATCAATTAACAAATCAACTTGCTGCGGCCGCTCAGGTACAAGCACCTGCTGCGGCAATAAAAGGGGCCGCTAGCGCTAAGGATAATCAACCATTGGTTGAACAGTATAATCAATTTTCTAAAGGGCCATGGTGCTCAGATTCAAGCACTATAGATACCCCTTCTAGCAAGGATGATTTATTACTATCTGACGGTTTTACGCAAACACAAAACCACCATGCTGCAACCTATCCTCCCCCTGCAGCGGGGCAGCAAAAGGGGCCCGCTGCCTACATACAAGACCCAGCAGAGACTGATTTATATAGTGTACCCCTAAGCACACTGAGCCGGATGGTTACAGAGGAAAATAGACAATATGATGAGCTAAATCCTATTTCATCTGATGCAATGACTCGATCACATAGTCAAGTATGTGGAAGTAATAACGATAAGAAGTCCCCTAGCGATCAGGAAATACAAAAGGGGTTATGGACATCTCCCAAATTACAGGCTTATCAACAAAATGAAAAAGTATTAGAGACAAATGATAACGAATTAGACCCGTTATTTTATGAATTAGATTCACATACTAATACCCCAAAAGATCTATGGAGTTCACTCAAAAACAATCTAAAACCTTACGATGATCAAGCTGTATCACAAGATGGAGAAGCCGACGACATAGAAGGAAAAGATCAACAAAATGCACAAACGGTAAAAAAGAGTGAACAAGATATACCCCAATCCAATCCTGAAGAAACTGTATTAAATAAGGATCAAGACATACGGTCAACATCAGGTAAAATACCCACACAAACTAAGGTACAGAATTATGCTAACCGCGTTAACCTAGTGCATTTCCAACTACACGCTCTGCAGGCCATAGCTCACCATATGGAGACTTGGTCGTCGCACGCCTTTACATCTTCAAATTCGGTACTACCCGCAGCTGGTGAATATGATGAAGAATCTTTACCTCTTCTTACAGGGCTAATGAAAAAAGGAACATTCGTACCATGGATCTCGGGCCATTACGGGAAAAGTATCCAAGGTAAAGTGAAAAATCATGCTGCATATAGAGCCGATTTAGGAGGATTTAGCATAGGTACAGACTTCGTACTAAACGAGTGTACTGTGCTTGGCATTTCTTACACCAAGATTACTTCCAAATTAAAATATAGACAAGATCGCTTAGGTGATAAGGAAAGCACTGATTCTCAAACCTTTACGCTTTATGGACAATACAATTTTAGCGAAACATTATTTGCTCAATCTGCACTTGCTTATACAAAAGGTTTAACGAAGCATAGTCTTAAAAACCAAGAAAGCTATAAATCATCTAGCAAAGGTTTTGCAGGATTTGTGAGCTTGAATAATGTCTTTGTGATATCTAATAGTACTTTTATAGTACCAAGAATCGGTTTAAGATATATCCAAAATAAAGAAAAAGATGTCCAAGTAGGAGATGTTAAAATTACAGGGTCTAAAAACCGCTATCTAACAGCAATATTAGGATCTAAGATATTATTTAGAAAAAACTTTGGCGAGGTATCCATTACACCAGGTTTATATGCAGGACTTGAACAACCAATTATTGTTAAAAATCAGGGAGCCAAAGCTTCAATTATAGAAGCTGGTAAAACTTTTGAATATCAATGCCCAGCTAGCAAAAATAAAAATCTATCATATAACTTAGGCGCCGAAATATCAGCTAAACGGAAAAATATAGTACTCAGTCTGTCATACCAGTGTTCACTTGCCAAAAAATACGTAAGCCACCAAGGCAGCTTAAAAATTGGCATCGCATTTTAAAAATCTGAGAATATTTAGCTACAGATAGACATTACCTTACTCTGAAAGATTTTGAAAATATCCCGACCCATCAAAGCGCACCATACTTTCAAAACCATGTCCACCATCTCGGCAAATTTTGAAACTACCTTAGTTTTTCTTGTCATACGTCTCAAATGATATAGAGTATTGTTGTTATCGTGCTCTGTGATTAAGGTATGCCCTTTTACCTATAACATAGAGTTTGAGAGTTAATACTTGTTTGAAATCACTCTGTTCATTCGTGTAAAAAGTACATAACTTTAAGGTATTTGATTTTATAATACAATTTTTGGAAGATTTTAGCATCACGACTACCTAGAATAAATCCAATAACTCCCTTTCTATTACGACCTACTGCTTTAATGTCATAAATATCATTTTAATGACAAAAATTTAATAATTAAAACTTTGGATTTTTAGTTAGCATAATTGTATTATGTTTATAAATAATTAACTTTAATTTTGTATGTCAAATAATTCACAAAATACACCCGTCTCGAACAACAAGATCCTTAATTGGTTCACAACTAAAGGAGCAGCTATAACAAAATGCATAATTAAATCACCTTATTTGATCACACACGCAGGAAAAGAGCTCTTTCATATTCAAAACCATCTCACTTCGATTCATAACAACTCCAAAGAAATGTTACAAATTATCTCTGAAGACTTTAAAGATTTTTTGCAAGTAGCAAAAAATCAAAACCGCACTGAAGAAGAGTTAACCGCAGTACAAGAGAAACTAGCATTTGATATCGCCAAATGCTTAAGACAAAATACCGAGATAATCTGCCAAATCTTAAATATTGGAATTGTGGTATTTGATTGCGTAACAGAACTAAAGGATTTATTGATCAAAGCTCAGGATAATTTAAAAGAAATATATCAAGAATCGAAAGATGCTACCTTCGAAGGAGCCTCTTTCGTTTATTCAAAGACGTATAAAGCTATTAAATATTTCACTGAGTTTTGTATACCTCATAATTTAGTCAATACCCCTCAAACAGCAAATTATCAAGTAGAGGTTTTAGATATCCCAAGCATATCAATTAGAGTGGCAGAAGTAAGAGACGACGATATTTCTTCATCAAGATCAATAATTGACACTACATTACCAGAATCCGAAACAACAGGACAAGATTCATCAGAATACGAAACCGTTTAATTTCTCCACTATATATTTTTATAGCCTATTGTGAAGGTAGTACTTTTATCATACCTTCACAATACTTTTCTTGAATACTATAACCAAACTCACACCTATAATTAATATGATTTATAATTTAGATAATAGCAATTAAGAGGAAAATTTATGTCAAAATCAGACGACGAAGATAAGAAAAATGTCCCAATTGCACCAGAAGATATGTACGAAGAATCACCTTTTGGCGAAAAGGCGAATATAAAGCATTATTCAGACATTACTCATAACACTCTATCTAAAACCTTAAATCAAACTGAATATAAAAGCTTAACTGACGAACAACTAAAAGCTCTAGATTTAGAATATATAAAAAAGAGAGAAGAAGCTGAAGCAAGAATAGAAAAAGGCAAACATAACTACTATCCTTTTACAGATATAAAATTTGATACAGCTGCAACTGCAAAGGAAATTGAAGAAAGACAAAAATTAGGGCAACCAATAGACTTCGTTAAACTCTCCCCATTCGAACCCAGAGATAGAGATGATACTACTCAGCCTCTCCAGAGTGATAGCATCTCTTCTACTATTAAAGCACCCATTCAACAAGTTATAAGCACATCCCAAGAAAATCTACCTAAAACTGTCAAGATTGATTCTAGCACTTCTATCTTAGAAGCTATAAAAAAATTTAGAGACTTTTTATGGGAAAAAATATGTAAAATATTTTCAAAACTCAAACCCAAAACTAATACAAAGAATCAAAATACATCAATCGCCCCTACACCAAACAATAAAACTGAAAGTTTTTTAGATAAGGATCCGGAATCACTGATTCATACTAAACCACAACTTAATCAAAGTAACAAAAATCAGACCAAGTCACCAAATCCCAGTCCTCATAAATGGACTAAGCAAGTTCAACAAAGAACTTCCAAATCGCCATCCCAAAACAAAAGGGAGTTATAGGTAGATCATAACCCCCTTCAAAGATATGTGGTTATTGATAACAACTCCCCAAATTTTTGGATATGTACCTTTATATTCAAATTATATATCCTATTACAGAAATTTTAGATATCAATTAAAACACTCAGAAGGATACAAAAATTTTTCTCATGAACCATCACTATACAAACACTAACAACATATCTAACATTATTGCCTTTGACCTAGTCATTACAATTTTGAGTATATGCGCTTTGACAGAAATTATTTCACAATCCAATTCGATTACAAATCATGACTTAAATCCAAATATGATCCATCACAATAAACTAACATTTTCAATCGCTATTATATTGTTATTTAGCATTTATAAGACTACTTTATTAGGAGTGGTGATATTTGGGGCTGAAATTGAAGATTTAGAAGATCCAGAATTACTCTATACTTTGGAAGAAGATATCCACTCGGACTATATTATGGATTTTGACGATATGGTATAGTGTCTACTAAATTGTTCTTTTTAAAAGCCGCTAAGCGCACAAGACATGCTATGCATTTACCACAAGATCTACCTTGATCATCAGGTTTATAGCAGGTAATGGTGTTTGAATAATCAACTCCTAAAGCCTTACCTTTAGCTATCACACCATCTTTATCCAAATCAATTAAGGGGGCGTAGATTTTAATTTGAGCATCAGTCCCACAGTTCACAACTTCTTGAAATGACTTAATAAACTCAGGCCGAGTATCAGGATAGTTTGCAAAATCTTCCTTATGTACGCCAATAAAAATGCTAGAAGCTCCTATACTTTCAGCATAACTAGTTGCATAGCTTAAAAACAAAAGATTACGAGCAGGAACGTAAGTATCTGCAACTTTTTGAGGTATTTGATCTACCGAATCATACTTAGGTACATTCAGATTATTATTTGTAAGAGCAGACCTTTGAAATGCTGTAGGGTCTAATTTAATAACTTTATGGGAAGCAGCTTTTTGCGCTACCAACTTTGATTTCTCTAGCTCGATACGATGTTTTTGACCGTAATCAAAACTAATTGCATGTACTTCAAATCCTTGTTGCAAGGCTATCGCAAGAGTTGTAGCAGAATCTGCTCCACCGCTGATTAATGCTACTGCTTTTTTCATAAGTTATTTATTATTAGATTCAATTTTTAGTTTACTCCCTATTTTAATAATAATGCAAATATATAACAAATCAACCGATCTGATCTATTGTGGTTCCGTCTTCACCTAAGGTTTTTAGCTCCTTTGCATCGAAATCTGCATCAGGATGGAACTTTAGATGACATGCTTTAAGCGCATCTAATGTTTCTTTTTTATGAAATCCAATTTCTCCGTAGTACTTTATTAGAGCTTCGCTCGATGCTTTAAATTGATCCACTAAATATTCAATCATTGAAAACTTTTCAGGCGATTTTTCAATTTCCTCGTTTCTAACTATCCATAAACTTTCTTCTAATGTTTCAGGTGCGTAGCTTTCCAAATCGATATTTTTTTCACGGGCAAAATCTACCATAAATTTCACCATATCTAAACTATGATCTATAGCTTTTTTTAATGGATATTTTCTAATACCCTCCCTAATATAAGATCCCGCTCCTCCTTCGTTGAAAAGAAATGTAAAGACATCTTTATAACCATATTTTGCAGCTATATCTAAAAGATTTACTTTCCCTGTTCCAGTATCATTAAATTTAGCATACAATTTAACACCCTTTTCTTGGAACCATTTCAATCTATTTAGTTTACCAAACTTCGCAGCACATACAACCGGAGCTGGCATATCAACAACTGTCCACTTATGCCTGATTGTATAAGATATTTGATAAGGATTAACACCATAATCATAAAGAAGCTGGAGCACTTCAGTTCCATCACCATGTGCCGACGCAACCACATGCATAAGACCTATATATCTCGACACCTCATAACCATCAATATCAGCGACTTTTCTAGTATCAAAATGGTTTAAATTTGCATCTTCACGCCCAAACTTCTCTAATGCTTCCTGCACCTCTGGAATATTATTAGCTTCTATACTATTAATTGATTTCAAGAATGGCTCTTTCCATTTCCCTGTTGGACGTGGCGTACCCTCATATTCTTTAGGAGAATTAGATTTTAACATATAGTTACACTTTTGTATTTATTTATTGATAACTCTTCGTTATAAATATTAACATACCTTTTTCTAAGTGTAAAGCTAAGGGCTTCTAGGAAAATGCTAGTTAAAGAGTAAATATCAAAAAAATCTTGTTGATGAAGAGCGCTTTGCTATAAATTCTAACTCCAAAGATTCTTCATCTTATCAAATATGCTTTCTGAGGCTTTATTTTGAGCTAAATCTTTTTCTAACTCTTCAAGCATTTGACGTTGTTTAGCGGTCAAATTCTTTGGCACCGTCGAAACTACATGCACGATAAGACTGCCTCTGCTTTTAGAACCCGTAATAGACATACCCTTATTCTTAATAGTAATTTGATGACCGTGCTCTGTGCCTTGAGGGATCGTTACGGAGATCTTTTCTCCATTTATATCTTCAACTTCCACTTTTCCTCCCAGGATTAGAGTAATAAAGCTAACTGGAAGCCTGCAGTGCATATTTGCTCTCTCATCTACTCTAAATATTGAATGAGGCTTGATAGAAATCAGAATATATAAATCACCACTTGCGCCCCCTCTAAAACCAGCACTACCTTCAGCAGTTTTGCGTAAACGCATACCGTCCGTTACGCCGCAAGGTATATTAATTTCAACATTTTTAGTTTTTTGATAAGCCCCCCTGCCTCCGCATGATGAGCAAGGATCTTTTACAATATGTCCAGCTCCGCCACAAGTTCCACATGG
The DNA here is from genome assembly GCF_003015145.1 of Candidatus Phycorickettsia trachydisci. Classification (NCBI taxonomy): domain Bacteria; kingdom Pseudomonadati; phylum Pseudomonadota; class Alphaproteobacteria; order Rickettsiales; family Rickettsiaceae; genus Candidatus Phycorickettsia; species Candidatus Phycorickettsia trachydisci. The sequence continues at coordinate 257,136 of NZ_CP027845.1, read as the reverse complement.
GCGCTCTATCGAAAAGAAGCCTTGTTTCATATAAATAGCGCCTCTACCTCCACATGTAGTACATGTAGAAATGGCCCCAGTCTTACTACCTAATCCATTACATTGACCACACTTAGTATCACAAGCAAAAGAAATTGTTTTTTGAGTACCATGAAATGCTTCCTCAAGAGTTATAGTCATATGATACTGCAAATCAGCCCCTCTCTCTTTTTGAGGTCCACGCGACTTACTTCTACCTCCCCCACCAAAACCAAACATGTCAAAGATATTCTCAACATCTATATCACCAAAATCAAATCCTCCAGCTCTTCCAAATCCGCCTCCACCAAATCCACCAGAATTAAAGGACTCGTGACCAAAACGATCATATGTGGCCTTCTTTTGTGGATCTTTTAAAATATCGTATGCTTGGTTAATTTCTTTGAATTTTTTCTCAGCCTCAAGATTCCCTTTGTTCCGATCAGGGTGATATTGCATCGCAAGCTTGCGATAAGCTTTTTTTATCTCATCCTCTGATGCACCTTGAGAAACTCCTAAGATTTTATAATAGTCTTGTTGTGACATGTATTTCTTTATTTATATACAAACAAGGCACCATTAAGGTACCCTATTTAGTTAATATCAACCACTTTTTCGTCTTTAGGCCCCTCTTCTTGATTTCCGCTATCTTGAGGGTTCGCATCAGCATTTTGTTTATACATAGCTTGCCCTATTGCCATAGCAAGAGATTGAAGTTTATCAATATTACTACTAATAACTTCTTTGTCCTCACCTTTTAAATACTCTTGCAAAGCAGATATAGCGCTTTGAATCTCAGTTTTTTGGGATTCTTCTATCTTATCACCGTATTCTTTTATGGAGCTTTCTGTTGAATAAATTAACGTATCAGCTCTATTTTTGAGCTCAACAAGCTCTTTACGCTCTTTATCTTGGACTTCAAATTCCTTAGCTTCACGAACCATTCTTTCAATTTCATCTTTTTCAAGTCCACTTGAAGATTGAATTGTAACCTTATTTTCTTTACCTGTAGCCTTATCTTTTGCAGATACGTGAACAATACCGTTAGCATCAATATCAAATGTTACTTCAATTTGAGGTACTCCCCTTGGAGCCGGTGGAATGCCTTCTAAATTAAATTCACCAAGCAGTTTATTTTCCGCGGCAAACTCACGCTCACCCTGGAATACCCTAATAGTTACAGCTGGCTGATTATCACTAGCAGTTGAGAAAACCTGACTTTTCTTAATCGGTATAGTAGTGTTACGCTCAATTAGCTTTGAGAAAATACCACCCATCACTTCTATACCCAAGGAAAGAGGCGTTACGTCAAGTAGAAGCAAGTCTTTTACATCTCCTTGCAACACACCCCCTTGTACAGCAGCACCAAGCGCAACAACTTCATCTGGGTTTACACTTTTATTTGGCTCTTTACCAAAAAATTCTTTTACCTTTTGGACAACCTTAGGCATCCTTGTCATACCACCAACAAGCACTACCTCGTTCACATCTTTTGCAGTAAGACCAGCATCTTTCAGTGCAAGTCCGCAAGGCTCTATAGTCTTGTCAATTAAATCCATAACCAAACTCTCAAGCTTTGCTCTAGTAAACTTGATATTTAAATGCTTAGGACCTGTTTGGTCGGCAGTAATATATGGTAAGTTAATATCAGTTTCTTGAGTTGAAGATAACTCTTTTTTAGCTTTCTCAGCTGCCTCTTTTAATCTTTGCAAAGCAAGTGGGTCATTTTTTAAATTAATACCACTCTGTTTTTTAAATTCATCAATTAGGTAATCTTGAATTCTCATGTCGAAGTCTTCACCCCCCAAGAATGTATTACCGTTTGTAGATTTTACTTCAAACACTCCACCATCACTTATCTCTAAAATAGAGATATCAAACGTACCACCACCTAAGTCATACACAGCAATAGTTTGAGATTTAGCCTTATCAAATCCATAAGCAAGAGCCGCAGCGGTTGGCTCATTAATAATCCTTTCAACTTCTAAACCAGCAATATGACCAGCATCTTTTGTAGCTTGTCTCTGGGCATCATTAAAATATGCAGGAACTGTAATAACAGCTTTGGTTACTTTTTCACCTAAGAAATTTTCAGCAGCTTCTTTCATTTTTTGCAGGATAAAAGCACTGACTTGACTTGGAGAATATTTTTTGCCATCAATTTCAACCCATGCATCACCATTGTCTGCTTTAACAATTTTATATGGCACCAACTCTTGATCCTTTTTGGTTAATGGATCATCAAATCTCCTACCAATAAGCCTTTTTATAGCAAATAAAGTTTTTTGTGGATTAGTAATTGCCTGACGCTTTGCACTATCACCAACTAATACATTTGAATCAACGAATGCAACCATTGATGGAGTTGTTCTACTACCTTCCAAGTTTGCTATTACTTTTGGCTCCTTAGCATCCATAATCGCGACACAAGAGTTAGTTGTGCCTAAATCTATACCAATAATTTTTGACATAATATAATTTACTTTTTGAATTATCTAATAGCTTTGATATAGTGAACATATTAACTTTTACAAGAAGGTCATATGAAAAAATTTGTTTTTTGTTTGTTTTTTATTTTTTCTAGCACATTTGCTGATATTAAGGACAACGTTCTAGACAAAGCTCGCAAATCTACCGTAACCATAGAAGGAAGAGCTGCAGTAGCAGCATACGGAAGCAAAGGTAGCTGGTCCGGTACAGGTTTTATAGCTAATAAAGCTAAGGGGATAATAATCACAAACGAGCATGTAACAAAAGCTTCAAATTCTATCGCAAATTACTCTATCAAATTCCACAATGGTAGACTAGCTCAAGCAAAACTAGGATATTATGATCTGTGGCTTGATTTTTCTTTCTTGCAAGTAAATCCCAAAGATATTCCTGACGATGTGCAGGAAATAAATTTTAGCACCAAACAGGCTTTTGAAGGACAACATGTATTTATCGTAGGCAATACAGAAGGTCAATCTTTCTCATTTCATGATGGTTATATATCAAATCCATTTGAAATTAGTGGAGATATTGCACAACACACTTTTGTAGTTAATCTAAATATTGCAGGTGGCGCAAGTGGATCTCCTGTGTTAAACGACGATGGCGATGCTGTTGCCATAACATATGGAGGATCAAAAACATACGCCTTAGCTCTTCATGGATCATATATATCGAACGCTTTAAAAAGTTATGAATCCGGCGTAACACCTCAAAGAAGACACATAGGTGTTATCACAAAGATGTACTCATTAGACAAAGTTGTGAAACATAAAAATTTCCCAGAAAGCTTAATGATTGCTTATCTGAAAGATTTTCCGGATAGCAGAAACAATGTATTAGCAATCAAAGCATTTATACCAGGCTCTAAAGCTTCAGATAAATTGCAAAATGGCGACATAATATGGGAAGTAGCCGGTAAACGAGTTGGTCCTAGCTTATATGAATTTGATCATCTAATGGATAGTGTAACAAGCAACACTATAGATTTAACTATCTACCGTAATGGTCAAAAAATTCCAGTCACTCTTGATCTATATAATTTAGAGGACAACAAAATATCTAAAATGCTAGAGTTTGGAGGAGCGGTGCTTTTCGAAACTAATGACCTTAGTAGCTATGCTTCAGGTATACCCATTAAATCATTGGGAATAGCTTACATAGCACCAGGTAGCGGTCTTAGCGTTAGAGATCTGCTTCCTTATAGTCATGAGAGACAAGACTTTAGACTAAAGATTAATAAAATTGGCTCAACTCCAGTGAAAGATATTGACAGCGCAGTTAAAGCAATATGCAGTTTAAATGGCGCTAAATTTATAACCATGGATTTTGAAAACTTTAATCCTTTTATTACTATGTACAATGGCACGATCACTTCAAGACGTGATCTTGGAATCGCCGACATCGTATTGAGTAATACAGAAACTTTACCAAAACTATATACCTTTAATAAAAAGATTATGGAGTGGGAGTTAAACGAAAATCCATGTAAACAACCACAGTAGTTGTAAATTTGTAGCGAAATAGATAATTTTTTATTTATTGAGACAGAGAATCTAATATTTAGGCACAAGGTAAGTGATAATGGCAGGAATAATTTTTAATATACAAAACTTTATGCTGCCATTTAAAAAGTTCCTTCTTTGTCTTCCGATTTGCTTATTAAGTTCTTTTGCCTTATCGGCACCTAAATATGTAGATTACTACGACTCATATGATTCTTCTCATTTAGAGGGTAGTCTGCTTGGGAATAAGATATTCTTTAAAATGAAATTAACTGGCATAAGATCCAAAAGTAAAGATAGCGGATTACCAGATCCAAGCCCTATAAACGGCACATCTTTAAATAGCATCGACCACGATCTAGTTGCTAATGGCTTTGGTGGCGAATTATCAAGCTCTGTCTTTTTCTCAGAATATTTTGCCTCAGAAATAGGCTTAGGTTTTCACGCTTATCGCACAAAACAAGAAGCACTTAATAACGTAGGATCATATTACGGTAGTCTAAATTATCATAAAAATATCAACATATACTCCGTACCATTTCAAGTAATTTTTCAATATTATATTGCTCCCTTTGGAGGCATTACTCCTTATGTAGGTCTAGGTTATGGAACTTCATATTTTTTCACGCATAATAAATCCTTGAAAGTTAAGCCTTTATCCTTGGGACCTATAGCTCAAGTTGGTCTTGATTTATGGGCTCAAGATAATACAGCTATTACTTTTGAAATTAAAAAACAATTCTTACGTGCAAAGGTATTCTATAAGTCTTCTTATCTAGAAACTACAAATGATGTGCCAGTAAAAGTAAAATTGGATCCTACGTTTATTTCTTTAGGCATAACTTACAAATTTTAGTAATTTTCAAAGTACAACCTTCTTGCATTTTAATCTTGAAAAAGTAGACTAAAAGTCTCTTATTTCCAGGATTATTATCACTTTATAATAACCATATCCTTCCCAAAAAACTCACAAAAAAAGGATGTGCTATATTAACCATCTTTTCCAAATATATTAACCCAATAAATGAGTTGACATATCCTTAAAGTAATTTGGTTGTAATATTACAAGTATATTAAACAGGTGCAACTTTATGGATGGATCATCATTCAATTTATTTTCTGCTATAACTAATGACGATGAACAAGAGGTGGATATTATACTCGATCACCGACCATTTCTCATTGATGATAAAAATGAAGACAATGAAACTGCTCTGATATATGCCGTTAAGAGATCCAATTACTCAATAACAAAAATTTTGCTCAACAAAGGAGCTAACGTCTTAGATCGAGATTCTTTGAATTCGCAAACTGCTTTGCATATAGCAGCAGCAAATGGAGATGAAGATTTAACTATTTTATTAATTGGACATGGAGCACGAGTTAATACAGTAGATGGACATGATGAGACACCTTTGTATAAGTCAGTTAAGGAAGGATATTATCAAGTAGCATCTATCTTATTAAGTCATGGAGCACGTGCTAATTGTCATGGACGCTATCTCATTACTCCCCTACACTGGGCAATATCAAAAAACGACGCACGCTTAGTAGAATTATTACTAAACTACCAAGCTAACGTTAATGCAACAGATCATTCAGGGATGAGCCCTTTGCATTATGCAGTTAAATACAATAACTTTCAAATTGCCCAACTTTTAGCTCAAAAAAATCCTGATCCCAACATATTGGATCATTATTTTCATAGCCCTTTAACTTTCGCTATAAGTAAAACCGGAGATCATCTAGAAATAGTATCGATATTGTGTCAAATGAACACTTTGATCAATCTCAAAGAAAGCAAAGTACGCGATTACTTTCTTGACAACTTTGAAAAGCTTCTTTCATGTGTTACTGATATGAATCAAAGGGTGTTTATAGGTCTTAAAATTTTATCTCTCTTTTATATCAGCGGACAGGACGAATCAAGTTTCAAAGATTTTACCTCTGTAATGATTAATCAAATCCAAGAATATAAGAGTTCCCTTTTACTTAAATTAGATGAGATAGAATTTAGTAGTGAATCACATTTTCAAGAATTAGTAAATCAATTAACATACCAAGCTTCAGAGTGGGAAAGATTAAAGGAAATCTTTATTAAGAGAGAGCCCACAATATGCGAATCTTTGGATAGATTGTTAAATGTAACCAATAATATTCTAAATACTTGCAATACAAAACATTTAGCAACCAATCATATTAAACGTAAAATAGAAATTTTACCAGAAGTTCAAGATCATGTTTCGCCAATTAAAAAAACCTCATCCAAAAAATCTTTACAAAAACCTTCAGCACTAGAAATACCATCATCAACTTTACCAGTAGTAAAACACTCAAGCCCTCACTATGAGTCTTCTCCTCAAACTTCCACCAAGTCATCACCCAGATCTCCCTCTAAATCGCTCTGCAAGAAACATCTTGAACCAATTAAAACCGATAATATTACAAACCAAGAGCTATCTTCATCCACAAAAACTAATGATGCTTCATACACACCTAAAAAATCGAACTTTTCATCATTAAATCAAAAAGATACCTCATTAGAATTTAAAAGCGAGTCTTCAGGAACAAGTCCTAAAGTAAAACTCAAAGTAATTGATCCTTTTTTAACTGAGTATTTTGTGGATCTTCCAAATGATACATTGGACCTTTCAAATACTCCAAAACCTCCAAGTCCACAAAGAAAAAAAATAAGCCCAACACATTCTAAAACAAGCCCAAATGCAAAATCACAAGCGCAAGATTCTTATCTAAATGAACACTTTCCAGATCTTTCGAATGATGCACTAGACTCTTCACACACCCCAAGACCTCCAAGTCCGCAAAGAAAAAAAATAAGTCTAACATCCCCTAAAACGAGCCCAAATTCGAAAGTGAAGTTAATAGATTCTTATTTGATTGAACATCTCGATAATTTTTCCAATGATGCATTGGACTCTTCACGCACATCAAATCCCTCAAGTCCGCAAAGAAGAAAAACAAGTCCAACATTCTCTAAAGCAAGCCCAAATGCTAAATTAAAAATCATGGATTCTTATCTAGCCGAAAGGCTTGAAGATGTTTCAAGTGATGGATTAAATTTTGCAAGTACATGGAGCCCTTCAGGTACACCAAGGCCAAAAACTAGCCCAATATTCTCTAGAACAACTCTCAATACAAAATCAAAAAAAATAGACACACATCTAACCGAGCATCTTGAAAATTTTCTAGATAATACATTAGACTCTTCCAATACTTTAAATACTTCCAACTCTCAAACTTCACAAAGACCAAAAACTGCCGGGACATCCTCGAACGCAACATTAAATATGAAATTAAGAATTCATGAACTTGAAACAAGGTTGGATTCTCTTCTATTAGACTATTCTCAAGAAATACAAGAAGATGTAAACGAATATAGCGCGGACAAGTTAGGTGATGATAATAACATATAAATTTTCCTTAAAAAATATGTATTATTTTATTAGCTCTTGCAGTTTGAAAATTTCATCTAACGCATTTCGTGGCGTAATTTGATTTGCATCTAACTTGCAGATGTAATCTTTAATTTTCTGATAATTATCATCTTCGTAATTTATTTCATCAGCAGGAACTGTTAACTTCACATCTTGCTGCAGCGAATTAAAGATTTGTTCTGCCCGTCTAATAACGCTTATAGGAATGCCAGCGAGCTTAGCGATCTTGATACCATAAGACCTATCTGATGGTCCTTCTTTAATTTTATGTAGGAACAATAATGAACCCGCTACTTCTTTTGCGCTCACATGATAATTGCGAATATTAGGCCAATTACTAGAAAAGCTAGCAAGCTCATGATAATGAGTTGCAAACAATGATCTACACTTTATTGCATCATGAATATACTCTAGGCAGCTCAGTGCAATTGAGACTCCATCATAAGTAGATGTACCCCTCCCTAATTCATCTATAATGATCAAAGATTTGGAAGTAGCTTGAGCAAGTATTGCAGCAGTCTCAGTCATTTCGACCATAAACGTAGACTGCCCCTTTGCCAAATCATCACTAGCGCCAATTCGACTAAATACTTTATCAATTATGCCAATTTTCGCATAAGATGCAGGAACAAAAAAACCAGCTTGAGCAATAATAGCAATAACCGCGTTTTGCCTCAAAAATGTACTTTTGCCTGACATATTAGGCCCTGTTAAAAGCCAAATATTATGCCCATCCGATAGATCGGAATCATTTGCTATAAAACTGGTTTGATCAGACTTTAAATAATCTTCAACAACAGGATGGCGCCCATCTTTAATAATAAAAGTATTATCCTCTAGCATCTCGGGTTTACAGTAATTTTTCTCATGCGCAAAAAGTGCTGCGCTTGTGATAACATCCAAAAAGTTCAAAGAGGTTGCCATGCTATTTAAAGAGATAAACTCTTGCATAATGCTATGGCATATTTCTGTAAAAATCTCTTTTTCAAGCCCTCTCAAAAGACCTTGTGCGTTAATGATATCTTTCTCAAGATTTTGAAGCTCGCTAGTAGTAAATCTAGCTCCATTGACTGTTGTTTGGCGATGAATAAAAGTATCATCTAGTTTGGAGATATTGCGAGAAGATACTTCCACGAACATCCCAAGCACGTTGTTTTGACTAATTTTTAAATTTTCAATACCTGTACTACTTACATATTTAAGTCTTAACTGACCTACAATTTTATGCGAATCTTTAATCAAATCGCATAACTCTTGTATTTTTTGATGATAAGAGTGCTTGATATAAGTTACTTCCTCTGCTAGATCGGTTTCTATAATGGCCTCATGAATTAAATTATAGATTTCATCATGACCCTGAAGACCATAAAAAGCCTTTTCGAGCAAATCAGGCATAATCAGTCCTAGCTCGCTTGTAAAAAACTCTTTAATTTTGTTTGTAATAACAATAGCATTTTTTAGATCAAGTAAATCAGCTGGAGATGCTCTGTGCATATTGATACGACTTATCGATCTTTCAGGATCTCCCAATTGATTTAAAATACTTCTTATCTGGTTGCACAGATTTAAATTATCTTTAAAGAATTCAATCAGATCATGCCTAAACTTAATTTCTTCAATATCAGTTAAAGGACTTGCAAGCATGGAATAAAAAAGTCTTGCACCAGATTTAGTAATCGTAGAATTTAGGGCATCAAAAAGGCTTCCTTTAACCATTCCTTTATTATTACGAGAAATCTCTAAGCCACTTCTTGTAACAGCATCAATTAGCATAAATTTTGAGTTATTCAAAATTTTAGGAAATCCCAGTTGTGGCAGATTACTCTTTTGAGTTAGAGATAAATATTGCAACACGGATCCTATGCTTACAACGGATAAATCCCTTAATTGTCCTAAAGATGAGATATTCGCTATGTTATAGTATTCTAAAATAGATCTAGTGCATTTAGAGACGGCAAAATAACTATCTACCTGAGAGACTAATTTAGATTTATAAGGCGTAAGTATTTGATGCAACAGAGGCCTTACACTTTGCGGTACTAATATTTCTTTAGGATCTATTCTTGTTACCTCTGCCAAAAGACAATTAATAGGCACACAAGTAGTTTTAAATTCTAAGGTAGTAATATCGACATAAGCGATTGCGGCAGTTTCCTGATTACATACTAAAGACATTAAGTAGTTTGGAGCATTTTCAACCACTCCATCTTCGAACATAGTACCACTAGTCGCAATCCGTACTACATCACGTTTTATAACGGCTTTTGTACCACCTCTTTTTTTAGCTTCCTCCGGAGTTTCAATTTGATCACAAATAGCAACCTTAAATCCTTCTTCAACAATCTTAGGTAAGTAGTTAGCAAGAGCATGATAAGGCACACCGCACATTGGCACATTATCTTCCTTATTGCTGCGTTTTGTAAGTGTTAAGCCTAAAAGTTTGCTTATTATGACTGCATCTTCAAAAAATAGCTCATAAAAATCTCCTAAACGAAATAAAATGATGCAGTCAAGGTTTTGGTATTTAATATCTAAATATTGCTTGATGATGGATGTGGCAGATTCATAGTTATATTTTTCTTTAAATTCTTCAAATGTCATTTTTAGGCTTTAAAAAGTATAAAGGTATCATTACAGCAAACCATGAGATCAAAATTTTACCAGTCAACATCAATTGACCATTTTTATCTATGATCTGTATAAATAATAAATAAATACATGCCACAAGTGCAATAGGCGCAATGATAAATACTGCAGGACATTGAAAATGTCTTGGCATTTCGGGCATTTTAAAGCGTAAGTAAAGTACGATAGATGTAACGCAAGCATAATCCATAAGACTTGCCATACTTGATAACCTGATAATAGTATCAAAAGGTACAAAACCTCCTATCAATGCTATTAGTACCGTGAGCATTATGATAGTTTTATGCGGGCTACCATATTTTTGGTGTATTTGACTAAAGGCTTGTGGCAAAATACCATCACGAGAGATAACATACACGATCCTAGAAAGACCATAAAGCTGCATCATAAGTACGGTTGTCATACCACATATTGCTCCAATTGCAACTATTATAGAACCAATTTGGCTACCTTTTACATTCAATGCATATGCAAGAGGCTGCGCATTATTTAATTCAGTATATGGCACAAGACCAGTGACAAGACCACCTAATACAACATAAACAAGCGTAGATAAAACTAAGGCTCCCACGATACCTATAGTAACATCTCTTTTGGGATTTCTGCACTCCTCTGCAGCTGTTGCGATAACTCCAAATCCACAAAATGAAAAAAATGATATTGACGCCCCTCCCAGAACTCCATGAAAGCCAAAAGGCATAAAATCAGACCAATTTTTTGATTCAAAATGAGGGCTAGCCGCAATCACAAAAGCAGTTATAGCAATAAATTTTATAATCACTAAAATAGTATTTAATCTTTTGCTATCTTTAGTTCCTAAATAAACAACAAATCCAGCAAATCCAGCCATCATTATAGCAAGTAGATCGCAAAAACCTCCTGCAGAAGGAACTTTTCCTATTATATCAGGTAGCACAATACCGGTTTTAACCATTAACCCCTGAACATAAGCAGACCAACCAGCAGCAACAGAGGCAGCACCTAACCCCATCTCTAAAAACATAACACCACCCATGATCCAAGCAAAAAGCTCTCCATAGGCAACATAACTATATGTATAAACGCTTCCAGAAGTAGGTATCATTACAGCAAGTTCGGCGTAAGCAAGTGCAACAAAAATACATACAAGACCACCGATTGCATAAGAAAGAGTAACAGCGGGTCCTGCAAATTCCGCAGCTACCTGTCCGGTTGTAACAAACGCGCCAACTCCAATGATAGATCCAAGGCCGATCATAATTAAGTCCATAGGACCAAGGTTTTTTGCAAGACCACTACTTGCACTACTTTCTCTAATAGAATCTATATTCTTTTTATAAAAGGCTCTTATCATAACATCATAAATTAAAATTTCTCAATCCACCCCCCTCCTAAAACTCTTGATTTATCATAAATTACGCACGCTTGTCCAGGAGTAATCGATTTTTCAGGCGTAAGCAAACAAACTTCCATCCTGCTACCACCCAAATTTGATATTCTAGCATAAGATCCTTGATGAGTGGAGCGAATTTTTACAGTAAATTCTTTTTCCTCATTTGTAAGAGGTTTTTCATCTAGCCAATTCACATCAGAAATAGTAAATGTAGTTTTTTCTAAATGCTCCTGATCTCCAACATATACAATATTTTGATCAGAATCAATTTTTACCACATACAAAGGTTTTCCAACAGCAATTTTTAATCCTTTGCGTTGGCCAATAGTATAATTTATTATGCCTTCATGTTCTCCCAATTCGTAACCTTCCACATGCAAAATTTTACCTTTTGTATTTGAGTTAGGTTTTAGTTTAGATATGAGATTTGCATATTTTCCGTCCGGCACAAAACATATATCTTGACTATCCTCTTTATCGGCAGTAATTAAACCAAAATCATTTGCTAGTTTGCGAGTTTGAGTTTTGGTTAAATCTCCTAAAGGAAAATACGTAAAATCCAACTGTTTTTTCGTAGTTGCAAAAAGAAAGTAGCTCTGATCCTTATCTAAATCAAGCCCTCTATGCATTTCTGGCATGTTCTTGTTAAACACTTTTTTTACATAATGTCCAGTTGCAAGGCAGTCTGCGCCAAGCTCTTTAGCAAATTCTAATAGGTCTTTAAATTTTACGCTTTGATTGCATCGCACGCATGGCAAAGGAGTGTAGCCCTGTAAGTAGCTATCAACAAAATCATCAATAACCGCCTCTTTAAACTTACTTTCGTAGTTTAAGACGTAATGAGGAATGCCTAGCTTATCAGCAACCATTTTTGCATCATAAATATCTTGTCCAGCGCAACATGCTCCTTTCTTAGCTAAAACCATACCATGATCATAAAGCTGTAAAGTGATTCCTATGACCTTAAAACCTTCATGATGAAGCATTGCTGCTACGGTTGAACTATCTACCCCTCCAGACATTGCAACTACTACAGTTGTGTCGCTGGGACTTTTATTCGGTATGAGCATTGTATAATTCTATTAGCTTATCTAATGTAATATTAGGCTTAATAATTTTAGATTTTACGTATCCTATAAGATTAGAAAAATTTTTCTTCATTTTCCAGCGAAGAGACCAAAAAGTTTTATAAAAATCATCTAGATAATCTTTCCCTAAAACTCTATTATCTCGTAAAAAATTCCTTAAAGCGATCAAACTTTGCATATATTCAAACTTTTTATTATAAGAAAGGCGAGATTTATCCATCACATCAGGAGCAAAAACAAGTGTCTCATTCACTCGCACAAAACTACTATATTTTGCACACCTTAAAGACAAAGAAAAATCTTGTACAAACACACCTTCATCAGAACCTTTTACTTTTTTCAACAAGGCCTTGGAAACTAAAGATCCAGAAGATCCTATCCCTCTTATGCCTCTGCTTTTTTTTGTCAGCAAATGAGAAAGAGGCTCTGTTATAAAATTTATATTCGGATCTAGAGAATGTGAATTTATCTTATCTCCATCATAGCTTCCCTTTATACAAAAAGCCACATCGCACCCAAACACTTTTGCAGCTTCAACTAATTTAGTGGTACAGTCAGGCGCTACAATATCATCTCCATCAACAAATTGCACATAATCAGCTTTTTGTCTTAAAGCTTCTTTGATAGCTGTATTGGTAGCTTTACTAGGCCCTTGATTTTCTTGATCAACTAAAGTGACATTTTCTAAACCTCTTAAAGCTTTTTGGGCAATCTCTAAGGACCCATCACTTGAGCCATCGTTAACAATAACATAGCGCTTCTCGAAATCTCCTCTAATCTTCCTTAAAGAATTAATAACACCAGCAATATAGCGTTCCTTATTGTAAAGTGTTATAATATATACAACTATCAAAATAAAAATTAGTTAAATTTTAGGTAACAACCATAATTATAACATGATCATTGCAATATTGTAAATGTTTATTCAAACCCAAGACACACCAAATCCAAATGCTGTAAAGTTCCTCCCTAGTAGAAGTATAGCTGATAAACCAGAATACTTTACTAGCAAAAAGGATGCAAAAAATAGCTTTTTAGCACGCAAAATTTTGTCTATTAAAGGAGTTGAAGGCGTATTTTTCGGGCATGATTTTGTCACTGTAAGCAAGAATGATGAAATTAATTGGGCAATATTAAAATCCGAAGTGATCATGATCATGATGGATCATTTCGTCTCTGGCCTTGAGCCTTATGATAGCATTAAGGCAGAAGAGAAAAAGATTTCTAATGTGCCTCTAAGTGAAATCGAAAAACAAATTATTGAGATTATAGAAACAAAAGTTCGTCCAGCTGTTGCTCAAGATGGAGGAGATATAATCTATAACAGTTTTGAAGATGGAGTTGTAAAATTAGAATTAAAAGGAGCGTGTAGTGGATGTCCTAGTTCCACCATAACCTTAAAAAATGGCATCGAGTCGATGCTTAAATATTATATACCAGAAGTAAAAGAAGTTGAAGCAGTATGAACAATATCAGTAGCGGCAATTTGCCAGATGAAATAAACGTTATTATAGAAATACCAATGAATTCAGAAGGGGTAAAGTATGAGTTCAATAAAAAAGCAGGCGTAATTGAAGTAGACCGTTTTATGAACGTAGCCATGCGCTATCCTTGTAATTACGGTTATATTCCTGGCACACTTGGTGCAGATGGAGATCCTTTAGATGTATTATTAATCGCACAAGCTCCTCTCTTGCCAGGATGTCTCATCAAAGCTCGAGTAATTGGAGCTTTAGAGATGGAGGATGAATCTGGTATGGATGAGAAGATTATAGTATTGCCTACAGTTAAACTCGATCCTTTATATTCAAACATTAAGGATATAAGTGATTTACCAGAAATTCAAAAGAAAAAAATAAAACACTTTTTTGAGCATTATAAAGATTTAGAGGAAGGTAAGTGGGTTAAAGTAACGGGTTGGCTAAACTCTAATCAAGCCAAGGATTTAATACTAAATACAAAAAATGAAAACTAAGATATCTAAGCTTATAAAGCCCCTTCCATCAAGAGACGACGCCCTAAGAGCTGTTAGCACGCTGCTAGAATACATAGGGGTCGACCTTGAAAATGAGCACTTTAAAGATACGCCAAGGAGGGTTGTAGATAGCTTTGAAGAGATTTATGGAGGATATAAACTTCTTGCATCAGATATTTTAAAATCCAAGGTTTATAAGAAAAATAATTATGATCAACCCATCTTACTGAAAGACATAGAATTTACCTCAACATGCGCTCACCACATGCTTCCTATAGTTGGAACCGTAAGCGTAAGTTATATTCCAGGTGATGCAATAGTGGGAATTAGTAAGATAGCAAGAATCATAGACGTTTTTGCTAAAAGACTGCAAATTCAAGAAGATATGACTACAGAAATTGCAGAACATATAGCAAGAGGTTTAAAAGCAAAAGGAGTTGCTGTAAAAATTTCAGCAGAGCATTATTGCATGATTTCTAGAGGTGTCAAACGCAAAGGCTCAAAACTTGATACTTATCACTTTACTGGCCTTTTTGCGGATAATCATTCTATTCAGACAAATTTCATTCACGCAAACGCATAGCATGTTATTATCTAAATTTTTCTTACCGCTTATTAAAGAGCAACCAAAAGAAGCAAGTATTATTTCTCACTCATTAATGCTAAAAGCTGGCCTTGTAACCCAGGCAGCAAGTGGCATATATACATGGCTACCATTAGGACTTAAGGTATTAGATAAAGTAAATCAAATTATCAAAAAAAATCTTGATCAAGTAGGTTGCTTAGAGCTTTTGATGCCATGTATTCAGCCAGCAGATTTATGGAATGAATCTGGGAGGTTTGATGCATATGGTAAAGAGTTGCTTAGAATTAAAGATCGCCACGATAATGATTTACTATTCTCCCCTACGGCAGAAGAATTGGTAACCGATATATTCCGCAAAGCCATAAAAAGCTACAAGGATCTACCGAAAATTTTATACCAAACTCAATGGAAATTTAGAGATGAAATTAGACCTAGGTTTGGCGTTATGAGAGCAAGGGAGTTCTACATGAAGGATGCTTACTCTTTCGATCTAGATAAAGAAAGCGCTCTTAAAACCTATGACCTAATGTACGATACTTACTACAAAATATTTAATGATTTAGGTTTAAAGGCTGTCGCAGTGAAAGCCGACTCTGGACCAATAGGAGGTGACTATAGCCACGAATTCCATATCTTAGCAAATACCGGTGAAAGTACAATTTATTACGATTCCCGTTTAGAAGAAGAAACAGATCTACAAAAACGTAAAAAACTATATGCCGTTACTGATGAAAAGCATACGGAAGGAGCTTGTGAAGAAGAATATTTGAGATCTAAAAAGGGGATAGAGGTAGGACACGTATTTTACATAGGCGCTGAGAAATATGCTGAAAAAATGAAAGCTTTTGTCACTAATAAAGAAGGTCACAATCTACCTGTACATATGGGATGTTATGGTATAGGCATTTCAAGATTAGTTGGAGCTATAATTGAAGCAAGCCATGACTCGCAAGGCATAATTTGGCCAAAACAAGTTACTCCTTTTGATATTAGCCTAATCAATATTCATCCTAATTCATATGAGACAACTAGGATAGCGTTTGATTTTTACAATAAGCTAAACAAATTAGGTTTTGCAACTCTTCTTGATGATAAGGATCAAAGTGCGGGATCTAAGTTCGCTACTCATGATCTTATAGGTATCCCATGGCACGTGATTATATCAGAAAAAATGATTCAATCTGGTAAATTCGAGCTAAAAGATAGAACCACAGGCCAAGTTAGCTCTTTAAGTTTGGAGGAGATAATAAATAAACTAAGTAGCACTTAGTTTAACGTCTTCATCACCTGTAAGTTGTAGATTAGGTAACTTAATATCTACTTCTTTTTGTTCCCAAGGACCAAAATCTGATTCTTCGTCAATCTCAAATATTGTTGGCAAAGGAACCTTTCTATCTGAGGGAAAAGCCAGTTTACACAAACTACTTATGATTTCCACCCTTGCCCAACGATTACATTCTTCAACTTTTTCTCCCGTAATTTCCATTAATCCTTTAACATAAAGTTTAAACCCTAAAGTATCCTGACACCAAATGTATTCTAATAAATCATCTACATTATAATCCTCAGAAAAGGCATCTTTGATCTGTGTTGTCATTTCTTTTTTTATATATTTTGCAGATTTTTGTTTATTTAGATTTTTCTGTAAATAGAGTTTAGTATGTAATGATACTTTTTTTTGTTGGGCCTTTATATCTTGTTTAATTTTGTTATGTATAATGATCAGTAGTTGATCTATTTTGCTATAAAATTCTTTATCCTTGGCCATATCGATATGGCAAGTTGCATTTTTAAATATATTTAATACAGTCTTTGCAAATCCAAAAGAGGATAATTTTCCATTTAGATCACGTAGTAAATCTTCAGTAATTGAGCCTTTTATTTGAGAATTAACAAAATTTAAAAACAAGTTTTGAGTATCCTGTGTTTTATTTATAGATATTAACCTTTCGATGACACAAGGAACAAAAGCATGTGTTATACGTAAATTTACGATATCTTCAGAAGAAAATTCATTACATAAAAGCCTGTCAGGATCAAAAAGAGAACTTATTAAATGGCTAATTACTACCGCGCCGGAATCAGCGTTAGTGATGCCACTAACTTTTAAACCTATGTTCCTAACATCAATACCTAATTGGGCAAAAATTTTAGGCATATCTAATCTTACAGAGTATTTATGACCTACTAGAGGGGAATATTTGAGTGATCCTAAAATTTCACCATCTGGTTTGTTATATATACCCCTTAAACTCCCTCCTTCTTCTTTTTTTATTATTAAAAAAGACCATTGATCAGAATGAATGAGAAATATCGAACAAAATCCCGGATGAATAGGCAATGATTCTCGTATGTCTTTTTTTAGATTCAAAAATACTGTCTTACAAGTTTCTCTTATCTTACTTTTTGATAAAGATGTAATAAATAAAGTCATTCGTTCAAAATTTATGACTTTTAATTTGAAAATTTTTTTTGAAACTTCATTTAACTCCACCAATTTTATAAGTTCTGAAATAGCCAGCATTACATCGGGTTCATAATTAGCAGTAAATTTATTTGTTATTAGGTAATCGTATATCATCAAGCTATACTTATTGAAATTGAAAGTTTTGCTAAGAACATTATGTACTGATTTTTTTAGTAGACAAGTTTATGATAAAAATTCTAAAATAAAATATTTAAATTGAGCATAACATGTTAGACCAGATTATTATTTTCACATACCTTATTCTGCTTTTATTCGTAGGTCTTTATACCAGATCTCAGGCCTTAGATATTAAAAGTTATGGCAAGATAGACGCCTCAATTCAATCTAGTGTCTTATTCTTACTTACCGCAATCTTTACAAATAGCGTTGGAGGAGGAACAGTCATAGGACTATCGGAAAAAACGGTAAGCGGCAATTTAGCCTACGTATATGCCATGATGCTTACAATCTTAGTGGATCTTACAGTTGCAATTTTCGTGCTCCCAAGAATTGCAAAACACTATGGCGTAGTAAGTATAGGAGAGATAGTAGAAAAACACTATGGACAATTCGGTAGAGTGATGAGTGGAATTTCTGCAAGCTTAGTTTCTTTTGGCTATATCGCCGTACAAATAAGCGCAAGTAGTAAGATCTTTCAATATTTACTCCAAGTTAATTATGCTGAAGGTGTTGTACTGAGTTATCTAATCGTAATTACTTATACAGCTATAGGAGGTTTGCGTTCTATTATCTTTACGGATTTTGTGCAGTTTATAGCCATAGTTCTTTGTATACCTATTATCGCTTTTGTCGGTCTTTATAAATTAGGAATCAATGAATTTATCAATGCTTTACCAGCAGCTAAATATTCTCTTCCCCTGATTTGGCAAGAAGTATTTTTGCTATTTTTAAGCTTCAGTTTCATGGGCTTTTATCCAGGATTTATTCAAAGAGGTTTCATGACCAAGGATTATAAATATACCCAAAGAGCTATTTTTAGAAAATCACTCGTGTATTTTATATTTTTAATTTTCATCGCAATTAATGGCTTGCTTGCCTACATTTATGAACACGATGGAGCTAGCTCTTTAGCTCTATTAAATCTGATTGACCATATTATGCCTACTGGACTAAAGGGCATAGCTGTAGTAGGTCTTATTGCAGCAGTTACCTCAACTGCGGATTCGGAACTAAATGTTGCATCACTCAACATTACAAATGATGTAATTCAACCAATTTTTAAAGTTAAGAATAATAAAATAGTTCTGCTTTTTACTCAACTTGCCGCTTTTGCTGTAGGTATTTTAGCTATATATCTTGCTTTACAGTTTGATAATGTAATTGATTTACTTTTATTTATAGCTGGGTTTTGGCTACCTGTCATGCTTGTTCCATTTATAGCGTGCTTATATGAAATTACCATAAGCAAGGTAGGTCTTGTATGCTGTGCTATAGCAGGTATTACAGCCTTTAGCTACTGGCAAGAGTATTGCGCAGATGCATGTATGGTTAAAAGCGCTTTTATAGGCTTGGTTGCAAATCTTATTTGTTTTATAATAGTAAGATTGATAGAATCTTTTAAAAGGTAATTTAATGTCTTGGTTTGATAAGATTAAAAGTGGTTTTAAATCGGTTAACGACAAAATCAGTGAGACACTGTCTAACATTGTCCAGAAACAAGTCTTAGATCCCAAAAAATTATCTGAGCTTCAGAGACTTTTATTAGAGGCTGATCTAGGTGTTAAAGCTACAAAAAAAATCATTGATCAGATTAGCAAACTAAAAAATATTGTACCAGACATGGTACAGAGTCAAATCAAATCGTTCATTGCCAATTCTTTTGATGCAAGTCTTAGCAAAGAGTTAATCTTTAGAGATGGACTTAACGTAATTGTAATGTGCGGAGTTAATGGCAATGGCAAAACCACTACTATTGGGAAGCTTGCATACTACTACGGACTAAAAAAACAAAAAGTTGTTCTCGGCGCATGCGATACTTTTAGAGCTGGCGCAACTGAACAGCTAGAACATTGGGCAAAAGTTAATGCTATTGATATAGTCAAAGGTGAAAAACTCCCTTGCGATCCAGCAAGCGTTGCTTACAGAGCCGTAGAATATGCAAAAAACTCTAAAGCAGATCTCTTAATTATAGATACCGCCGGTAGATTGCATAATAATAAGAACCTTATGGAAGAGCTCGCAAAGCTTAAGAAGGTAATTTTAAAGCATTGTGATGAAGCAAATGTACACTTCTTAATGACTATAGATGCCACTACTGGACAAAATGCTGTACGTCAGATGGAAGAATTTAAAAAGCTTATACCAGAAATCCAAGGATTTGTTGTAACAAAAATGGATAGCAGCGCAAAAGCTGGAACAATTATCAATATTATGGATCAGTTTAATATCCCTGTATACTTCATCGGCACAGGTGAGAGAATTGAAGATCTAGAAACCTTTAGTCCTGCAAAATTTACCGATAAACTTTTTGAATGACAAAATTAGGTTATGAATTTTACAATCGCTGCCCAGTCGAAGTAGCAAGTGACTTGCTGGGTAAAAAATTCATATTTGGTCATTATAAAGGTATCATAACAGAAACAGAGGCATATCGAGGGTCAGACGATGAAGCCTCACATGCCTTTAAGGGACCTACAAAAAGAGCTAGCATTATGTTTGGTCCATGCGGCCAGCTTTATGTGTACATGATATACGGAATGTACTTTTGCATGAATATAGTAACAGGCAATATTGGAGAAGCTGGTGCAGTTTTAATTCGAGGATTAAGGCTAGAAGATAAAACCCTTGATGGACCAGGTAAAATATGTCGCCATTTAGGCATTACAAAAGTGCATAATGGGCTTGATCTTATTAATAACGATCACGCTTATTTAACGGAAGGAATTAAAATATCAAGCCCCATTATTACTTCAAGAATAGGTATTACAAAAGCAATTGATAAAGCTTGGAGATTTTGTACTAGTAATGTTTAAACTTGGAAAGAGTGATTAATATCTACCCTTCCGTTACATGAGTTTGAGTACTCTCACCTAATAATTTAGATATTTCTTCCATTATCAATTGGTCGCTGGCATCTCGATGTTCTGATATGTATTTTTCTGCGAGGCTAATTTGCTGATCATTAAAGGTAGGAGAGAAAAATATTAACAACATTTCATGAGGTATCTGCTTTTGTTTTATCGAATCTATAAGCATCTCTATCTTAGCTTTAGCCTTACCTTTAGCTCTATCTATAATGCTTTCGATTATGCTCTTAATTAAACCCTCAACATAACCTTTCGCATAAGCTTGCTTTGCAATTTGCTTTTCATGCCACTCTTCACAAACCTCATCAAAACGAGCCATGTAATATGCTACGCTATGATCTTCTATAGTTCTTGTGATTGGTTCTATCTTATGTTCCTCTTTTGTCATGTATTATCTACCCTTCTGTTGTATGAGTTTGAGTACTCTCACCTAATAATTTAGATATTTCTTCCATAAGTAATTGGGTGCTTGCATCTTGATGTTCTGAGATATACTTTTCTGCAAAACTAATTTGCTGATCACTAAAAGCGGGAGAAAATATTATCTTCAACGTTTCATGAGGTATGTGCTTCTGTATAGAACCCACAAGCATTTCTAGCTTTGCTTCATCCTTACCTTCCTCCTTACCTTTAACCTTATTTTGTTCAGCAATTTGCTTCTCATGCAACTCCTCGCAAGCTTCATCAAACACGTCCATATAATATTCTAAGAGTTTTTCTTCAGTTTCCCAATTTGCCTTTTTCATCTTTTCGTAAGCTTCTTGAATTGTTTTATTTGCATACTTTGGTATATCTTCTATAGTAGCACATTTATTGAAAAAATCTAACCATTGTTCCTGTGGCGATAACTCAAAACCATCTTTTATCTTAGCATTTATAATATCTTGAACTTTTTCAATTTCATAAGCCTTATAATATGTAAGGTTTTGTAGCATCTCTACACCGCCAAATTCTTCCACCATTGGGTACATGGTATTACCCTAAGTATCTTGGGTATCTTTGCTTGGTAATTCATGAGCTTTGTATAAATTTTCTTTAGAGATAACCAACATATAGGTTTTGGTCATCATTTTATGCAGGTCATCTGCTTTTATTAAAGATCCCTGCTGAGATAGGGTACGCGCCATGTAGTACTGCATACGACATATAAAATATGGTTTATATTGCCTTTGCATTTCGATCACAACATCATATCCATGGTCCGTTCTACACCTTACATCCAAAGTACTTTTCTTATCACTAGGATGAGATGGATCTAATTCTTGAGATAAAAACTCTATATCGTGAACGCAATTTGCACCTTTCAAATCAAATAAACTGTTTATCGGGTCTATTGTTAAATGCTTATTACTTAAGGTGCCAAAAAGCATCTTAAAAGGTGTATCATATGTTGGATCGGCAAAAATTTGAGCTTTCCCTTTTATAAAAATTTCTTCCTTAAGCTTTTTCCCTTCTTCTGTTCGCTCAATTACTTCTCTTATTTTCCTCTTCCTTTTCTTATGCATACGCTATCCTAAAATTGCTCAGTTGTTGTTGATTATTGCTAGTCTAAAATATAATCTTACGTGTGTGTACTAAAAATATATTTCCCCTAATCTCTTTTTACATTAGACTAATAATTTTAAGGCCAAATAAAAATCAATGCTACAAATAACTGTTCTTGGTTGTGGATCATCTCTTGGAACGCCGGTCATAGGATGTAAATGTGAAACTTGCTCCTCAAGCGATCCCAAAAATAAAAGACTCCGCTCTGCGATTTTAATTACTAAATTTCATCCAAATGATAGCAAGACAAACATACTTATTGATTCTGGCTTTGATGTTAGAACTCAATTGTTAAGAGCCGGCGTCAGTAAATTAGATGCCACTATCATTACACACGATCATGCTGATCATATCAGCGGCCTTGATGAATTAAGAGTTTTTAGCCCTCTTGGCAGCAACAAAATTTTACCTATTTATTTTACAAGCGCCACAGGAGCTAGGATTATTCCACGCTATCAGTACCTATTCGATAACAAAAACCTAAATGCAAATACTATAGAATATGACTCATCCATTAATATATGCGATGTAAGCATATCATTTTTTAAGCAAAATCATATCGTAATGGACAGTTTGGGCATAAGGATCAACAACTTCGTATATGCAAATGATGTCGCATTTTTTTATGATGAGTCCTTGAGATATCTAGATAATATCGATACCTTTGTGATAGACTGTTGCGATTACCAATCCACAAGAGTGCATGCCGGTCTAGATAGAGTACTGTCATGGATTAATCAATTTAAACCAAAAGTTACTTACTTAACTAACTTGAGTCATAAGATAGATTATTATAAAATTAAAAATATGTTACCCGTTAATGTTTATCCAGCGTATGATGGACTGGTATTTAAAATCTAGAAGCAGTGTTGTATGGCCATTTTTGATATTATTGATAGCCGCTTCACAGCTAAGCAATTTTTTGTTCTATAAAATAATAGAAGGAGTCTTGCTTTTTAACTATAAGACCCTAAACCTTACTACCTTACTCATTACATTTTTTTTAGATGCTGTCCATCTGAAAGAATTAGGTTCCACCGCGATATCCGTATTATTCAGTTTTATCGTGATGCGTAAATATTGTATCACTCTTTTTAACCCTGACTTAGATTACCAACTAAGGTGCACCGCATTCACCTTATCTTACTGCCTTGCAGAATATGGTACTAGTATACTTATTTGAAATATTAACTCATTAACGCTTTTTATTTCTTTTATTTCGAAGGATTTTATGCTATAAATACTTTGGGTATAATGTAATAGGTTACAAAAGATGCATATACAAATATCAGCTCAGCATTTCGCGCTTAATGAAGCTTTACAAAGTTACATACATAACAAACTTTCAGCACATGTCGTAAAATATATGAACTGCTCAACAGGTTGTGATGTGCACTTTAGCAGGATCAATCACCTGTTTCAATGTGAGATAGTTGTTAATTCTGGTATTAAAATTACTTTTGTCAGCAGATCTTCAGCAGAAGATATATACGAAAGTTTTGATATATGCCTTGCGAAACTCGACAAACAGCTTATCAAGCAAAACTCAAGACTTAAAGATCACCATCAACAAAAAGTTAAAATTGAGTTAGAAGATACTGATTTGTCTTTAAATTTACAAAATAGCTAGAGCTTATGACTAGCAACTAGCTAGTTAAAAGTTATTAATAGCCTTATTTAATACAAAAACTCAAATATATGGTTAAGGAGTTAACAGATCAAAATTTTGATAAAGAAATTCAAAATAGTAAAACACCGGTATTAGTAGATTTTTGGGCTGAATGGTGTGGTCCATGCCGTTCATTTGCTCCAATATTGGAAGAATTTGCAAAACAAATGAAAGGCAAGGTAAAAGTTGCAAAACTTGATATTGACAAAAACCCCGAAACAGCTAGCAAAATGCACATTAGAAGTATTCCTACTTTATTATTGTTTCAAAAAGGGAAGAAAGTCGATACTAAAGTAGGTTTTCTTACTAAAGAGGTTATAGAATCTTGGGTTAAGGAATACATATAAAATATAAAAACCTATAATATTTAAACTGATTTATTCAGAGCAAGTAACATTCAAGCAGTTCTTAAGAATTTCTTAAACTGCTCTTATGTTGGGCTTTGCAAATGCTTACATGTATTAAATGACGCTCCCAAACCTTGATCTAAACCTACAAATCCAATAGAACCCCAAATTATTGCCTTAAAGTAGCTTTAAATTCCTCTACAACTGAATTAATAATATTCTGGGACATTAAATCTATTTGTTCAGATGTAAGGTTTGTGTTGGTTTGGATAGTAACGTTAATGGCAATAGATTTCTTATTCGACCCTATTTGATCTCCCGTGTAGATGTCAAAAATATTCACTTCCTTTATGGGAAGTAGTTTATTATTTTTAATATGAGATACTATATCTCCCGCTCTTATATCTTCATCCACAACGAATGCAAAGTCACGATTTACTGGAGGATGAGCATAAGGTACAAATTCTGCTTTTTCTTTTATTAAACTTAATTCATTCAAATTTAGTTCAAAATAAAATACTTCACCTGTAACATCGTATTCTTTTAGTAATTTTGGATGGACAGAACCGATATAGCCTATAGTTTTATCGTTATAAATAATATTACCCGAAATATTTGGATGCAAATAAGCGTCTTGCATTTTGTCTATATCATCTAATTTTATTCCTATCGTTTGCAAAATATATTCCAAATCACCTTTAATATCAAATATATCTACTAAACGGGATTTTTCATGCGGCAAGTTAGAATATTCTCCACTATATAGTGCGCTTAGAACAATTCCTTCGTCTTTAACCTGATTACCATTAAATACCGGACCAATTTCAAAGATCTTTATATTTTTAATAAAATTATTCTGATTATATATAACGTTATCAAGGAGATTAGGTAGAATGCTACCGCGCATATAATTTAATTCATTGCTGATCGGGTTTACAACTTCTAAATCCTTATTAATATCTCCAAATTTGCTAGCTTTGGCATCTTGCATAAAAGACCAAGTAACAACTTCATGATATCCTCTAGATACCAGTGCAGCAGATAATTTAGATGCAATTTGAAAATTTTCAGGAAATGATTGATGCTGAGTATAGGTCAAAGGCTCTTGCCCTACATGATCATAACCATAAACTCTTACTATTTCTTCTACCAAATCTTCGGGTATCTCCGAATCTCTCCAAGTAGGTACGATTACATGGTTAGATTGAGTAATTTTATAACCTAATTTCTCCAATATCTCTACAGATCTTTCTATCGGTATATCTAAACCAGATTTGTCTTTAACTAAACTAAAGTCAAATTTTATTGTCTTAGGTTCTTTTAAAGTACCTTCATTAAGTAAATTATAAAATTCTCCTCCACAAATCTCTTGAATCATGCTGCATGCTAATTTAAACGCATCTAAACGTTTATGACCATCTACATGACGTTCAAAACGCATCTTTGCATCCGTGATAATCTTATGTCTTTTAGAAGATTTAGCTATGGAATTTTTATCATAGAGAGCAGCTTCTAAAAAGATATTTTGAGTTTGCATAGTGCATGCAGAATCTATACCTCCCATAATACCGGCAAGCAAGCAAACTTGTTTATCATTTGCAAGAACTATATCATCTATATTCAGACTATACTCCTTCTCATTCAAAGCTTTAAATTTTTCTCGTTCGTTAGCTGTGCGTATAATGATATTATTCCCAAGCCTATCATGGTCAAAAGCATGCATAGGCTGAGCAAAACTATGGCACATATAATTTGTAATATCCACAACAGTAGATATAGGTTGAATACCTACATTACTTAGCATATTAGCAAGCCATCTTGGGCTTGGCTTATTTTGAATGTTCCTGATTTGGCATCCTATAAACAGGTTAGATAATTTCTGATCCAGCTGCAGCCTCATCTCACTTTTGGAATCTTTCAAAAATTCTATCTCTTTATGTGCTATTTCTTTTAATTTACCCAGTCCTTTAGCTGCCAGATCTCGTGCAATACCATACACACCAAAACAATCTGCCCTATTTGGGGTAATTCCAAGAGTAATAACTGGATCATCCAAACCATATTCTGTTGCAAAACTTACACCTATTGGTAAATCTGCAGGAAGTTCTATGATACCTTCATCGTTAAAACCACCTACCTGCAGTTCATCAGCACCGCAGAGCATTCCCTGACTTTCTATCCCTCTTATTTGAGCCAACTCTATAACTAAACCATTTTCTGGAATTACAGTACCTACAGGAGCTAATACAACTGTCAAATCTTTCCTAGCATTAGCAGCGCCGCATATTATCTGCAAAACTTTCTCTCCATCATTTACTTTACACACTTGAAGTTTATTTGCCTGTGGGTGGGGATTTGCTTCAATAATGCGCGCAATCTTAAAATCTTTTAACTCTTTACTTCTATCACTAACCTCTTCCACTTCAAGGCCAAGATTATTTAATGCGTTACAAATCTCATCTAAAGAGGCCGTTGTATCTAAAAATCTTTTTAACCAAGAAAGTGTAAATTTCATATCTTTTAATTAAAACCAAAATGCTTTAACCAGTTTAAATCACCAGTAAAAAATTGACGAAGATCATTTATGCCATACTTAAGCATAGCTAGGCGTTCAATACCCATTCCAAATGCAAAACCGCTATACTCTTCAGGATTAATTGAAACATTTTGCAAAACTTTAGGATGAATCAAACCACTACCCAAAACCTCTAACCACTTACCTTTAGATGGCAAGTAAATATCTACTTCAGCAGAAAGTTTAGTGAATGGAAAAAAGCTTGGACGCATTCTAATCTTAATATCTTGATTATCAAAAAATTGATGCAAAACTTGATTTAAAGTCCATATCAGATTAGGCATATTGATCTTTTTATCAACAGCAATCGCTTCAATTTGGTGAAACATTGGTGTATGGGTTGCATCTGAATCAGATCTATATGTTCTACCAAAAGAAATAAACCTAAATGGTGGCTTATTTTTTTCCATAAACCTTATCTGCATTGGAGAAGTATGAGTCCTGAGCAAAAATCCTTTAGGCAAATAAAAAGTATCATGCATATCACGAGCTGGGTGGTTAGATGGAATATTGAGTGCCGTAAAGTTATACCATTCAGTCTCAATACTTGTACCCTGAACCAAGTTAAAACCTAATTTAGCAAAAATATCTACTAACTCATTTATTACTTTGGATATAGGATGGATCTTACCTAGTAAGCAATTACGCCCAGGTAGAGTCAAATCACATTTTTGGTTCTGGATTTTATCATTTAATTCAGCTTCTTCAATCTTCAGACGATGGGCTTCTAGCAAAGATTGTACTTCCTGCTTAACACCATTTACTTTCTGACCAAAATCTTTGCGCTCAGCTGTAGGGATTTTACCTATTTGGGCCATCAAGTTAGATAAAACTCCAGTTTTACCTAGATATTTAGTTTTAATCTTATCAAACTCCAAATAGGTATTAACCTCTGCAAGCTGCTCTCTTAACTCATCAATAATGCGATCCATCACCCTCCAACTGCTTCTTCTGGAATCTCCTGTTCTGCTTCAAGCTTATTCTTAAAGATTTTATCACGCTCTTGAGCTTCTTTTAACAAGCTATTAACGTAGAAGCCTGTTCCAGCTGGGATTAGTCTTCCAACTATCACATTTTCTTTTAATCCCTTCAATCTATCAACTTTACCCGCAACAGCTGCTTCCGCAAGAACCCTAGTTGTTTCTTGGAATGATGCAGCTGAAATGAAAGATGTAGTTTGTAAGGAAGCTTTTGTAATACCTTGTAATACTAATTCATACTTGATGGAATTTTTATCTTGTTCTATGAGTTTTTTATTCAAAGCTATAGCTTCTTGCTTATCACACTTCTCACCAACTAAAAGCGATGAATCACCCGCATCTTTAATCTCAACTTTTTGAAGCATTTGTTTGACAATAATTTCAATATGTTTATTGTCAATTTTCACACCTTGCAGGCGATAAACGTTCTGAATCTCTTGGGACATATAATGTGACAGCGCCTGGGTTCCCATTACCCTTAAGATATCTTGTAACACATAGTGACCGTCAACAATCATTTCACCCTTTTTCACAACATCACCATCGTTAAATAAGATATGCTTACCCTTAGTAATGATATACTCTACTTGTTCAGAGCCATCTAAAGCATGCAATACCACACGACGTTTAGACTTATAGTCTTTACCAAACTCTAACTTACCATCAATATCAGCAATAATTGCTCTATCTTTTGGCTTTCTTGCTTCAAATAATTCGGTAACTCTTGGTAAACCACCCGTAATATCCTTAGTTTTTGTTGATTCTTTTGGAATACGAGCAATAATATCACCAGTGTTTACTTGAGAACCATCTTCAATTGTTAATATTGCATTTACTGGCATGTAATAACGAGCTTCTAAACCGTTCGCAAGCAATGCTGTTTCGCCATTTTCATCTGTTAAATATATTCTAGGCTTTAGGTCAGCACCACTTGTTGATTTACGAGCCTCAATAATCACCTTACTTGTTATACCAGTTGATTCATCAGCAATATCTTTCATTGAGATACCAGAGATAATATCCTGAAAAGCAACTTTACCAGCTCTCTCAACGATAATTGGTATAGTATAAGGATCCCAATCAGCTATTTTCTGACCAGCTTCAACATTTTGGTCGTCATTTACAAGCAACCTTGCACCATAAGGCACTTTATATCTAGCTTTTTCAATTCCTTTGCCATCTAAAAGCATCACCTCACATGCCCTGCTCATAACAATCTTTCTACCAGCAGAGTTTTGTACTACGTTTTTGTTAATGAACTTAATAGTACCTGGAATTGCAAATTCAATCGAAGACACCTCAACACCTTTTGTTGCAGCACCACCTATGTGGAACGTTCTCATGGTCAGCTGTGTACCTGGCTCACCAATTGATTGGGCAGCTATAATACCAACCGCTTCACCGATAGATACAGGCTTATTCTTTCTCGACAGATCGCCACCATAGCACTTCGAACACATACCTTCAGTTGATGCACAAGTTATTGGAGATCTAACTTTCACTTGATTTATACCAGCTATCTCCAATTGTTTAATGATTTCTTCGTTAAATATCTCTCCAGCTTCAACGATGATTTCATTTGTGATTGGATCTTTGATATCAAGAGCACTAGTACGAGCTAATACTTGATCTACCAAAGGCACAACAACCTCACCACCATCAATAACTGCACCAATTACAATACCATCTTTTGTACCGCAATCATTTTCAACAATGATACAATCTTGGGCAACATCAACAAGCCTTCTAGTTAAGTAACCCGAGTTAGCTGTCTTAAGAGCGGTATCTGTTAAACCTTTTCTGGCACCATTAGTTGAAATGAAATACTCTGTTACTTTCAAACCTTCTAAAAAGTTTGAAGTAATAGGATATGGTATAATTTCACCATTTGGCTTTGCCATAAGACCCCTCATACCAGCAAGCTGTCTGATTTGCGCAGGGGAACCTCTTGCACCAGATGAAGAAATTGCATAAACAGCGTTTAATCTCTCAACACTTCTTGAATCAGATCTTGAGCTATCACCTTTTGCTATCTTCTTCATTAAGTCGCTTGCCACTAAATCTGTACAACGCGACCAAGCATCGACCACTTTGTTGTATTTCTCACCAGATGTAATCAAACCGCTATAGTACTGCATCTCATACTCTTTAACTTCTTTCATGGTTTGCTCGATATGAATCTTTTTCGATTCAGGTACAGCCATGTCAGCAAAGCCAAATGACATACCGGATGTAGTTGCGTACTTAAAGCCCATAGCCATTAATCCATCAACAAAAGCTACAGCATCAGCTTGCTTTGCATATCTATAAACCGTATAAACCAAAGTCGAGATATCTTTCTTGATAAGGAGTTTATTCACTAGACTAAACTCAATACCTTCGTGTTTTGGCACTATATTCCATAATAAAATTCTACCTGGAGTTGTATCGACGATGAACGTTTGAGGATTTTCCGGATTATTATTGTGCATTCTAAATTTGATTCTTGAATGCAATGTAACTTCTCTATTATCTAAAGCATGTCTCAATTCATCAATATTGGCAAATACCAAACCTTCACCTAATTCTCCAGCAAATTCAAGAGTTAAATAATATATACCAAGTACTATATCTTTATCCGGCACCAAAATAGGCTTACCACTTGCGGGGCTCAAAATATTATTTGTTGACATCATAAGCACACGTGCTTCAATTTGAGCTTGAATAGAAAGAGGTACGTGAACAGCCATCTGGTCACCGTCAAAGTCCGCGTTAAACGCAGAACATACTAGCGGATGCAACTGAATTGCTTTACCTTCAATCAATATTGGCTCAAAAGCTTGGATACTTAGCCTATGAAGAGTTGGGGCCCTATTCAAGAGAACTGGATGATCCTTAATTACTTCCTCCAAAGCATCCCAGACTTCTGCTTTTTGTAATTCAACAATGCGTTTTACCGCCTTAATAGTATTACCCGCTCCATACATTTGTAATTTCGCATATACGAAAGGCTTGAATAACTCTAATGCCATCTGTTTAGGCAAACCACACTGATTTAATTTAAGCTCTGGTCCAACCACAATTACAGATCTACCCGAATAATCAACCCTTTTACCAAGCAAGTTCTGACGGAATCTACCTTGCTTACCTTTAAGCATATCACTTAAAGATTTAAATGGACGTTTGTTATTATTTTTGACTACCTTACCTCTTCTACCATTATCTAGCAATGCATCAACAGCTTCTTGCAGCATTCTTTTTTCATTGCGGATAATAATCTCAGGAGCACTTAACTCAAGCAGCCGTTTTAACCTATTATTTCTGTTGATTACTCTTCTGTATAACTCATTTAGGTCAGAGGTTGCAAAGCGTCCACCTTCTAACATCACAAGAGGTCTTAAATCAGGTGGAAGCACTGGTAAAACCGTCATCACCATCCATTCAGGCTTATTACCAGATGCAATAAATTCCTCAATTAACTTAAGCCTCTTAGCAATTCTTATATTCTTTGTTGCAGCTGTTGAGTTAGCCTTTTCAAGTTGTAATTCAGCCTTTAAAGCTGGCAAATCAAGACTTTTCAACATTGCCTGAATACCTTCGGCACCAATACCAACCTCAAATCTATGCTCACCATATTTTATCTTATACTCATTGACTTCATTTTCAGAAATCAAATCACCTTTATTCAAACCATCAACAGTTGAATCAAGTACAACATAAGATTCAAAGTATAAGATTTTCTCAAGGTTTTTCACTTGCATGTCTAAAAGCAAACCAATTCTAGAAGGTAGAAGCTTCAAGAACCAAATATGCACAACAGGTGCAGCAAGAGTTACGTGACCCATACGCTCACGTCTAACTCTACTAACCGTCACTTCAACGCCGCATTTCTCACATACAACGTCTTTGTATTTCATCTTTTTATATTTACCACATAGACACTCGTAGTCTTTTACTGGACCAAAGATTTTAGCACAACATAAACCTCCTTTTTCTGGCTTAAATGTACGATAGTTGATAGTTTCTGGCTTCTCAACTTCTCCAGATGACCAGGAAATAATATCATGTGGACTTGCAATATTAATTTTAATTTGATCAAACTGATCAATGTTACCAGAGTAGCTAATTAATGCGTCTTCCTTTACAGCTTGATTATCTTGTTTATTTTCAAACTGTAAGTTCAATGATAAAGCTCTGAGCTCTTTCACCATCACCTTAAATGACTCAGGTATACCGTACTGAAACTGATCTTTATGTAATACAATGCTCTCATACGTCTTAGTTCTACCAGCCACATCATCAGACTTCACCGTCACCATTTCTTGCAAAATATAAGAAGCACCGTAAGCTTGCAGAGCCCATACTTCCATCTCACCGAATCTCTGACCACCAAAATATGACTTACCTCCTAGTGGTTGCTGAGTTACAAGACTGTAAGGTCCAATAGATCTTGCGTGAATCTTATCATCAACTAAGTGATGCAGCTTCATTATATACTGAACTCCAACAGTTACTTTTCTATCAAAGTACTCACCAGTTTTACCATCTATCAATTTAACTTGGCCCGTACTCTCAAGACCAGCTAAATTTAGCATCTCTTCAATGTCTCCGGCTTTAGCACCATCAAATACTGGCGTTGAGAAATACATACCCTTAGACATACTTTTACAGAATGCTAAAAATTCTTCATCTGGAAGCTCATTAATTTTCTTCAAACTCTCTTTATCATTCTTATAAACATCAGCCAAAAAGTCTTTCATTACGTCAATTTCAAGACGTGAAGCTCTATACTCCTCTATTAAGCGTGCAAGTTGGCGACCTAAGTTCATAGCAGCCCAACCAAGGTGGGTCTCAAGAACTTGCCCTATGTTCATCCTTGAAGGAATACCCAGAGGATTCAAAATCACATCTACAACCGTACCATCCTCTAAGAATGGCATATCTTCTTCTGGAACAATCTTAGATACAACACCTTTGTTACCGTGTCTACCAGACATTTTATCACCAGGCTGAAGTTTGTGTTTCGTTGCTACGAAGATTTTAACAACCTTTAGCACACCCTGAGGTAAGTCATCACCATTCTGAATTTCTGCAACGCTTTCGTTAAATCTTTTCTCTAAGCTATTCTTATACTCCTCATAATGATAAGCAAGATTTGCTAGCTCATTCGATGTAGCAGCATCTTGTACCTCCAATTTAAGTTTTTGTGCAAGATTTAGATCATCTAAAAGCTCATGGCTAGCCCGCACGATAGCTTTATTACCAGATTTAACTTCTTGGCCTAAAAGTAAGCTATTTACCTTATTACTCAAGAACCTTTCAATAACAAGCAATTCCTGATTTTTAGTTTTTGCAAGAGCATCTATCTGCTCTCTTTCTATCATCATTGCCCTTTGATCCTTCTCTATACCACCTCTAGAAAAGATACGCACTTCCGTAACTACACCACTTGTTCCAGGGGGAACGTATAAAGATGAATCTTTCACATCTGCAGCCTTTTCTCCAAATATGGCTCTTAATAATTTTTCTTCTGAAGTAACTGGCGTCTCACTTTTTGGAGTGACTTTACCTACTAATATATCACCAGGCTTAATTTGAGCACCAATACATATGACACCGGTTTCATCAAGATTTCTGACCGTCTCATCACTTACATTTGGCACATCTCTTGTTATTTCCTCAGGTCCAAGGCGCGTATCACGTATCACTACCTCAAACTCTTCGATGTGCACCGAAGTATAAATATCTTTTTGCACCACCTTTTCGGATATCAAAATAGCATCCTCAAAGTTATATCCACCCCAAGGCATAAAAGCTATTAAGACGTTTTTACCCAATGCAATTTCGCCTTTGTCTGCATTTGGACCGTTAGAAATTACATCTCCTTTCTTAACAACATCACCAACACGCACTATAGGGGTTTGGTTGATACAAGTATTGTGGTTTGATTTCTGGAATTTTGATAGATTGTATATATCAACACCAATACCATCAGCTTCAGCTCTTCTGATTACTATCTTTAAAGCATCAACATATTCAACAACGCCATCACTCGTAGCAAGTATTACAGATTCAGAATCTCTTGCAACAATACTTTCTATACCCGTACCTACAAACGGAGCCTCACTTTTTAATAATGGAACTGCTTGACGTTGCATGTTTGCACCCATCAATGCTCTGTTTGCGTCATCATTTTCAATTAAAGGAATAAGACATGTCGCAACAGAAAATACTTGGGTTGGAACAAGGTCAATAAAGTCAACATCGCTAGATGGCACCATCACGAATTCACTCTCAAATCTACAAATAACCATCTCATCTATGATTTTGCCATTACTGACGTTAATTGTAGACCCCGCAATTTTATATTTAGACTCTTGAGTTGCAGATAAATATACAACCTCATCAGTTACCTTACCGCCTACTACTCTTCTGAAAGGAGCTTCAATGAAACCGTACTTATTAATTTGCGCAAATGTTGCAAGAGAACTTATAAGACCAATATTTTGACCTTCTGGAGTTTCGATCGGACATATTCTGCCATAATGAGTAGGATGCACATCCCTCACCTCAAAACCAGCATGATCACGAGTTAAACCACCAGGTCCAAGGGCAGAAATACGACGCTTATGTGAAATTTCAGATAATGGGTTTGTCTGATCCATAAACTGTGACAGCTGGAACGTCCCAAAGAAGTCTTTGATGATAGACATTATCAGCTTTGAATTAATCAGATCATATGGCATCACTGAATCTGCATCGATCATTGCAATACGCTCTAGTGCAGATCTAGTAACTCTCGCTAAACCGATTCTAAATTGATTTTCTATCAATTCTCCAACACACCTTACACGTCTGTTACCTAAATTATCTATATCGTCAATTGAGTCGCGACCATCTTTAATCGCAACCAAGGTTTTAATTGTAAGCAATATATCTTCTTTTTCTAAAAGTGTCTGATCTTCCGAAGTAGTAATACCTAAACGCTCATTCATCTTAACTCTACCTACTTCAGATAAATCATATCTTTCAGGACTAAAGAAAATGCTGTGTAGTAACTCTTTAGTACCTTCGACCGTAGACAACTCACCAGGTCTTAATACTCTAAAGATCTCTAATAGCGCTGAAGCCTCATCTAAATTTTTATCAGCAAGCAATGTATTTTTGATATAAGGACCATACTGAGCATTAATTTGTAATAACTTAAGCTCTGCAACTTTTCCTGCATTTATTGCATCTAAAGCTTCTGAGGTAATCTCATGACCCATTGCGACTATCAATTCACCAGTCTGAGGATTTACTATATCGTCAGCAGCAGATTGCCCCAATAATTCTGTATCACTTACTACAATCTTGCTTAATCCCTCTTTAGCAAGTTTTTTAGCAAGGCGAGGTGTTATTTTTTGACCAGCTTGCAACACAACCTTACCAGTTTGAGCATCTACTAGATCATCCTTTAATTTATGCACCGTTACAAGATCAGGCAAGAAATCTCCAACCCATCCTATACCTTCCTTTACAAATGAAACACTGGAATAATAAAAATCCAAAATTTCTTTTGTCGTTAAACCTAGGGCCCTGAGTAAGGTAGAGATATAAATTTTTCTGCGCTTATCAATCCTAAAGTAAATCAAATCCTTAGCATCAAACTCAATGTCAAGCCAAGAACCGCGATATGGAATTATACGAGCAAAATGTAGCAATTTACCAGAAGCATGCCCCCTGCCCTTATCATGATCAAAAAATACACCGGGTGATCTACAAATTTGAGATACAACAACTCTTTCGGTACCATTCACTACAAATGTTCCATTTTTAGTCATCAGTGGCAAATCACCCATGTAGACTTGCTGCTCCTTGATGCTTTTAACCTCACGGGCACCAGTATCAGGATCAACATCCCATACTACTATTCTAAACAGTACTTTTAATGGACACGCGTAGCTAATCCCACGGCGCTTACACTCTAATACTTCAAATTTAGGCTCTTCTAATTCATAACTAACATATTCTAATGTTAGCGTTTGAGAAGAATCAGTTATAGGAAAAGCGCTTTGAAACACTAAATGCATTCCTTTATTTTTTCTTTCGCTATGTTTTAAGCCAAGCTGCAAAAAGTGTTCTTCATATGAATTACGCTGCAAATCTAGAAGATTAGGAACGTCAATTATAGACTTGATTTTACTAAAATTCTTTCTAATACGAAGATTGCTCGACTGATTATTTAAAGGAGAAGAAGGCATTTTATCAAAATTAAAAATTATTGGATAAACTATTATTAAAAACGACTTAAGTTAACTACTACAAGATGATCATATAACCTTGCAACCATAAAATTTATTGTATGAATTAAAAAGGTTAAATGAAGAAGTAATCGGATGTAGCTTTGAGAAAAGCATAAAATCATAAGACGTCTAATTAGAGAAATGTGTATATCTTAAATCCACAAAAGTTAATCTTAGCAAAAATTTTCATAAAAAGCAAAATATAAAATTAATAGTCAAGAGAAAAATACGATTTTTTGAAAATTTTGTTATGTTCGTGGTCGCATAATTGATAAAATCTGCTGCAAGAACTAAATTTCAAGATAGATGCAAGAGAACCTAGCCTTTTCTCAGTATGTCATTCTTTACATCTAGTAATATGCAGGCGAGTATTCCAAATTTAACTTTTTCTCTTCTTGTAGTATATATTCGTGCATTTTAGCAAGACGGATTAGATCTTTTTCTAAATTAAATTTTTCTAAAAAAATTTTATGCGCTCGGTTTGCCATTTCTTTAGCTTTTTCAGGGTTTGCCATAATCCAATCAAAGTGCTCCTTTACTTGTCTATATATCTCTTCTCCTGAAGCATTTTGATCAAAGTAAAGCATACTATCTCCAAAATGCTTCATTACCAGAGGATGCTTGTCAGATATTGCAATCACGTTAGCAGCAGCAGCTTCCAGAGGTCTCATACTTAACATGTTACCTTCAAAATGAAAAGCACCATGTGTTGATAGATAAATACCATTTTTCCTTATTGCTTCAAGATTATCTATTCCTCGAGGAATATCACCTTTATATATCCCGGGCTTAAAATCAACGTAAGTGTTATAAGGACCATATCCTTTTGAAGGTAAGTTTTGAGTCAATAAAGTAATAAACTTTTTATATCGATCTGAACCCTTTAGTGTATCAGCGCCAGGTATGTTGCATAGCATGATCGATTTAGGTTCTGCTGGCTCATAATCAATTGATGGAGGTAAAGGACACATATGAATACCATAAAAAGGCTTTTTCTTTTTATTCCACATTTGTCTATAAATGTCCATTTCATGCCCAGAACAACATAAAATCCCTTGAGCGTAATTTCTTATTTGTTCGTAAGGGGGACCCTTAGGGTTTAAATAATCTTTACCTTTAAATACCGCATGTAGAGGTATAGAAATCCAATAATATTTTTTATAAGGCAATAGCCTATCATCGAAACACTCGTGACGTACATAAAGTGTAGAAATTATAAAATCAGGGTTAAAAGATATTATTTCATCAGCTTTTCCATCTAATGTAGCAAAGTACATTTTAACTTCCCATCCTAGTTTTTCCGCAGCATATTGAAAATATTTAAAAGCAGAATATTCTCCAGCACCAGAAGTAAGATAAACCACCTTATACTTATCTTTGACCGGCATATCTTTATATTTTTCTGCCCAACTCTCAGCTGGTATTTTAGCAGCAGATTCAAATAGTTTCTTTACTTCTTGTTGTTTGTATTGCTGTTTTAGTTTGTTAATACCTAACAAACTTATTGTGACTATGACAATGAGCAAAAGCCATTTAGATTTAAAAAAAAGCTTCCTAAACATATTATTGCGTTATAATAACCTATTTATTTTAGATGATACAGATTATATACACAATTTAATAGAAACATCAAGGCTCCCTTCTATTCATCAGCAACAAGAGCTTAACGTGAAGAATGCAATTATTGAAAAATATGAAAGTGATTCCAACTTCATTTCTATAAGCCTATTTAGTGAAATTCGTGCTCTATAAAATTTTTGCTATTAGGCTTAATTAATGGTAGGTCTAAGTCATTGCATTTTCTTAATTATTGATCTAATATAATTTTATGCTAAAAAATAGCCTTTTCGAACCAATAACTTTACGACTTTATGAATAAACGTACTTTTATCATTTTTCTTATATTTTGCGTGAGCTTATACTTTATTTTTAAGTTTACGCAGCATAAAACTTATAAACAAATCTTTTTTAAGCATAAAGAAAATGTTTCACAGAAATGGGCAAATTACCTTGATATATATGAATTCTATCTACCACCTTATATAAATCAAAATGCTTCAATATTGGAAATAGGAGTACAAAATGGAGGTCATTTACAAATATTAAGCAAGTACCTAAAAAATGCAAAAATTTATGGTTTAGATATCGATCAAAATGTTTGTAAGTTAGATTTAGGTAAAGATATACAAACTTTTTGTTTTAATGCGACCGAAGAAGAGCTCATAAATAAAAATATGCCAAATTTAAATTTTGACGTAATTATAGATGATGGTTCTCACCAAAGCCCCGATGTAATAAAAACCTTCCAGATAATGTTTTACAAACTTAAACCTGGAGGGACATACATTATAGAAGATATGCATGCTTCCTATTGGAAAGAGTTTCAAGGAGGTTATCAAAAACCTTATACCCAAATAGAATATTTTAAATCGTTGATTGATATATTGAACTCATACCATATCAATGCTAATAATAGCGCAGAGACAAAAAATACAGAATTTTATGATAGTTTATCAGATATTGAAAAAGAGTTTTTAAGGTGGACTCAAAGTATTACTTTTTACGACAGCGTAGCTGTAGTGAAAAAACTGACAAAACCCAGAAGTGGTCCTTATGGCAGTGTATTTGTTGGCAAGATACAGCCTATAAAACCTTTATTCTAAGAGGTTCTATCGCATCTATTTTGGGTCTAGCAGTGCCAATAATTTAGTAAAATCAGAGTTAAAAACAAGTCTTATTTTTTAAGAAGGATACCGGGATATTATGCCCACAATACCACA
Organism: Candidatus Phycorickettsia trachydisci; assembly: GCF_003015145.1. Taxonomy (NCBI): domain Bacteria; kingdom Pseudomonadati; phylum Pseudomonadota; class Alphaproteobacteria; order Rickettsiales; family Rickettsiaceae; genus Candidatus Phycorickettsia; species Candidatus Phycorickettsia trachydisci. The sequence goes on along the minus strand of NZ_CP027845.1, from coordinate 218,327 downwards.
AAGGCTACAGCATAATCATGCTCATCCGAAATAGATAGTTCCATGTTAAATTCTATTGTTTTTGCAAATTTAATGTAAGGTTTACCCCTTGCATCGTTTAATATACTTATATCTCTGAAACTTATATCCCCCATCCCAATACCCAAAGCTTTGACAAAAGCTTCCTTAGCCGCAAATCTCTTAGCTAGATACCTTATTTTTTGCTCATTATTTTGGAACTGTCCGTATATTACCTCTTCTTGGGTCGATAAGATTCTATGAGCAAATCTATGCGGAAATTTATTATAAATTTTTCCAATACGATCTATATTAACTATATCAGTACCAATTCCTAAAATCATTAAACAACCCTTTTTGCCGAATGGATCAGGCTTTCAACATTAAGTGCACTAAGCAAATTGTTTAGAGCTTCAGTATCTATCACTTCTATATCGCATAATATGTCATTAAAAAATTCATCTACTTTTTTAACCTGCATATTAATTAAGCGCACTGACAATTTTGACAAATGTCCTACAATCAGATTGACAACTCGGTCATCACGATGCGATATGATCCTGATGCGAGCAGCATATTTCAGATCAGTATCAAGTTGACGCCAACTCAAATTCAATATCTTATCTAAACTTGCCCCAACCTTTGTGTATACCTTACAACCCTTTATATGAATCGTCACACCCTTACCACTGTATACGATGCCTACAATTTTATCACCTGGTATAGGGTTACAACATTTTGCAAAATGCATCGATATACCAGGTATTAGGCCCGCAATAGGCGAATGTTGGATTTCTTGTTGTGTAACTTTCTTAAATTTTGGAAATCTAAAAATTGACCTAAGTCTACTAGGTTTGAGATCTAATGTATCAATTACCTCCTTAGTCGAGATCTCTCCTGTGCCAACTTTCAAGTATAACTCCTCTAGAGTCTTATTTAATTTAGTAGCCGCTGTTGATAATACTTTATCAAAGTTAGAAATATTAATAGACAAAAGGGCATTTTCTAGTATATTTTTACCAAGGTTGATATTCACCTCCGTATCTTGACTTCTTAAATATTTCCTAATTTCAGCTTTTGCCTTACCCGTAACAACCCAATCTTCCCACGCACCAATTGGATGCTGAGTATCAGATGCCAAAACCTCAACCATATCACCCGTTTTTAATTCTGTTGGCAAAGGCATTAAGGTACCATTAATTTTTACACCTATACAATGATGACCAAAATCTGAACTTAAAGCATATGCAAAATCTATAGCTGTCGCCTTTTTAGGAAGAGTAATAATATCTCCTCCAGGAGTAAAACAAAAAATTTGGTTCTGATACATCGCAAGCTTAGTATGATGCAGCATTTCTTCAGAACTATTTGAATGTTCAATTATAGAAATCAGCTCACGCATCCACCTATACTGTTCCGTATTTTTATCTTGATAACCTTGTTTATAAGTCCAGTGAGCCGCAAGCCCCACCTCAGCTACCTGATGCATCTCATAGGTCCTAATTTGTATCTCAATCTGCTTTTGCATTGGACCAATTATAAGGGTATGTAGCGATTGATATCCATTTTGCTTTGGAATACTAATAAAATCATGAAATGTGCCAGGCAAAACCTTAAAAGACGAGTGAATAATACCTAAGGCTTTGTAACAATCATCTTGAGTACCAACCAAAATACGAAATCCCATAATGTCGGATAAATTATCAAAAGCGATGTTTTTATTGACCATTTTAGTCCAAATGGAATATGGCTCCTTTTGCCTACCACACACCTCAGCTTTTAATCCATGGCTAGCTAACACATCCGTTAATTCTATGACAATATTTTCTATCAAGCTCTTTCTATTTTCTGAGATATTATTTAATTTCTTAATAACCATCTCATACACTTCTGGATACAAGTTACGAAAAGATATCTCTTGCAACTCGTTCTTAATCTTATGAAAACCCACCCTCTCAGCAAGAGGAGAATATATTTCTAGCGTCTCAAGAGAAATTTTTCGACGCTTTTCATCCGATTTGAAAGATATGGTTCTCATATTATGCAACCTATCTGCAATTTTGACCACGAGCACCCTTATGTCTGCAACCATAGCAAGAAAAAGCTTCCTAAAATTTTCAGCTTGATGCACCTGATCCTTGTTCAACTTAACCCTTTTTAATTTTGTAACACCATCAACAAGGCTTGCAATTTCTGGACCGAAATTTTTGTTTATTTCTTCTAAAGTGAGCTCAGTATCTTCAATCGTATCATGTAAAATTGCCGTTATAATCGTTGAGGCATCAAATTTTAAATTAGCAACAATCTTGGCAACAGCAATAGGATGGGTATAGTAAGGTTCCCCAGAATCTCGTTTTTGATTGCCGTGATACTTTACGGCAAAGTCGAGGGCTTTAGCTACTAAAGATTTATCTATGTTTGGATCATGAATTGTAAGTTCATCTATCAACTTTGCATCATACATCTTCAAACATATTCAAAAGAAGATTAGACTTTTAACATCTCGTCATTTTCGAGTCTTTCTATCTCTTCACTCTCTTCTTCTGATAACTCTAGCTCTTGAGAATGGTGTACATAATCATCATCAGTGATGGACAGATCTTCTAGCAATTTTTCATCTTCTTCTATCACCTCTACAACAGTAGGTTTATAGTTTTTCTGCATGCTATGGATTATGCTTTCCTCAAGCTGAGCAACATCTAGACCTTTCTCAATTTCGTCTAAAGCAACTACTGAGAACTTTTTTTGGTAAGGCATCCCTGTATTTTCAAGTTGCTTAGCTCTAAAAGAAGCATACAGAACTTTTAAAAAGTGATTCTTTCTTTTTTTATCTGTTTCGCTGTAAATTTCAGGATTATCTAACATATTTTGCATATAATTATTGAACTCAAAAGGATAAATTATAATTGTACCAAAATATTAATCAAAAACCAAAATTAATTTGTTTATGCCTTCAATATTTTCGTTAAGGGTTCCTATTGTCTAGAGATATCATGTCCACCACCCTTACCTTTATTCCCACTATTTTGCCTTTCGTTGATCTGTCGTCTTGCATTTTCTTTTACATCACCCGTAGCCCTTAGGGTTAAGGTCCTCAAAGCTTTACCAGCAATAATTTTAAACATTCTACCAACCTGTCCGCTCCTAAGATATTTTATTATGCCTAATGTTTTTCTAGCAGCATAATCATGATCACTACCTTTCTCTATAACTCTCAGCTCGTTTGATTTGATATGAAGTAACTTGTTAGCTATTACATAATTTATACGATCTCTTGCTTTGGTTGTAATGAACTCACTAAGAATTTGCTTTGTAAATTTCCTAGATGTATCTGGATTACCTCTATTAACATCTTGACTCTTCTTTATTCTACTTGAGAGTCTTCTATAATCTTCATCACTGATCTGTAAAGGCATTTGTGCCATATTACTCTTTTCATTATCATCAACTTTAGATATATTTTTATCTGCCACAGAATGTATCAAGTCTTTAATGTCTGCTATTACCTCTTTATCAGTAGCTTCTTTTTCACACTTTTGGCTTAGTTGACTTATTTTGTCTTCTGTTTGTTTGTCTAAAATTATCTTAGTCTCACTCTGACCGTCAGCAGAACGAAAGTGGGTATCCTGACCACCATTGTCACTATTATTACCATTTTTGCCCATAATTTAAGCATTTTAGTTATACTACTTCAATAAATACTCGAAATCAGTCTTTAGAAGAAATAATATCATCAAAATAGGAAGCAATACAGCAACTGCGGAACAAAAATACAAGGATTTAAGACTTAGAAGAACTATCTTTATCCTCAGTTAAAGTATCCTTGAAAGCTTTTAAACCCTTTGCGAGATTCGTCATAATCTCGGGTACCTTATTTGCCCCAAAAAGCAAAAGTATGATTAGTAGTATTACTATCAAATTTCCAAAACTAAGCATAAAAAATTTTTAAATTTTTATAAAAAGACACTATCAATATGGTACTGCATAAAGATCTATAAATCTATTTAAAATTTCTTCATAAGGTATCTTAGTGGTGGGCTTCCTTTATTATATAAGGTTTATAGTAACTTCAAATCAACAATTAAATTATGAAATTACATACCTTAGAACTTAAATCTTCCTCAAACAAAGAAATTAAAATTAGCGGATATGCTAGTGTCTTTGGACAGGCCGATTATCACAACGATATAATCTCTCCAGGGGCTTTTGCTGACTCCATCGTTAAGCATTACCAAGGCTTTACTATAAAATTATTATGGCAACACGATCACGCAAAACCTATCGGGGTGATCAAAAATTTAAAAGAAGACCATAAAGGATTATTAGTAGAAGCAAGCATTAACAAAGATGTAAGCCAAGCAGATGAGATCGTTTCGTTAATTCGCCAGGGTGCTATCGATAGCTTTAGTATAGGCTTTAATATCGAGAAATCCAAAATGAATGAAGCAGGCCAAAGAGAAATACTAAAAGCCGATTTATGGGAGGTAAGTTTAGTAACTTTTCCAGCCAATAGGGACTCTAAGATATATCAAATCCACAGCAGACCTCAAGAATGGGAAAATGTAAGTCAGTTATTGTCAATTAAATCTAAAACAATTTTTAAATTATAGGAATTTTATGTCAAATCAAATCCAAGAACATATAGCCAAACAAATATCTTCCATCTCTAACGAATGGGATAACTTTCGCAGTGAATATAAAGAACTAAAAAATCAGGTATCATCCATGAACATAGCCTTAAATAGACCACATGTAACCAGCGATAATGCTGGCAGTTACGCAGAAAAAAGTGCATTTGCAGACTACTTACGCAAAGGTGAGGTAAAATTTGAATGTAGTAAACAATTCTCTTCTGACGAAAATGAAGGAGGCGGTCTCATTATGCCCCACTTTTCCCAAGAAATAGTAAGCCAATTAAGCTTAACTTCGCCTTTAAGAAAGCTTGCAAGCGTTATTACAACATCAAGCAACAAGGTGGATTTTGTTTTTGAAGATGGTAAATTCGAAAGCGGATGGGTTGCTGAAACAGCAGAGAGAGATAAGGTTGGAACACCTAAATTGCAGCATAAACAAATTGAAGTGCATGAAGTATACGCTCAACCAACAGCAACTCAACGTCTTATCGATGATTCATCTATCGACATATATAACTGGATGTTAGAGAGATTAGCTGATCAATTCGGTCGTAACGAAGGATATGCGTTTATCAATGGTGATGGCGATAAAAAACCACAAGGAATTCTAAAAGAAGATAAAGTTGAAAAAATAGCTCTTCTTAAAGAAAAAGAAATTCATGTGGAAGATATTTTAAACATGATAAATCGTCTTGATGAGTACTATCTCGGTAACGCTTCATTTATCATGAATAGAGCTACATTATCATATATCCAAACTTTAAAAGACGAAACCGGGAGGTTTATATGGCAGCCATCTTACAATGACACATCCCCCCAAACCCTTTTCGGTATTCCTGTGTATTGCTCTGCTGATATGCCAATTATGTCAAAAGATGCAAAAAACAAAGTGATTGCCCTTGGTGACTTTAGGAAAGGATATAAGATCGTAGATCGTGCCAGCGTCAACGTCATGAGAGATCCGTATACCTCAAAACCTTTCGTGAAGTTCTATGCAACAAAACGTGTTGGAGGCGCAGTTATCGATCCAAGAGCTATTAACGTACTTGAATTCTAGGATTTTATGTATAGAGTAACATCTTCTTTTCCGGATCAAATAATTAATGTAGAGGAAGCTAAAGGCTTCCTCAAGATATCACATTACGATGATGATCATTTTATTAAAAACTGTATTTCTACAGCTATAGAAACAGCAGAGAATTTTTTGCACTGCCACATATGCTCAAAAAACATTGAAGTAACTATCGAAGTCAAGGCACAAGAAGTGGAAATGCCCATAACGCCTATTAAACGTATAATTGAGGTTAGATGTGACAGCACGAGCGATGACATAAAAGATTTATGCCAGATCGGTCTAGATAAAACCACGATCATATTACCAGATAACGTTAAAGGCAAAGTAGCTTTTACGTATCAAACTGAACGTATGCATTTAGCTCATTTACTAAAGCATGCACTTATGAGTCATATGGAAATTTTGTATGAAAAACATGTATTAAGTAATGAGGAACTAGATCAGATCTCAAATTTTTATAAACCTTATCGCAAAATACTAGTATGAAAAGCCTAGCAGCAGAATTAAGACATCCAATACAAATTGTAGAGTATGATACTCGCTTTAATACTTGGCTAGCACGAGTTAAAACATTTGCTAGTATTAAGCAATTAAGCCCCAAAACTCTAAAATTTTTTGAAAAAATTAATTTTGGAAACATGGTAGAAGCTTCTTACATGCTTTTTACTATAAGGTTTACTCCTGAGATTGATAAAAGCATGAGGATTTTTTTTAAGCGAAGATATTTTCTAATCAAAAAGATCATTAACGTCGAGGAGCAAGATAAAATCCTTGAAATTATAGCAGTCGAAATAGTATAAATTTATGTCTTTAAGTATCGTAAGTAATTTGCTTGATAGTATTTATAATCTCTTAACGAGGTCAGATGATATTATTAATTTTATCCCGCAAATCTACTTAGCTCCTCCTCAAAATCCTAGCTATCCATTTTTGTTGCTTGAGTTACAAAAAGTAACAGACCAAAATCAAAATTTTGAAGTGGAGTTTAATATATGCCTTTTTTATCGGGAACAAACTCCACAAGTAGGTATTAGTCTGGCAGATAAGATAGACGAATGTTTACTTAGATTAAAAGACTACGATCTTGGATTTAAGATATTAGGTATCAAGCAACAAAATATTACTTTATCCAAAAGTGAAGACACACTAACTTTAAAGCTCTCTATTAAATACTTAAGCCTTATTAGAAAAATATGACAAATTTTCTCAACGTTCTGTTACCCGAATTCCTAAGTCCTTACATTACTGGAGGTCCGCATTTTGATACATCTATAATACGCACTATCTCAGGACGAGAAGTAAGATTTGCTAACCTGCAAAATGCATGCCAAAAATATACTATTAAAAACTGTCACCTCACACCTTTAGAACTTAATGAATTCAATGCATTTTTTAGAAATACTAAAGGAGCAGCTTGCGGATTTTGTATGAAAGATCATTCTGATCATACTGCAATAGAACAAATATTAAGCTCGGAAATCAATGACCCAATTACATACAAATTATTTAAGGAATATTCGTTTGGTGATCAAAAATATTTTAGACGTATTTTTAAACCCATACCTCAAAGTATAGAGTTTAAAACTACGGATCAAAAGGAAATTCATGCAGAAATTCATTATGATTTAGGCATTTTAACATTAAAAGATCCATTACCTGAGGGCGTTGGATTAATCGCAAATTTTGACTTTTATGTCCCTGTTCGCTTTAAGGAAGACTATTTTAATTACTCTATCTCTAAAGATGGCAGCATAATGCTGGAGGATATTGAACTAATTGAGGTAATGCCATGAGAAAATTAAGCAACGAATCTAAAAAGTTGATAAGAGAAGGAGCTACGTTTGTATTTGGATTTGATGTAGAACTTGAAAATGGTAAGAAATTATATCTCACTAACCACTCTCAAGAATTTACATTAAGGGAAACAACTTATACAGCATACTCTTCTTTGGAGATTACTAAAGCCCATTTTAACGACTCAGCACACGATTGGGTAGAGATTAAGGGGAATTACGAAAATAATGCAGTTGAAATTTTAGATATTATCAAAGATGCTAAGGTAAAAATTAAGTTAATTTTCATAGAGCAGAATATAATCGAAGATATCGCAACCTTATTTTGTTTTAACGTGCACAAAGAAAATATTCATTTCATCTTGCATCTTAAAAGCCAAATACATAACTTAGAGAAAAATGTTACAAAATTTTACAGTAAAACCTGTAGAGCCAATCTTGGAGATAAACAATGCGGCGTAGATTTAAATTCTATAAGCCAAACTATCAGGGTCTCCAATATCTCGGGTACAACGATTTTTCTTGATATAGACAAGGAATTAGGCTATTATGATTATGGCAAAGTCCATTTCAGCGATACAAGCAAGCCTATACTAATTATTAGACAAACCTCTAACTCACTAATCTTAGCAGAAGCAGTGCCACCAGAATTTTGCAGTGTTACTGAAGTCAGGATTTCACCAGGATGCGATAAAAAGATCAAAACTTGTTGTAATAAATTTAACAATGTATTAAATTTTAGAGGTGAACCATTTTTACCTGAAATGATTTATGAAAGAATGTATTAGAAAATTTTTTACCGGGTTTATCAGTTGCTTTGAGTGCGTTGATAAATACTATGAAAATCAAGAACAGGCAAATAAACTTGGACATTATTGGCCAAATGTATTGGAATATTTGAATAACAGCTTTAAAAAAATCGCAAATTATGAGTAGAGAAGTTAAGCATTTTTTTGTAGAGGATAACCACTTAAATAAAATTACTCCTAACCTTAATCACTCTTACATGCACAAAGTAAGGAATGAATTTGAAGGCCTAATGCCTCCACCTGAAGTTCTGCATGCTTATGAGGAAATTATGCCAGGAACGGTTGAAAAGCTTTTAGGATTAATGGAGCAGGAACAAAAGCATAAACATGCAATGGAAAGGGCAAAAATATTTATGCATTCCAAAACCGAAACCATAGGCAAAATGTTTGCATCTTTCACGATTATTATCATCGCTTATGCAACGATTGTTTTATCTAAAAAAAGTTTAGGTCATTCACTTGTTTTTGCAGCAATTGCTTTTACCAGCATCTTTGCTGTTTCACTTGTTGCATATTTTAGAACAACACCTGTGCCAAAAGTAGCTCCTGAACCCGTAAAAAAGCATGAAGAGATAAAAGTTCATCAAGAACCCAAACCTCATTGGAATCAAGAACGACAAACCAAAAAAAGAAGAACAATAAGAAAACGTAAATAACCTTAGTTTTAAGAAAAAATGATAGTTTTTGAGAGATTTTTAGGAAGAATCGCGCGGAAAACCGGATAATACTAAACGTATTTGAGGATTTGAGCACAATTCTGACGACAAAATCACCAAAAAGAATCGTTTTTTAACCAACTACTTTAGATATTTTATCTATGGTAGACTGAGTTTTGATCAACTCCATAAAGATTTCTCTCTCAGCATCTAGCAAATCTTGTACTTTTAATCCGGACCTTTTAAGGATTTTGCTCATGCGATTTATAAGAAGCTTTTGAAATTCATCCGCATTTGGGAAACAATCTTCTAAATTAAAATCGTTAGGGACCTTAATTTCGTAACTACTACTAGCAGCGCATCTTACATCAAGTGCCAAGGCTTTGTCTAATCTATCATCTGGATGCATAACCTTAAGCAAAGAAACTGAATAATCATCTTTAAAATAATCAGCCGATGTAGTTCTATTTCCAAAAATGATATTACCTAAATGCTTTTTAAGTAGTAAGCTATCACCATTAGATCTCAAAGTCATTTCCTTAAAACCTCCCCATGCAGGTATTAGTCCTATAGTCGACTCTACTAGACCCCCTTGAAGCTCAAGACCGGCTATAACCCTATTAGAGTTGAGTAAAAATTCACATCCCCCACCCAAAGCATAATTTTGCGCAATACTAACAGAAGTAATGGACTTGAATCTTTGCATCGAATTTTGACCTAGTTGCAGAAATCTTTCAACTTCACTCCAATTTTTATTCTTTGCATGTTCAAGGAAATATTTTAAATTACCACCAACAGAAAAATGCCTTCCTGATTTAACTATCAAAACTTTTTGCTGCTTTTCTGCTAAATCAATTGCCTTATTTAATAGATCAAAAATTTGATGCGTCAGGACTCCCATTTTACTTTCTATAGTAAAAACAAGTCCTTCTTTATAGGTCGAAATACTAGCGTCAGCATTATTTGCTACTATATCACCATCTTTTTTCCTAGCTGTAGATACTTTTGGAGTTGGAATTATTCCCATATTTTGCGCAAGACCACTTAAACCACCACTCCAATTAAAACCTATCTTCAATACTTTATCTATAGATTTAATAGAGTTAGTTACCTCCGGCACCAGATTTATACCATAATTATAGACCTCTTCTATCAACTCTCTAAAATACTGAGCGTATGGATCTTTTGACTTTCTAAATTCATCTATAGAGCCAAACTCCACATTTAAATTAGCAGCCTCGTATTCCATAGATGCAAGGTTAAGCACTAATCTATTTTTATCCACTTTTTTATAAAATCCACTCCCAGACTTTGATCCTATTTGCCCCTTGGCAATTAATTGACTTACTAGACTTTCTTTAAAGTATACTTTTTGATACTTATCATCTTTAGGTAAAAATTTTGTTAACGAAGCACCAATTAAATGCATTACATCAAGTCCTATAAGATCATATAAACCAAAAATGCCGGTTCTAGGCATTCCTAAAAGCTTATGAGCTATTAGATCTAACTTAGATAAATTAAGCTTGCTTTTTATTGCTTTTTGCAAAGCAGCTTCAAGGAAAAAACACCCTACCCTATTTGCTATAAATCCTGGTGAATCGTTACAAGGCACTACGTCGCGCCCTAAAGCATGAGTCAAAAAGGCAGTAATTTTATCTACTTTAGATTTTGGAACATCGCTATCTGTAACAAGTTCAACTAAACTTAAATATCTAACTGGATTAAAAAAGTGCAATATTAAAGTCTTTGGCCAAATCTTACTACTTTTGAGCAAGTTCAGTGACAAAGTTGAAGTGTTGGAAGCAAGAATGCAATTAGGATTTAAAAACTTAGCTATTTTCTTATATAAGTCTAGTTTGACCTCTAATTTTTCTACGATGGCTTCGATGACAAGATCACAATCGCCAAGCAAGGCTATGTCATCTTCTAAGTTGCCTATTTTTATATTTTTAATTTTATCGGGATGGGATATTAAAGATCTATTATTTGATTTTAAGCTGTCAATCGCGTTTTGCACAACATAATTTCTGTCAGTCTGCTTTGGATCTACAATATCGAGTAATAAAACTTGATGATCACAACTAGCAATATGCGAAGCTATGGACCTTCCCATAACGCCCGCTCCTATGACAGCGATACGCATAATTTATTCCCTTACTATAATTTCTTTCCATTGTTCTAAAACTGCTTGTAGCATACTTTGCAAGGTTTCTGAATTATAAAGACTTGAATCATCTTCAAAATCATCCAAATGGATTATCATATCATGCAACTCTGCTAATTCTAATTGTGAGATATCATCTATATCTTCGTCCGAATACTGCTTATTTAAGCTTTCAGCAATTTTAGCCACATTCCATCCCCAATTTCTCATACTAAATTAGTGTAAATATTGATATTAACTACTTAGAGCAGGGTAAAACCGCGCGCTAATTAGCGAACATTAAAACATTTTTATTTAGTATCACCTCAATGAAAAAGAAAATATTTGAAAATTTTATTCGGCTTGCATTGTATTGGTAACATAGCTAATTTGCAACACTCTGTTTAAATCGAAACAACTAAGGCCTAAAATAGGGTGCTTTTTACTAGGAGCAAGGTCGCACAAAGGCCGAAGCACAAAGTCTCTTAAGTGCATTTGATTATGAGGTATGGTTAGTCGATCACTTTCTAATATAAGATCATCCATAAACAAAATATCTAAATCAATTATCCGAGGCGACCATCTTTGGCCTGAATTGGCACGTCCTATTTGGGTTTCTATAAATTTGAGCCCCCAAAGTAATTCGTATGGCCCTTGATAAGCATCACAACTTATTACAGCATTAATAAAATCTGGACCACCATCTTTGTTTTCCGTTAAAGCCTTTGAAGAATAAAATCTTGAACATTTTATTTGTTTGATAGACAAAACTGAACTTAAGAGATTTATCGCGTTCAAGCAATTTTGCCTTTTATTACCCAAATTACTACCTAAACCAATAAATACCTTCATATATGTGTAAATTTTTCATTATCTCTAAAGAATTTTTCTTATTTCGCATGTTTGTATTTTAAGACCCCAAATATTAGGCGTATTATCGCTATGTATCTACTTATAGGAGATAAAATATGCAAAATATCAATCAAAATTTTACTTATTTCAATAATATAGCTCAAGAATATCATAAAGCCCTATACAAAAATATAGCCGAGAATCCTCTAATGCAGATGGCGCCAGTGTTTAATAAGCTATTTTTTGATATTCTAAATAAAACTCTACCACAAATACTTAAAGACCCAGTTAAGATCCATAATAAAACTTTGTCTTACCAACTCAAGATAATTCAAGCAAGTACCGCATCATTAAATACCAATGAACTTATAAAGGTATTACACAAGGAACTATTAAATTATTATTTAGAATTAGTAGAAGATACTCAGATTGAAGATAAAGATCGAGGATACTTCACTTTCTGGATTAAACAATTCTTTAACGCTTGTGATCCAGCAAACTTTATTCTATTTAACGACAAATCCTTAAATAAATGTATAGATTCTAAGTTAGAGAATATCTTTAAAGGCATAGCAAATTTTCAAGACGAATGGCTACATTCAAGTAAGGGATACTTCATGCTTCCTACTGTAGATCCTAAACCTTTCAAATTAGGCAAGAACATTGCATCAACAGAAGGTAAAGTGATATATAAAAACTCTATTATTGAACTAATCTGCTATAAACCAAAAAAAGACGTATACTCAATACCTATTTTAATTGTCCCTCCATGCATTAATAAATTTTATGTACTTGATCTATCCGAGTCTAATTCATTTGTAAAATGGCTTGTAGATAATAATTTTCAGGTATTTATCTTATCGTGGGTCAATCCTAAATCATCTGAGCAAAACTTTACATTTGAGGAATATATAAAACAAGGTATCTTAGAGCCTACAAGATACATCTTAGAAGAATTTGGATATAAAAAACTTAATGCAATTGGATATTGCATAGGAGGCACAATGCTTGGCACGTTACTTGGTTATTGCGTAAAACGTAATATCAACATTTTTAATTCTGCCACTTTTTTTAATACCCTATTAGATTTTAGTGATTTAGGAGATTTATCGGTCTTTATACGTCAAGAAACAATAGAGCAATTTAAAAAATTAGGCCACAAAGCTGGATATTTTGATGGAAGTCTTTTATATAACTTTTTCAACCTACTTAAATCCAAAGAGATGATTTGGTCCACCTACATTAATCATTATTTGCAAGGAAATGACTCCAAAGCTTTTGACATACTTTATTGGAATGCAGATTACGTTAATATGCCACTGAAGATGTTTGAGTTTTATTTAGAAAAAATGTGCTTAGAAAACTTACTTTCTACCCCAAATCAGATATCAGTTTTAAACACCAGAATTGACCTAAGCAAAATAAGTATTCCATCTTTTTTTGTTGCTTCTAAAAACGACCACATCGTTCCTTGGAAACAAAGTTACAAAAGTATGAACTGTTTAGATGGAGATAAAACCTTTTGTTTAACAGACTCAGGGCATGTTGCAGGTATTTTAAATCCTCCACATCTTAATAAATACAACCATTGGCTAGGCAAAACTCAAGAATGCAGTCTGGCATGGCTTGATTCTGCTAAACAATTTCAAGGCTCTTGGTGGAATACATACGTTGATTGGCTAAAACAATACAGCGGCGAATTAACTAAACCATTAAAATATAAAGATATCCCATCTATTGGAAAAGCACCTGGAGAATTTTGCAAGTCTTAAGAAACTATGCGTTGACTAAGTATTAATAATTACAACTTAATCACCGTTTATGAAATTTATTTTTGAAATTTTTTAGATTTAGATACTTATAAAATAATGTCTAATAGCAAATTGCTCCATTTGAATTTCCAGCAAAACCCAAAGCGGCTTTTATAATATCCAAGGTAGACTCTTTCATACAGACTTTAGAATCAAATTTAAAAATTATTACATTTTCACCAGCCCTGGTAAAAAGTAAGCTAGCATTTTCGATATCTAATACCTGATTATTAAAACCATCTTCTAAAATATGGAGGCAATTTGCAATGATATAATTTTTCAAATCTCCTTCTCCATCAAGAAAGTTAAAATCTTTGGTTAAAGAATTATATATAACTATTGATGACGCCTTAGTATATCCTTTCAACAAACTTACCAACTTATTTAGATCGCTATTGGCAAGATTCATTATTTTCACAAACAGCTGCATATCCAACTGCTGGTTCCATAATTGCTGATCTTTTTGCCTTACAATATCTTGCAACTTAAAAATCTGCATTACAGCATAAACGTTAATAGTAATGATACAAAACACTGTAAGTATAACCATAGGTTCATTTAATAAATAATTCATATATTAAAAGTATAGTATCAGATAAATTATTGGTTTACAAACTATTTTTTTAAAAACTTTAAGTATATTTTTTTGCCATATAAAAGTAACATGCTCTATACTTAAACTTATTTATATAACTAAATCTTACATCTTGCAGTATTATCAAAGTCCCGCAAATTAATTATAGGTTAAATTGCTTTACAATTCAGGTATTCAGAGATTCTAATAATTCTGTTCCAGCGATTATATACTTAAAAACTTATAATTGACAAGAACTATTTCACAATCATAATAAAATATGCAGTTATACATAAAATGTTAACCGCATAATTTTATTGAAAGAATTTGTGACAATTAGATTTAGACAGAAAGACTTTCAATCGGATGTTAATTAGTGTATTATTAGTTTGACAAGTTGGAATACAAATTTTATTTTTTATTTAAAAGTGTTTTAAAGTTTTTATTCATTATTACGCTAGCGTTATATTACACTCTTAAACCTCTTAAATAAGGGTAAAAAGTAAGGTCAACTATTTTTAGTATGGTGTTCAAGGTAGCAAAATGTATCATTTAGTATTATAAATTTTGGTTATTTTAAATTTAATTTTGTTCAAAATATTATAATTACGTTACCTGAGATCATAATGTACTGAAATTGGAAAATAATTTTGATTTAAATATTGATTTGTATAGTAGAATTATTTATGATGAAATTAATTATTAACTAAATCAAACTATAATTAAGTAATAAGAAATAAAATTTTAATAAAGTAGGTTTGTTTATGAGCGACATGATAGATAAGATGCCACCCAAGGTTCTTTTGATCGATAGTGATGTAGAATCCATGGATTTCGTGGCAAATGCAATTGAGAGATATTGGTTCAATGTTATTAGGACCACAAGCAGTGACATGGGAATAAGGAATTTAGCCCTCCACCGTCCGCATTTAGGAGTTTTAAGTTCAAGGTTAGATAAAGAGAATTTTGACGATCACGATAATAATAAAAAATCATTGTACAAATTAGTATCTGACATCAGAGCTGTTGAAGGATACAAGAGTATGCCTTTAATTCTGATGTTAGATGATGAAAAAGATAAGGAATTTTTTAAGGATTTAGATAATGGCTTAATTGAATTCTTAGAAAGACCTATAGTACATAGCGAATTAATGAGAAATATTAAGGAGCTTTTAAGAAAATCTCAACCTGTATTGTGTGATAGATTTTTAAAACACAAAGACGTTACAGTAGATTTAGGTAGCTACAAAGTTTTTAGACAAGGTCAGTTAGTGCGCCTTGGCCCTACAGAATTCAAAATTTTAGAGCTTTTAATCCAAGATCCTAAATGCATATTTTCAAGACAACAAATCGTGGATTATGTCTGGGGCATGGATTGTTCAAGAATCGACTTAAGGACCGTAGATGTTCACATGAATAGACTTAGATCTGCCTTAAAAAAGATATCAAATATGCCCGTTATCCAAACTATCAGATCAATTGGATATTGCCTCAGTCTACCTGGCGATCCAATGTAAATTTAATTTTAATACTAACGCTTTGAGCGCAAAGCGTTAGTGCTTTTTCAACAAAATTCTATCTCAAAAAATAAGCACTATTGACAAAAGTCAGTTAGTATGAAAATATAAGTTATTGTTTATAACTTATTATAATTTGGGGCGTCGCCAAGCGGTAAGGCATCGGTTTTTGGAGCCGACATGCGTTGGTTCGAATCCAGCCGCCCCAGCCAATTTACATTTCATATCTTTATGTCAGAAAAGAACAATAAACACGCAGTTAAGTTCATTATTGCAACTGCAATCTTAGTCATAGCCTTTTTAGGATATAGAACAATCTCTAAACCCTTAAATGAACTACCCAAAACAAGTGTTATTGCAGTTGAAAACACTAATGACAACAAACTCCAAACCTTAGCAGAACAAGAAAAAAAGGAAGAATTCAAACAAGATGTAGAAAAAATAGTAAAACAGTATATTGCTGATAATCCCGAAATAATTATATCAACATTAGAATCATTCCAAAAGAAAAGATACGAAGAACATAAGTTTAACATAGCATCTAAGGTTAAAGAAAAACTTTCAGAATTAAGTGACCCTAATGTGTTTCCAGTTTATCGCACACAAAATATAGATTTAAAAATATTTGCGTTTCTTGACTATAACTGCATATACTGCAAAAAGCTGAATGGTTCATTAAAAGAAGTTTTAAACAATAACCCCAAGTTATCACTAGTATATAACCTTTACCCTGTGCTAGGTGAAGGATCAGTTTACGTCACAAAATTAATGATAGCTGTAAATAAGTTAGCTCCAGAGCGCTTCAAAGACATCCATGATGATATAATGGAACTTAAATCAGTCAACAGGCAAGGAATTAGTGATGTTCTAACCTCTCACGGACTTCAAATTCAAGATATAGAAAAAGAATCCAGCAAAGACTATGTATCATCATACTTATCTAAAGTATCTGAACTTGCTAAATATCTTGAAGTATCAGGCGTGCCAATTATAGTAGTAGGAGACCAAATTCTTCCAGGATTTGTAGAATCAGAGGTATTACAAGATTTAATTAAGGAACAACTTAATAAAAAATAACATGGAAGTTTTCTTTAATAGCTCAGCTGGTAGAATTCAAGGAGAATATCATTGTTCTCCTCAAGAAGATAAGCCTGTAGCTTTAATACTCCATTCTCATCCCGAGGGCAGTATGAACGATGCCGTAGTTTGCAAGATGTATAAAAATTTTGTATCAAATGGCTTCTCTGTACTCAAAATTAATTTTCGAGGAATTGATAAATCTCAAGGGCGTTTTGACCAAGGTATAGGAGAATTAGTCGATGCATCCACCGCCTTAGACTGGTTAGAAGAAAAACATGGAATCAACACGTCATATTGGGTTGCAGGATTTGCATTTGGTGCACGAATTGGAATGGAATTAACGATGCGCAGACCTGAAGTTATGCATTTTATCGTAGCCTCACCTCCCGTTAATAAGCATGATTTTTCTTTCCTATCACCTTGCCCAGTATCAGGTTTGGTACTGCAAGGAGATTTAAACAGCGTTGTCCCAAGAGATGCAGTACTAGACTTCGTGAATAAAACACCAAAACGCCAAGGTGTAGAAATCACTTGCCGAATTATTGAAGGCGCTGATCATTTGTTTAGGAATAGATTAGATCAATTAGGACAAACTTTAGACGATTATATACAGAAGATTTTAAACAATCAGCCAGTAGGCAACGAAGCGGAGGTTATCAAAAAATCAAAAGTAGTATTATTAGATTAACTTAACGAGGCTAAATTTATGTTATTTCAGAATAAAAAAGGTATTATCTTAGGAGTTGCAACTACCAGTTCTATTGCATATTCTATTGCAAAGCTTTTAAGAGAACATGGGGCTGATTTAATTTTAACTTATCCAAATGATTCGATAAAAAGAAGGCTAGATCCTATAGCTCAAGAATTAGGTGCTATAGATACTTTTCAATGCAACGTATCAGAGCCTGAAGCCATAGCTAATTTAGCCGCAAATATTCAAAATAAAGGCCATAAACTAGACTTTTTAGTACACTCAATTGCCTTCTCTAACAAAGATGAATTAAAAGGTCGTTTTGTAGATACTTCTTTAGAGAACTTTCTTAATACAATGAACGTATCTTGCTATTCATTCATCAGTTTATGCAAACACTTCGAAAAATTATTAAATCCTGGAGCAAGCGTTCTGACTTTAAGTTACTATGGCGCGGTTAAGGTTATACCAAATTACAACGTAATGGGTGTTGCTAAAGCAGGGCTTGAGTCTAGCGTACGATACCTAAGTAATGACCTAGGTCCAAATATTAGAGTTAATGCTATTTCAGCTGGACCGATAAGAACTCCAGCAGCTAGCGCGATAGGAGACTTTGGCAAGATGCTACAATCCCACCAATCAACAGCACCTCTTCAACGAAACGTATCACCTGAAGAAGTTGCTAAATCATCTTTATATCTGTTAAGTGATCTTGCAAGTGGAGTTACAGCAGAGATTCATTATGTTGATGGCGGTTTTAGCTCTATTGGACTTGCTTCAAGACACCCAAGTGAAGAACATAATGCTCTTTAACAACTTAACAGATAAAATATTAAAGTGTATTTCATTATTTCTTTGATATTTTCGTATCTGTATTGTAAAGATAGGTAATGATAGCCAACCAAAAAGTAAAAAAATTTTATAATACTTAATTATCATTGCTATATTAGATATTTGATTTTATAATCAATTTTATAAATTCATTCTCTATATTGTTATGATAAATCAAGATTTGCATGATGCCCTTAAGGAAAATCGTATCGACTTAATAACACAAATACTTCAAGATCAAGGTATCAACACTCAGGATGAAAACGGCAAAACAGTTTTACATCTAGCTGTAAATCTCAGCAATCCCGAAACTTTCGAATTCTTACTACAACAAAGCGCTGATCCAAATATTCAAGATAAGGAAAAAGACACCCCCTTACACTTAGCTGCAATGTCCTTTAATCCAGATAAGGTAGATTTACTTTTAAAGCATGGCGCCAATCCTCATGTCTTGAACCTTGATAGCCATACACCACATCAGTCAGTTAGCACAACAATGCTTGCTTCATATGCCAAAACTACAATAACTGACAGCGATAAAGAAAAAGCCTTTCAGATAATAGATCTACTAGGCCGCGCTAGCGGGCAAGTTCATCCTACACTAGGAATACCAATTCCTCAAATCGATTTTGGAGGAGCTCTATTTAGGCAACTTGGCCTTGATGTAAACGCTTTAGGCCAAGATGGTTGGACTATGTTACAAAGAGCTATCATCAAAAAGGATCTCAATGCAATCAATGAGTTTTTAAAAGATAGAGAAATTGAATTACATAAACCAAGTAAATATGGCTATAAGGCCCTAGATATAGCAATATTAAAAGATGATCCTGAAATATTAGAGGCTCTTTTGCAAAAGATAAATCCCAATGATCCAGCAACTTTGGATGATGAAGGTAGTACACCATTGCACCTGGCCGCAAAATTCTTAAGGCCAAATGCAGTAAAAATACTTTTAAAACATCAAGCAAATATTTTTGCATTAAATAAACAAAGTGCAAAACCTATAGAAGTTACTACTGATAGTATAGAAGGTTTTATTGAACTAACGCAATGGTGGAAGCATGGTCCCTTTCATAATGTTTCTTTAGCGGCTTTCGGTTTTCCTGATAGAGAAGACATAAAACAATGGCTTCAAGAAAAAGAAAGTTCAATATCACAAGATGATATAACTCATTTAAGTGGTCAAGTTGATCTTCTCGGCCTATCTTCCAGTATTTCGGAAGAACACAAAGACCCGGAAGTAAAGAACTTAGGTCAAGAATCTAGTAGCATATAATTAGATATTGTTTTTGAGAGATTGCAACATACTTCAACTTAAGTGGCAAATTACGTATCAACTAAATTGTATATCACTTTCAAATTTATTATATTAATATATAGTAAATTTTTCAGCTTCAAGTTATGCCAAAAATTTGGAATATAATCATTTCGTTAATATTTTTCTGTACCATGAGTTTTGCAGATATCCTAAGTCCAAACACTGGAGAACAGGCCATGATTCAGGACTTAAGACAAACTATTAACGATAACCCATTATTAAAAACAAAAAATATTATAATAGGAGCTGGAGTGGGTGGAGCTAAGGTTTTTCATCAAGTAGTACCCCCCAAGACCTATCATGTACTTCTTACTTGGCAATGGCTTGAAGATATGAAAGATCTTGCATCTGGTACAATTGTAGTCATGCCTGAACATGCGATTGATAAAAATTTTGATATTATTAAAGATAAGGTCAAATTAATTACAATTAAAGGAGTGCTCCACACAAGAGATTTGAAAAGTGTGCAAAAAGAATCAACAACAGGAATTGACCCACTCACCCAACTTATAGTTATGCTCGCTGGAGATACCCAACAATCAGATGGAAGCTGGCTTTTGTATGATGAGGCTATGATAACTGAATTTTTATCACAACTACCAGCACGAGCAAAAATATTGATTCTAAACGGCCCTCGCACAGGTAAACATAGAATAGGAGAGTTAGGAATTGCTGTAGATCAAACTGCACATAACACAACTACTGATTATATTACCCAAATAGCCATGGATACCTCTCAAAAAACATCATGGAAAGTAGTAGATTTTAAATTTGGAACTCCAAGTCTTTGGGGTCCTGCTTTAAAATTTTGTTTAGATCACCCACAAGTTGGGCTAGTAATACCAGGGGAATCAACATCCATGATATCCGAGGCACTTTCTCTTGGGATTAGGCCTATTATATATACCCATGAAGCTATGACGACAATTTCCAGAAAATACGTCGAAAGTCTTGCTCAAGAAAATAAAATTTCTCTATACCCAATTTTCTTCGTACAAGGTAGCTATCAACAACCACCTTTGGAACCACAAGAAAACAAAATTATCCACGAGTTAGAACAAATCACTACAAGTTATAATCCTTTAAATTAAAAGACTATAAAAAATTCTTTCAATAATTTACTATACTTAAATTTATTTTCAAAAAACTTTGAGTGTACTTTACTGATCAGATTGTACGACTTTAAAGATGAAAAATAGCTTATATTTTTGAAATTTTAACCTTATAATAAGAAATAATAATAAACATATATCATAACATTATGACAAACGCTCAAATATTTTCTAATTTAGCAGATACAATACGTAGTAACGATATAGACACTTTTAACGAGCAACTAGAACGATTAAATGATCAAGAATTGCAAGAGATCTTGGACATGAGTCAAGATGGAGATAATCTATTATACATAGCTATCAAGCAAGATAGAATAGATATGGTTAATGCATTACTCCAAAAAGGTATTGATATAGAGGCAAGAAATTACGAAGACTTCACAGCACTTCAACTTGCATCCCAAAAAGGACTTACAAGTATAGTAGAACTGATTATACCGCATGATGATATCAAGAATTATAAGATTTATGAAGAAAAAGATTGTAATTCCAACAACGTACGTCTTAATCCTTTAATTTTAGCCACGCAAGAGAAGCATTATCAAACAATTGAATTATTAATCAACAATAATTTCTACACAAACGAGCTGCATTATTTTGCATCAGAAATAATATGTAATGAAAACTTTGATAAATATAAGGAATTATTGGAATTTTTAAAAGATAAGGGATATAACTTTAAAGCCAAAGATTCCAGAGGTTGGAATGCTTTAATATGTTTTACCGATATTCAAAAATGGAATGAAGAACTATTTAATTTCTTAGTCCAAGACAAAGCATTAAACCTCATAAACGAACCAAATAACAAAGGAGATACTTTTCTATATGAAGCATTCTCATATCGCCTCTTTGAAGACGATGTAACAAATTATAAAAAGCTAATAGATGCAGGTGCTGACTATCGCATAACCAATAATTATGGATGGACAGTTTTGCATTATGTAATATGTATAAGCTCATCTAATGAAGAAATGGATTTTTTATTACCCTATTTTTTTGAAGATACGGATGATTTTAATTTCGTAAGCTATTTTGCACAAGCCCTAGAAGATGGAGCTGACCCTTCATATTTGAGTGATTTCTATTATACTGCGGCCAAATTGTTAGATGTAAATTTAATGAAGCTCTTTATTAATTATGGCAAACCTCCTTATTATTGGGATTCTCAAGAATCCGACGAGATTATAGAATGTCTTTTAGATGAAGATGATGATCCAGGACTTCAAATGATGGCCTTTTTAAATAACAAAGGTTTCCTTTTTCCTAGTAAAGTGATTTTAGAGCATCTAGATGATGTACTAACTATTCTTGAGGAGAACAAACAAAGAGAATTCGAAGACAACGAGGATGAATTAGAAAATCAAGAATTCAAAACCCTAAATACACCTGAAGAGCAGATATTAGGTATTATGAACCTTTTAATAGCCTTAGGGAACGGATTAAACGACGCCGGGGAAGATCAAGAATTAATTAATGACTACAGCGTAGCACTAGAAAAATTAAAAGCTCATATCGACAATTTAGAATTAGAAGAATTAGGAAATGCTTTAAAACAAAAGATAGTCCAAGCACATAAAGAGACCGACCCTAAAAACGCACACAGTAACGTCTTATTTTTTAAAACATTATGTAACTCATATTATGAATTGGCCGATATGATGCTTAATGATGAAGCAGCAGATCTACCTATAAATCTCTCAAATGATGCACAAGAAATATTAGAAAGAATTACGAATTATATAGATGCAGATGCTGTATATCAGATAGCAGAATGTGCATCGTTTGCTTACTTGATGCGTAATGCAAGAAAACATGATCTACAACAAAATAGTCAGGACATTACTGTAACCAGAAGCAAGATATTACCTTGGATAGATAAGGCAACTCAGGGAATTTTAGGCCAAATTTGCAAAGCTCCAGTACTTGAGTTGATTAATGGACTGATAAACCTTTCGATCAAAAAACATGAGACAGATGAGCCAGCTAATAAACGTCTAATGCTTGATCTAGAAGAATCAAGAGGAGCAGTAAGCATGCATCACTCTCAAATTAGTGATGTAATGGAATTTGTGATGCCACCAATTTTAGGCGAGGGTAGTGACGTTGGAGAGCAAGTTAAGACCCTATAAATAAAAGAAATTCAACAGCTACAAATCAGTTCCTGTAGCTTAGGAGATTTTCTAAATATCACATAGTTCTAAAAAAGACACATGTTTTTACTTTTTTATAATGTAGTTAAAAATTAATTGAACAAAAAACGATTAGCATTAAAGAATAAATACATGTAGAACTTACTATTATTCGTATATGTTAAAAGTAAAATATTTCGCAAAATTCAAAACAGGATTTCCAACACTACTTATCATAGGAACTCAAGAAGATTTCTTAAATGCTGGAAATTATTTAGCAGATAGAGAAGAAGTCATGCTAAATGATCCTAAAATTATAAAATATTATGGAGGACAAGCTCTTTCTGAATATCTTTTACGGGTCAAAGAGAAGGAATGTGCAAAATTATCTGACACATTCTTAAAATGTTCAGAAAAAACTGAAGGATATCATGCTTTTGTTACTCTAAGTACATTACCAGATGTAAAAGTACTTATTTCTGTCAATGAGTATGGCGATGAAGTATTGTCTTCAAATTAGAGTTAGTATCTACTTTAAAGCAGATACTAAATTCTTTACTGACTGGATTGAGTAATCAAATAATGATTTTTCTTTATCTGATAGTTTAACCTCTATCACTTTTTCAACTCCTTTATTGCTGATTATCACAGGCACTCCAGCATATAAACCTTCAACACCATATTGACCACTTAAGTAAGCGCAACATGGAAGCAATCTTTTTTGATTAGATAAATAGCTTTCTGCAATCTCTAATGCAGCAACTGCAGGAGCATAAAATGCTGAGCCATTTTTTAATAATGCAACAATTTCTCCTCCACCATTTTTTGTACGTTCAATAATGGCATCTAGTGATTGTTTAGAAATCATATTCATCTCTACTAAACGCTTTAATGAAATACCTGCAACAGTCGAATATTCAATTAGAGGAACCATTGTATCTCCATGGCCTCCTAATACGAAAGTACTAACATCTCTCACTGAAACCTTCAATTCTTGTGCTAAAAAGTAACTAAAGCGTGCTGAGTCAAGTGTACCAGCCATCCCAACAACCTTATGAGCAGGAAGTCCGCTTTCTTTTTGCATCACATAAACCATTGCATCTAAAGGATTTGTAACAACTATCACAAATGCATTAGGGCAGTATTTATAGATATTTTTTGCTACATCTGTTATTACTTTTGCATTTGTATTGAGCAAATCATCCCTGCTCATACCAGGCTTACGAGGAGAACCAGCTGTCACAATCACAACATCTGAAGCAGCAATATCGGCGTAATCATTACTTCCCGTTATCTGATTATCGCTACGCAAAATACTTGTACTTTGCATTATATCCAAGGCCTTACCTTGAGGGACGCCTTCTACGGCATCTATTAAAACAACATCTCCAAGGTTTTTGACCGTGGCGAGGAAAGCTAAGGTTCCTCCTATATTACCACTACCGATAAGTGCAATTTTTTTCATAAAATCAAGAGTTCATAGAGTTAAAAAAGTCCATATTACATTTTGTACTTTTTACTCTATCTAATAAATTCTCTAGTGACTCTACGTTATTCATTTGTTGGGTTATGTGCCTTAGAATCCACATTTTTTTCATTATCTCCCTTGGAACAAGTAATTCATCTTTACGAGTACCAGACTTATTGATATCAATTGCTGGATATATCCTCTTATCAGCTAAAGTTCTTGTTAAAACTATCTCACAGTTACCTGTGCCCTTGAATTCTTCATAAATTACTTCATCCATCCTTGAGCCGGTTTCAACAAGGGCCGATGCGATGATTGTAAGTGACCCACCCTGCTCTACGTTACGAGCTGCCCCAAAAAATCTTTTTGGTCTTTGCAACGCATTTGCATCAACACCACCTGTAAGAACCTTACCAGATGAAGGCATTACAGCATTATATGCCCTTGCAAGCCTTGTAATTGAGTCTAGAAGTATCACAACATCTCTTTTTTGCTCAACTAACCTCTTAGCTTTCTCAATAACAATCTCAGCAAGTTGTACGTGACGGGTAGTTGGCTCATCAAAATTTGAACTCACAACTTCTACATTTTTGTTACCTCGCTTTACTGAACGAACCATATCAGTAAATTCTTCAGGACGCTCATCGATAAGCAATACTATTAGGTACACTTCAGGATGATTTTCGGTAATTGCGTGCGCAATATTTTGGAGCAAAATAGTCTTACCCGTCCTTGGAGGAGCTACAATCAAGGCCCTTTGACCTTTTCCAATAGGTGTAATTAATTCCACTACCCTAGTGCTTAGATCTTGAGTTGGAGTTTTGAATTCCAGATCAAATTTTTCATCCGGGTATAAAGGGGTCAAATCATCAAAAAATACCCTATGATTGCTACTTGCAGGATCTAGATTATTTACTGTATCTATCTTTAATATTGCAAAATATTTATCACCATTTTTAGGGGCCCTAATTGGACCTTCTAAAATATCACCAGTTCTTAAACCAAATCTTCTAATCTGGCTTGGAGAAACATAAATATCGTCCCCTCCGGTTTGATAATTTGCCTCCCCTGACCTTAAAAAGCCAAAACCGTCAGCAAGGACTTCCAAAACTCCTCGACCAATAACTGTGCTACCCTTCTCTATAGCCTTCTTTAAGATAATAAAGATCATCTCTTGACGACTCATTACACCAAAATTTTCTATTCCCAACTCTGATACTTTAGTTTGCAGATCATATAGAGATAGGTTCTTAATATCTTCTAGTTTAAGCAGGGGCTGATCTGGATTTCTTTCAACAGTTTGCTCAACTCTTTTATCTATAACCACTCGAGGTTTTCTCTGAGGACTTACTTCAACGTCTACGTCATTAGCCATAAAAATTTTTTTAGATTAGAAATTAGATTAGTTTTAAATTGTGTTTTTGAATTAGATTAGACATTATGTCTAAATTTTTGACAGGAGTTGCAAATTATTTTTAACTCTCTCTAGCCAATCTAAACTAAGAAACAAATTATGTCAAGAGGGTTGTTTATATCATTGAGGTAACTCGAGCATTAGAAATAAATATTTATAATATGATTGAAATAATATAAACATTTTATTATAATTATAAATAGAGGAAAGGTAATATTACTTTTATCACCCTTAATTACAAAGTATAACCATATGGAAAGCATTATATGACTAAAGAAAATGGCGATATAAGCAAAATGACACGGCAGATTCAGGATTTAAAAAAGCTGAAAGCAATAATAGAAGAAAGTTCGAAAAAAATAGATACAAGCAAGCTTGAACCTATATTGACCGAATGCAACAATACCCTAAATAATATGCCAAAAAGTTTTTTAGATAAAAGGTCCGAAGATGTTGAAGCAATCAAAACTGAACTCATGGATAAACTCAAGATTAAAGGTACTATTCCATCTTCATATGAATTAATTTTTGACACATTAGAAGAAGAAATGTGTTATAGACCAACAGAAAAACTAGCAACAAAAAGCGCCATAATGGGTGAGTTAAATGAGGATATACTGGCATTAGAAGGCTAAGAATTATCAGATTCTCATCTATTTCTTGTAGAGCTTTTTACCCAGAGGGTAAAAAACTCTACAATCTCATTTCATTGTGCTTAGTTAGGAAATCTGAACTTAAATATGACTAACACGATCAAAAATAAAAATCTCTAGTTTTATCGATATATTATAATCATATAATTAATCTTAATTTAAAGGGTTTTTATGAACAGAAAAACAATGAAGATATAGAAAAATACATATCTTTGGCAAAGCACCGATTTAACCCCTATGATAGTCGGCAAACTTTAGTACTAGCCTTAGGAAGAAGGTAACATGAAGACAGAAATATTTTCCAGTGATACGTCAGGAAAAAGCTAAAAATCATCTCTTAGCTACTCATTAAAACAATTCACTAAACTAATGCAACTTGGGTATTGGATAGAAATATTTATAATATGATTGAAATAATATAAATATTTATACTATAATTATAATAGATGAAAAATTATAAGACTTTATTTTTCATCATTCGTATCAGACATAAACTATAATTAAGGAAACATTATATGAGCAAAATAAATAAATATATGGGTCACACAGTCCAAACAGATCAAAACTCACAAATAGGAACAATGATAGCAGAACATTTAAAGAAACCCGAAGATGATATAAACTCAAGGTTAGGAAAAATTAAGAAACACTTTGGACCTGGGAAAGGCGGTTGGTCTCTTGCACTTGAAGGAAATCAACAACTTGACGAACTACCTGTTAAAGAATTAGAAACTCATAATGAAACAATAGTAGAAAAGATTGGTGATATAAATGACCATCTAATCCCAGTGGAAGGCTAAGAATAATCAATTCACAGCTATTTTATCTTGTAGAGTTTTTTTGCCCTCTGGGTAAAAAGCTCTACAATCTCATTACCCACTGTATCTAAAGAAGATACAAGAAACCTTTCAAAAAAACTTAATTTCATCTTTAAGTTAAACTTAAAAATCACGAGACTGCCTTTATCATTTTCTATAAAATCCCAACGACTTATAAAGTAGTTAAAAAACATATGACTAGATTTGATATCAATAGAGTAGTTTGGGGGATTAGAAATAGCACTTATTGTTGATGTATACTTAGCTTTTAAAGATTTAAACTTAATCTCTAAATCGGCAACTAGTTCATTATCACTAACTCGCTGCATAATCTCAGCCTTTTCACACCAAGGTAAAAACTCAGAATAATGCTCTATATCCATTACTAAATCAAACATCTGCTTTGCAGAAAATGGTACTTGTTTTTTATACTCCAAATTTAACATATCCTAGCCTGTCTTGCTTGTTTTAGCTTTTCAAAGTCTTTGCCAGCATGATAAGAGGAGCGTACTAATGGACCTGATGCTACCTGTAAAAACCCTTTGGATCGAGCAATTTTCTCTAAACGTAAAAACTCTTCAGGAGACCAATATTTGGCAACTTTTGCATGCTTTGGAGTAGGCTGTAAATACTGCCCCATTGTTATAAAGTCTACATCTGCAGATCTTAAATCATCCATCACCTGAGCAATTTCAACCTCTTCTTCACCAAGACCTAGCATAATTCCAGATTTAGTAAAAATCGTCGGATCAAGCTTTTTAACCTGCTGCAATAAATTGAGAGAATGGAAATATCTTGCACCAGGACGGATGCTAGTATATAGTCTTGGCACAGTCTCAAGGTTATGGTTATATACATCAGGTCTGGCTTTTACTACAACCTCTATAGCACCATCTTTTCTTAAGAAATCAGGAGTTAGCACTTCAATTGTAGTGTCGGGAGATGTTTGTCTAATTAAAGATATAGTTTGAGCAAAATGATTCGCACCACCATCTTCCAAATCGTCTCGATCTACAGAAGTAATTACGATATGTTTTAATCCTAATCTTTGACAAGCTTTAGCAACATTTTCTGGTTCATGTGGATCAAGTAAATCAGGACGACCCGTTTTAACATTACAAAAGCGACAAGCTCTCGTACAAACAGAGCCAAGTAGCATCACGGTTGCATGCTTTTGGGACCAACATTCACCAATATTAGGACATGCAGCTTCTTGACATACTGTATTTAAGCCTAAACCTTTTATAAGATCGTAAGTATTATTATATTCGCCAGATGCAGGTGCTCTTACTCTTAACCAATCTGGCTTTTGTGTTTGTAACATTTATATAGAACTAATACTGTTAACTTGCCATATATTATCATGGCTAAGCATGCTTTTAGTAAAAGACCATTCTTCTAAAATACCACAAGATAGGTCGAACATTATCTTTATAAAAATCGTATGACCGAACTGATAAATATCAGAAATCTTAGCACTAATAATCTTACTTTCTTTATCAGACAAACTTTTGTGTTGCTCTGGATTTAAATTGCTTAAAAATCTTTTGTCTATCAAATGTTCTAAAACTTCTTGATCATTCTTCTTCAAAGCTTCAATTATCATTCCAGCAGCTTTAGACGCATTATCTATAAACTTCAAAGGCTTAAACGTAGGAAGCTTATTGATTAAAACACATAGTTCATTTATGATCTTAAGCTTGTCATGATAATTACTAGCATGCACTATATCTTTGAACCTTTCAATGCCATCAGCTGTTTTATTTACGGTGATTTGACCGTCAATGTCAAAAACCTCCTCCATAACTCTTTCTCCAAAAAATGATTTAGAGCGAGAGGTTTCACTTTCATCAACCTTCCCAAGCATATCTATCAAAGCAGTTACGAGGACTAAAGCAATTATCGCAAAAATTACTATCTCCCAAAAACTATCCATAAAAGTTTAAAATATTACATTAAATTCGATTAACTTTTCAGGGCTATTAACCAACTCGATTCTCTCAGAAGTAGTTACATTTAGCAAATCATGTATTAGATCTTGAGGTAATTTATTTTTTCTGCTTCGTATTTGTAACAGCTTCACAGGAGCATTCATTGCAAGTTGCCGCTGAGTTTTAGCCTTACGCACCTCCTCTAACAGAGGCAAAATTAAATCTGTATATTCAAGGTACTCTTGCAGAGAAAACTTAAATTTTGGCCAAACATCCTTCTGATGTACGGACCCTTTTAAGCCTAGTATATCAAGATAGATCTCTTCTGTCACATATGGAATAAACGGAGCAAATAAAGCTAATAAATTCCTAAATGCATGATGCAAAGTTAGCACAGCACTCAGCTGACCAGATTTATCTTCCTCGTTATATACACGTCTTTTAATCACCTCAAGATATGTATCACAAAATTCACTCCAAAAGAACTTTTCAATTACATCTTTTGCCCTTGCATAATCATATTCATTCAAAAAATTACTAGCCTTTTGAACTACCTCATTTAATTCAGCAATAAGCCACAAATCACTTGTGGCCCATATCCTTTTAGACTCTAGATCTTCTTCTAAGGTCGAAGTGATAGTATTGTGCTTGGCTATATGTAGCATGCAGAATTTTGCTGCATTCTTCATTTTTGTAATAAGCTTTTTACCTTGCAAGCAGACCTCCTGATTATAACTAGTATCATATCCCAATGAACCAGATGCAGCCCAATATCTTACGGCATCAACATCATGTTGTTTTATAATATTCAACGGATCAATAATATTACCCTTAGACTTAGACATCTTAGTCTTATCTTCAGCTAAACACCAACCACTAATCATAATATTGCCCCAAGGTAATTTTTCCTCATGCAAATATGATTTTAGTATTGTGCCAAATGCCCAAGTTCTGATTATGTCATGTCCTTGAGGACGAAGGTCTGCTGGAAATAAATTCTTATGCCTCCTCTCGTCTATCATATATTCATCAGCTATACCATGACTGTTAATCTGAGGACAAATACAGCTTGTCGCCCAAGTATCCATAATATCTACCTCAGCTATCACTTCATCTGCGCTATATCCCTTAGGAAAAACTTCCATAGGATCTAAAGGCAAATCCTTAATATCAGGCAATATCACCTTACCTTCTTCACCATCGCGTTTTGAGTACCACACAGGAAACGGCACACCAAAAAACCTCTGTCTACTTATACACCAGTCAGCTGAAACGGCATTAATCCAATTTTCCAAGCGATTTTGCATAAATGCAGGCCTCCATTGCAATTTTTTAGATAGCTCAAGCATTTTATCCTTATGCTCAATCGTTTTAATAAACCATTGAGGCATCATTAAAAGTTCAATCGGAGCTTTTGAGCGCTCTGCACATTTAACCGTATGGGTTATAGATACCGACTTAACTTCAACTACTTCTTTTAATATCTCTATTATTTTTTCTCTAGCTTCTACTACTTTTAAGCCTTTAATTTGACCGTAGTAAGCATTTGCCCTTTGGGGATTTTGAGAGCTTGATGCATCAAACTCTATATCATCCATTCGCCCGCGCCTATCAAGAATAATTCTGGTAGCAAGATTGTATTTTTTCCACCATAAAACATCTGTCGTATCACCAAAAGTACAGCACATAACGACTCCTGTACCTTTTTCTGGTAATACGTTTTCATCTGCTATAATCTTAACTTTTGTCTCAAAAAGTGGCGTTATTGCATATTTTCCAACGAAGCTTTTATACCTATGGTCATCCGGATGCACAAATACAGCAACGCATGCTCCTAGCAACTCGGGTCTTGTAGTTGCAATGTAAATATCCCCTCCTCCATCGATTGCAAAAGGCATTTCGTGCATGAAGGAATCTTTATCATTATCATCAAGCTCAGATTGGGCAAGCACAGTTTGATCTACTGGATCCCAGAAAATAGGCTGATTCTTACGATAAACCTGCCCCTTTTTATATAAGTCCAAAAATGACATCTGACTCAGCTTCATAACATGAGGGCTGATTGTCGTATAACTTTGACTCCAATCAAAAGAATACCCCATGGTCTGCATTAAGTCCATAAACTTCACTTCCTCCGTCTTAATCACCTCTCTGCAAATTTGTCTAAACTCCTCGCGACTAAACTGATTTGCCTTAATTTTTCTCTGCTTTTCTACTAAACGCTCTGTTGGGAGACCGTTATCATCAAATCCTATAGGATAAAATACATTCTTACCGCACATTCTCTGGTATCTTGCTATAATATCAGTATGCGTATAACTAAATATATGACCCATGTGCAGAGTTCCTGAAACTGTAGGAGGCGGGGTATCAATCACAAAGTTATTACTCCCTTTTTCATCCCACTTATAAATTTCATTCTCTTCCCAGAATTTTTGGAGACGCTTTTTAATATCTATTTGCATTTTTAAATTGTTTGTTGCTCGCAGTCTAAGAGTATATTAAACTATACTATATTTTGAAAGTACTTTAAATATTCTACTCAATTCATTAATTTTATAATGTTAGTCCAAAACCTTCAACAGACCGGCTCATTTGATTTGAACAATACTATAACTAGCGCAATCGCAAACTATTTGCAGCAGCTAGACTATCACAAAAAATCTGTTACTACCCAAGAGACCTTAGATAAATATCAAGATATTTCGGACAGTCTTATAGATCTATTCGAAGCAAGGTTTAATCCCCAAAATTTAAAATCTCAAGAAACTTTAATCGAAAAAATTAATAACAATATCACTGCTATTAATAATGAAAAAGAAGCTGAGATTCTAAAAAATTGCCTAGAGATTATTTCGGCTACAGTAAGGACTAACGCATATCTAGGAAAAAACTATATTTCTTTCAAGATCAATCCAGGTAAAATTCCGAATGTTCCTAAACCTGTGCCTTATGCTGAAATTTTTGTATTTAGTCAGGATTTTGAAGGCTTACATTTAAGAGCGGGTAAGGTTGCAAGAGGCGGCCTTCGTTGGTCTGATAGATTAGACGACTACAGAACTGAATGTTTAGGTTTAGTGAAGTCTCAACATATCAAAAACGCAGTAATTGTGCCCGTAGGAGCAAAGGGAGTATTTATCATCAAAAATTTGGAGCGCATTAGTCCATTAGATAGAAATGATCACGTTGTGAACTGCTATAAAAACTTTTTAAGAGGAATGCTTGATATTACTGATAACGTCATCAACGGACAAATTATACCCCCAGCAAGCATTGTTGCATATGATGAAGCAGACCCGTATCTTGTGGTTGCCGCAGATAAAGGGACAGCAACATTCTCAAATTACGCAAACCAAGTTGCAACAGAATATAACTTTTGGCTAGAAGATGCTTTTGCATCAGGAGGTACAACTGGATATGATCATAAAGAAATCAGCATCACTTCAAAAGGAGCTTGGATTTCACTACTTGATCACCTCAAAACCTCAAATCTCAAATTAGAAGATGTGACATTCTTAGGAATCGGAGATATGTCAGGGGATGTTTTTGGTAATGGTATGCTTTCGTCGGATAAAATAAACTTAGTTGCAGCATTTGACCATAGACATATCTTTATTGATCCAAATCCGTCTAACCAGCTAGCAAGCTTTGCGGAAAGAAAGCGTTTATTTGATAAGCCCAAATCAGATTGGTCAGATTATAATGCCGAATTAATATCCAAAGGAGGCGGAGTTTTTTCACGTAAGCTGCAAAATATAGAATTATCACCTGAAATACAAGCTCTAATACAGATAAATGAAACATCTCTTACACCAAACGAGCTAATTAGAGCTTTATTAACGTCAAAAGTAGATGTTATTTGGAATGGAGGAATTGGAACATATATCAAGGCTACATTTGAAACAGATGAAGACATAGCGGATCATCAAAATGATGCACTGCGCGTTAATGGCAAAGATGTACAGGCTAAAATAATTGTTGAAGGTGGTAACCTAGGATTATCCCAAAATGGACGTATCGAGTATTCTTTGCGTGGGGGCAAGGTAAACGCTGACTTTATCGATAATGTTGCAGGAGTAAATTGCTCAGATCATGAAGTTAATATCAAAATTTGCTTAGGAGAAGCTATAAAGAAAAATAAGATCTCTTTACCTGAGCGCAACAGCATTATTGCTAATATGGCCCAAGAAGTCGTTGAACATGTCCTTGCAAGCAATTACGATCAAGCACAAAGTATATCCATAGCTGAAAACTCACCTATATTCACTCTCAAACTTTTCAGCAACAATATAGCTTATCTTGAAGGAATAGGATTACTCGATAGAGCAGTTAATAACCTACCTTCACACAATGAACTAAAGAAAAGAGAGAATAGTAATATAAAATTTACAAGACCCGAAATAGCAACCTTACTTTCATACAGCAAAAAGTACGTATATAACAGCTTGCTCGTTTCAAACATACTAGAAGATACGTATTTTAAAGATAACATATTGCCTAACTATTTTCCTACGGCAATGAGAAATAACTTTGCTGAGGAAATTCAGAAGCACCAGTTACACAATGAAATTATTGCGACTATTATCGCTAATAAAATTGTAAATCAGTTAAACGGTGCTTTTATAGTAGATATGATCACTCATTTAAATAAACCTGTGACAGCTATCGTAAAAGCATTCGTTGTTACAAACCAGGTTTTCAAATTAGATGAAACTTGGAATAGCTTTATTCATTCCAATACCAACATTCAATCACAGATTACGCATTGGTCTGAGATTATGAAACGCACCATTAATGCAATTTCTTGGCTAGTGCAAAATACAGATGTGGAGAATAGAAGTATCGATAACTTAATTCAAGACGCAAAAAAAATCGAAGCCGAAGTTTAACCTTCAGCTTCTCCTACAGCTTCTATATCATATTCCCCAGAATCAAGTAGTTCTAGTTCAGATAAGCAAGAAGTTCGCTGTGGATCGAAATAGTCAAGTAGTTCAATAAATAATTCGGGTTTTAAAGAGATAATTTTTTTATACACACCCTTTTCCGTCTCTTCCAAGCCTTCCTGAAAACCTAATTTAAAAAAACCACATTCGATTGATTTTATTTCCAATTGCTTAGCATCTTCTTTAAGCTCTAAGATTTTTGGATTCGTACTTAATAATAACTTATGAACCTCAGATAAAATCGATAAGTAACTTTTATTACGCTCATAAATTTCTAATACTTTATCAGCTTGGAATGATAGTTCCTGAATATCATCGACGGTTTTACAATTCTGCCCTAATACCTTAAAATTAAAATCATTTGACCTAATAAAATGCATTAAGTTGGGTAGCATACTCTCAGCATATTCTTTAATTTCTGGCTCTTTTTGTTCTCTAAGACATGTACTTAGGATATTCAACCCACCAGCTAAATTTTCTAATACGGTGTTTCCACACTTTAAAAATACCTCTGGATCTTTTAATATGTATGAACCTAATGCATAAAATTTTTCATACTCAAACGGCAGTGCTTTCAATCTAAATACGTCTCCTTTACTCAATAGTAACAATACAGCATCTATACCTTGATTATAATGATGGCGTGTGAATACGCCAGAAATATAATAACCATTGGGTATGTACAATTCAAAACCTTTTCTGGCAAGATATCTTGTTACATTTACAGCATTGTTGCTAGCAGCATCTTCTAAACTTACCCTCTTTCCGTAACCTAAATTATGAAAATCTATTTCATCTTGTTGTTCAAACCATTTAACTACTTTTAATTGATCATGAGCAACAGCAACTCCTACAGGACCAGAATTAACCGGTGTGGACTTAAAAGATGGTCTACCCTTTGTTTTTACTAATCTATCTCTACAAGGAATGTAATTAATCGGCCCATCATGTTCTTTGATCAGCTCTAATATTTCTATATTACCTTCTGCAGCAGCGGCATGAGCAGGAGTATTATAATTAATCATAAACCACAAAGATGCTCCCTCTTCTATTAGCCGCTTCGCAGTTGCGGTGTCACCATTTCTGATCGCTTCATGTAAATTCATTTCATGTTACTTAATTTAATATATTTTTATGATAACACTAACTTAGATCAAAGTAATCAAATTTAAGAATGGCTGTGATTATGTGAATGTTTATAAAAGCCTATGCTTTCCAAAACATTATCAGCATAAGGCTTACCGTAACAGCACAAATGTTTGTTAAGACATAAAACGTAGTCTGATTCTTGAACAACAGTATGGAGATCATGCGAAATAATAAATATTGTAATACCAAATTCATTTCTTAGATTTTGAATTAGGGTATACAAATCTTTTTGTCCCATAATATCAAGCTCTTTCGTAGGCTCATCCAGAATGATCAGATTAGCTTTATTCAAAAGACAGGCTGTTAAAAATACTCTTCTAAGCTGTCCACCTGAAAGCTCTGATATATCATGATTTTTAACACTATCTACCTGCGCAAATTTTAATATCTCTGGATCATAATTTTTATGATTTGTCAGCATTTCAATTAAACTTAAAACCTTTACAGGAAGATTTGCGTTAATATTAATTTTTTGAGGCACATAACCTAAAGTAATATCAGGACTTTTGTAAATTGATCCACTTGTGGGTTTTTCGATATCCACCATCAATTTGGATACAGTAGTCTTACCAGCACCATTTGGTCCCACTAAAGTTACAATACTTTTTTCTTCAATCTTAAAACTTATCTTCTCTAATACTAACCTCTTATCGTAGTATTTGGTAACATCTAAAAATTCTATTAACGTTTTATTCAATTTATTTCTTACTGTCTATCTGATATAAAAGGGCTCTAGCCTCCATTTGAATACCTTTAGGAGAAGATTCATCATCAAGAATACTAGATAAAATTTGCCGAGCATCTTGAATCTGATCTTGATCAACCAAATATAATGCCTTAATAATCTTGAAACTGTAGTCAAAGGGTATTTTCCCTCCAGATAATTTGCTAACATAACACTCAACTATTTTATGATCTATAAGATTTTTATGGTCCAAATAAATAGAAATCAAAGTTAACTTGACATAGGTATCTACAATAGCAGATTTAGAATTAATTGCCCGTAATATCTTCATAGCTTCACCAAACAATCCATTTTGAATATTTAAAGAAGCTAAACGCAATTTGCCTAATTCCGCCAAAGGTATATCCTTGCTTTGTTTTTTTAGCAAGTGATACCAGTCACTTTTTTCTTCTTTATGAAAAGAATTGAATATTGTATCAGCTAATTGTTCACTTAAACTACGAATCTTAGGTTGTCTAATATTATATGCTGAAAGCAGAACTATGGTTATAAAACCTAAAGATAAAGTTACTGCTAATAATCTACGAAAGACTTTTATTCCATACTCATCTCTTGCATCACAAACTAATTCACGTATGAAATTTTGCATAAAAATTTGTTTTTAGTTAAATGTATAGAAGACTTTATTAAGTTTAGAGCTGAATAAATCTAATATCATATACATGTATCTTAAGCATTCCCTAAAACTAATTATTACATAAAAAGATACTGACAATAAGATAAAATTTTTCATTTTTTATTATTGCCAGATAAATTTTACCCTATTTTGAACCCCCGTAAGCAAATTATAAGGACTGTTATGAGTTTGTGATGCTAAAGCCTCAACAGGCAAACCCTCTCCCCACAAAATAACCTTATCACCTACTCTTGCATTCGGACATTCTCGTAAATCCATAGCTATCATATCCATCGAAACCTTACCTATTACGCTACACAATTTATCATTTACTAAAACTTGTGCTCTACCTTCATTATTCATAGGATAGCCATCTCCATAGCCAAAAGAAGCTATACCAACAAGCATATCTTCAGGACATACATAAAGACCTCCGTATCCTATATAATCACCTTTTTTAAATTTTTGTATGGAGGTTAAAATAGTACTAACCGTCATCACCGGTCTCAGATCAAATTCACTAGCCATTTTACCTAAAACGGGACTTGCACCATAAAGAGCTAAACCTGGACGCACATAGTCAAAAACATAATCTGGAAAATTAAAAATACCAGCTGAATTACATAAACTAAATTCAGCATCAATTGTATCCACAATATTTTGAAATAATCCAATCTGCTTATAGTTTAGCTCATGGTTAGGGTCATCAGCACAGGCAAAATGAGAAATTATCCTTACGGGCCCTAAAACTTTACCACTTTTCATCACAGCCTCGTATACTTTATAAACCTCACTCACAGGAAATCCTAATCTTCCCAAGCCCGTGTTTACTTTAATCCATACCTTAAGCTTTTGCTTGAGATCTAAATTTAAGAACCAATCTAGCTGAGCATGATTATGCAATACTACATCTAAATCATTATTGGATGCTAAAATTAAATCATACTGCTCTAATACCCCCTGCATAAGGATAATAGGAGTTTTAATGTTAAGGCCATTTCTAAGAATCATAGCTTCTTCAACCGATGCAACACCTAAAGCATCAACAAGCGGAGCTATACGAAGAGAAACGGACCTAATACCATGACCGTAAGCATTCGCTTTAACCATAGCTATAATCTTAGCTCCTCTAGAGCAAGACTTTATAACATTCAAGTTATGTATCAAATTACTTGTCGATAGAACTGCTACAGCCCTTTTGTCCATAAAGATATTGTTAAATTCTAAACTTCAACCCAACAGCTAGGAGTTTCATATAACCTGACTTTCCCTATTCTTAAGTCTTTCGTATCCAGAATATTGCTTAGTATGTCATTTTTAAAATGATACGCAATATTTTCTGCTGTTGGATTATAAGGGAGATAATAAATTTTTTGTTTCGTAATTTTAGATATAGCTTCTCCTAACTCCTGATCATTTGTAGACAGTATCACCGTATGATCAAAATTTTGGTTAATCCAGCCATAAATGATTTGTTTTAGATCAGAAAAGTCTATCACCATTCCTAACTGATCAAGTTGTCTAGCTCTGATACTTACCTCAAGAACATAACGGTGACCATGGAGATCTACACATTTACCTTTATGACCAATAACTCTATGAGCTGCGTCAAAGTGTACGGTGATGCTACAACTAAATATGCTCATGCGGCAGCTTTTGCAACAATATTTAAAATGCTTTGATAAAAGCTTACTTTTTTAGGATAACTTGATATTTGTTTTTCTAAAAACGCTTTA
This sequence comes from Candidatus Phycorickettsia trachydisci, assembly GCF_003015145.1. NCBI lineage: Bacteria > Pseudomonadati > Pseudomonadota > Alphaproteobacteria > Rickettsiales > Rickettsiaceae > Candidatus Phycorickettsia > Candidatus Phycorickettsia trachydisci. The sequence continues at coordinate 179,826 of NZ_CP027845.1, read as the reverse complement.
TCACATTTTTTTGCATCAACAAAATCATTACATAAAACCTTAACATGATCATCTTTAACTTCAACTTCGCCTCCATCAATATAAAAAGAACCAAGCACTAAACCTTTTGCATCTCTCAAAACTATAAGGCCAAATTGCAAACTGGCCATCAAAGCTATATGGCCTTTCAAAACACCTATCTGCCCATTAATTGTAGGAAGTAAAATCATATCAGCTTCTTGAGTATGTTTACCACCAAGTGGGGCGAAAAGAGTTAATTTTAACATAATTTATAATTGCATATTTCTTGCTTTTTCTACAGCCTCATCAATTGAGCCGATCATATAAAATGCACTTTCTGGCAAATGATCATAATCCCCATTTACAAGCGCCTTAAATCCCGCAATTGTATTTTCTAAAGATACAAACTTACCTTTAATACCAGTGAAAGCTTCTGCAACATAAAATGGCTGAGATAAAAATCTTTGAATTTTACGTGCTCTTGCAACAATTAATTTATCTTCCTCCGATAACTCGTCAATACCTAAAATCGCAATAATATCCTGCAAGGATTTATAAGTTTGCAGAACTCTTTGAACTTCTCTAGCAATAGAATAATGCTCTTCGCCAATATAGCTTTCAGACAATAACTGCGAAGTACTGTCTAAAGGATCAACCGCCGGATATATACCAAGTGCAGCAATATCACGACTTAGCACCGTTGTTGCATCTAAGTGAGCAAATGATGTAGCAGGAGCCGGATCAGTTAAGTCGTCTGCAGGTACGTAAATGGCTTGTACAGAAGTAATAGATCCCGTATGAGTAGACGTAATACGTTCTTGCAGTGCACCCATATCAGTTGCCAAAGTTGGTTGATAACCTACCGCAGAAGGAATACGTCCCAAAAGAGCCGATACTTCAGATCCGGCTTGAGTAAAACGGAAAATATTATCTACGAATAACAAAACGTCCTGCCCTCCATCTAAATCCCTGAAAGACTCAGCAACCGTAAGTCCAGTTAACGCAACCCTAGCCCTTGCTCCAGGAGGCTCATTCATCTGACCATATACCAAAGATACTTTAGATTTTTGAGAATCTTTTATATCAATAACACCACTTGCGATCATCTCATGATAAAGGTCATTACCTTCACGAGTTCTCTCACCTACCCCAGCAAACACAGTATAACCACCATGAGCTTTTGCGATGTTATTAATAAGCTCCATAATAAGAACAGTCTTACCAACACCAGCGCCACCAAATAGTCCAATCTTTCCACCTTTTACATAAGGAGCAAGTAGGTCGATAACCTTAATGCCCGTCACAAGTATCTCTCTTTGAGTAGATTGCTCAGTAAAAGCTGGAGGCTCTTGGTGAATTTCACGATACTCTTCAGAAGTAATAGGACCTTTATTATCAATTGGATCACCTATAACATTCATAATCCGGCCCAAAGTAGCTTTACCAACAGGCACCGTGATTTTCTTACCAGTATCTACTACCTCCAAACCACGTTTGAGACCGGTAGTTGATTGCATCGCAATACAACGCACATTCTTATCTCCAAGATGTTGCACAACTTCCAAGATAATTTTATGCCCTCCATTATCGCACTCAAGAGCACTCAAGATGTTAGGTAGATGATTCTCAAAAGCAACATCAACTACAGCTGATATAATTTGTGTTATTTTACCAATATTTTTACTCATAAAGCTTCGGCACCCGAAATAATTTCTATTAATTCTTTTGTAATTAGTTCTTGACGACTTCTATTAAATTGCAAAGTCAACTTATCTATTAAACTTTCAGCATTTTTACTTGCATTATCCATAGCTATCATCCTAGCAGATAATTCACTAGTTGCACTGGAAAGCAAAGCGCTGATTATACTTGTTTTAAAATACATTCTCAAAGCATCTGTATAAGACACTCCATCTAAAATATAATCATCTTGTCTTTCTTCAATCTCAATTGGCCAACATACTTGCTCATAGTAATCATGAGTAACAAAATTTTTGAAATTATTAAAATAAATCGAAACCCCACAAAGACTACCCGAAACAGCCTCGACCATTTTATCGGCAAGCTCATCAGCAAGAGCCCTGTAGTCAGCAAGATGATTAGAATAGAATTCTATATTTTCAAAATCTTTAAAATATTTTTGACCCTTTTTACCTATAACAATCAGCTGGGTATCACCTTCTATAAGTTTAGCAAGATCGGATTTAAAATGCTTTACAACATTAGCATTATACCCTCCGCATAAACCTTTATCAGAAGTGATCAAAACAGCCAACTGTTTATCAGGATGCTGACCTGATTTAGGAATATTAGGATTTACAGACAAAATTTTAGTAAGTATGTGTTGAGATAAATTTTTTAGCTCCAGATTATCTAAATACATGTGATGATATTTAGACAATTTATTAGCGGCAATAAGCTGCATTGCACGCGTTAGCTTCTGGGTTGCGCCAATACTATGAATTCTCTTTTTAAAATCCTTTAAACTTGGCATTATGCGCTAAAAAAAGTTGAATTTTCCTTTCTAAAGTGAGATAAAAACTCATCTAATTCTTTCATAAGATCCTGATCTAAGGCTTTTTTGGTACGGATTTTTTCTAAAAGGTCACTCCTTAAAAGCTTCATAGCTTTCAATAATTCTGTTTTAAAATCCTGAACTTTGTTTACAGGTATATCAAGAGCCATTTCTTTTGAAGCCGCATAAAGTATCACAACCTGTTCTTCTACTAGCAACGGGCTGTATTGCTCCTGCTTCAATAACTCTGTAAGCATTGCACCTTTTCTTAATAATTTTAAGGTTGCGCTATCTAAATCTGATCCAAACTGAGCAAAAGCTGCCTTTTCTCTATATTGAGCCAATTCCAACTTAGTTGAAGCTGAGACTTGTTTCATCGCTTTTACCTGGGCAGCTGAGCCAATACGACTTACAGATATACCAACGTTTACAGCAGGCCTGATACCCTTAAAAAATAACTCACTCTCAAGAAAAATTTGACCATCCGTAATAGAAATAATGTTAGTTGGAATATAAGCAGATACGTCACCCGCCTGAGTTTCAACTATAGGAAGAGCGGTTAATGAACCGGCACCCTTGTCGTCAGACAGCTTTGCAGCACGCTCAAGCAATCTTGAATGCAGATAAAAAATATCACCAGGGTATGCCTCACGCCCAGGAGGCCTACGAAGCAATAATGACATCTGCCTATATGCAACAGCATGGCTACTTAGGTTATCATAAATTACAAGCGCATGTTTTCCTTTATCCCTAAAATACTCCCCTAATGTACATCCCGTATATGGAGCAATAAATTGCAAAGCAGCACTCTCAGAAGCAGTTGCTGCTACAACTATAGTATAAGGCATTGCACCTGAATCAGATAATTCTTTTACGACTTGCGCAACACTAGATCTTTTCTGTCCTATTGCAACATATATACAGTATACCTTTTCATCCTCATTACTATTATTATGAGCATTTTTTTGGTTGATGATTGTATCAATTGCAATTGTAGTCTTACCTGTCTGTCTATCACCAATAATAAGCTCTCTTTGACCTTTACCTATGGGAATAAGTGAATCTATAATCTTAATACCGGTTTGCATTGGCTGACTCACGCTTTGACGGGAGATAATATCGGGCGCATTACCTTCTATAACTCTACTTTCTTCAGCAACTATAGGCCCCTTACCATCAATAGGCTCACCTAAGGCATTTACAACTCTGCCCAAAAAACCCTGCCCTACTTTTGTTTGAAGTACTGTATTGTGTCTTTTAATTAAACTTCCCTCTACAATACCAACCTCACTACCCATCACCACGATACCAACACTGTCTTCTTCAAGGTTCAAGACCAAACCTTTAACGCCAGCTTCAAACTCTACAATTTCTCCTATTTCAACACCCGCTAGACCATAAGCCTTCACAATACCGTCACTTACGGCTAAAACGTAACCAACTTCCTCCAATTTGGACGAAAAATCTATATCTTTTAGTTGTCTTTCTAACGTCGATACGAATTCATCTAATTTAATCTGCATTTTTTATACTGCGTTTAATATATAATCCTTAGTTTTTCGCAATTTACCCTCAACTGAATTATCCAATAAAAAGCTATCAAATATTATTTTTACCCCACCAACCAAAGCAGAGTCAATCACTTGTTCTATCTCAAACTTTTTGTCAAAGCGTTTATCCAAGTATAAAGAAATGTCTTTTGTTTCTTTATCGCTTAATTTTCTTGCTGAATGCACTTGTGCTATTTCTATCCCCAAAGAATGGCGTCTTAATTCTTCAAAATATAAAATAAGTTTAGGCAAAATATCAAGCCTTCTTTTATCCAAAAGCTTTGTGACTAAATTCACAATAATAGGATCAAATTTCTGTTTTTTTACATTATCCAAAATAGCCTTACATGAATCGTCATATATAAAAAGGCGCTCATTATAATTTTCATGCAACTTAGAGACTAGCTCATTAAGTGTTTTAAGCTGATCAGATATTTCAGGATTACTTCCAGCTACCTTAAACAGCGCTATAGCATAATTAACAACAAGCTTAGGAGCAAAAAACATATATTTTTAAGATAAACTCGCGCGATTGATTAACGTTTTTCAGTATATATATGAGCATTGACATATTCAAGTCTAAATTTGAAGAGCTATTGCACCCATACATCAAAAAAATGTTTTTGCTCTTAAAAAATACAAATTTACATTTCTCGAAAACCTTTATGTTAAAATCTAGAAAAACCTTCAATCAACAATACTTTTATGAGAAGACTAGGAGACAAAGAGTCCATAATAGGATACACATGGGACTATTTAAAAGTACTCGCTGGTTACGAAACAGAAGTAGACCAGGAGTTAAAAATAGCGTTACTAGATGGCGGCACTTTAGCTGCAAAAGAAGCCGTCGAAAAAGGAGCTAAGGTTGATGATTCATTATTAGAGTATATTTCTGATAAAAACGATAACTATAAATCTAATTTTAAAGAACGTTGGTTAAATGAAGCTATAAGTGTTGAATGTTTACCATTAGTCAAGCTATTCCTAGATAATGTAGCAAAAATTTCAGGCAATACTCTTCACTCTATCGCCTCTTCAGAAAACCTAGATATAACCAAATTATTCCTTAAGAAACTAGATAACAAAGCGGCAAAAATAATTGCAAGCCATGCCCTAGACCTTAACAAAATTGATGTTCTTGAATGTATAAAAAATGAAGGTATAGACCTAAGCGCCTTAGCTGATAGATTTGATCCAGATTTTAGAAATGCAAAACAATTGAAATGGATCCTTGACAATACAAAAGACATTCAAAATCCTCAAAAACATTCTAAATACTTTTTTAAAGCAGCTAAGCAAGCCTCTTCCCAAGCAATTCAAACGCTGATTGATTATGGTTTTGATGTAAAAAATTTCGATTCTTTTCCCAAACTCATTGATCTTTTACCGCAAGAAATTTTCGGAATGGATTACGAAGGTATTTTTAAACTTTGCACATTAAAAGCTAAAATTGGAGAGTTAAATACGGAACAAATCAGAAAATTGCAACAAGCTATGCCTGATATTCTCAAAAAAGGCGATAAAAAGGAAGTTATTACCGCTGCTTCTCATATATTATCTGAATTGAATCAAAATGAAACTTCAGAAGCTGAGAATCTTAAACAAGACTTAGTAAAGGTAATATCAGCTCAAATAAAAGAAACACCAATTCAAACAAAAAACTTTCAGGCTACTTTTCAAGATAAAACTATTGGAGAACTAAATGATCTTTGTAATTTATTAAACGAGATATTTAAGTCAGTAGAAAAAAATCCTAAAATTGTAGATTCTGATCCCGCATTACCTCAAGTATTAAAAGAATTAAATGAATCTTTTAGTCGCATTTTAAGTTATAGAAGAGAAATAATAAAAGATCATATCTTGTATGATAATAGTTCAGAAAACGACTCTTTGTTACGAGATAAATTAGGATTTGAATTGTATAAAAATCAAAGAGCCGGAGAATTAGGAAAAACACCAAAAAATATTGGTTTATTTAGAGAAGACATGTTAAATGAATTTATTGATATTTTGAATCCTATGGAGGTAGGCATAGCACATTTCAAGATTTCGAAAATTCAGGAAGCGGCAAAATTAAACCCACGTAAACCAAAAACAACAAAAACAAAATGGGTAGATAAAGCCACCAAAAATCCCAAATCTCTCAATAGCAAGGGAAAATAGTTACTGCTTCACTCTATACTCCATTTGTCGGTAATGCAGCGCTTCACTAATATGGCTACTATTAACCACATCCATATATTTCACTATTCCAGCTATCAGCCTTATACCATTATAAGATCTTTTAAACAGCATAAATTTAGCTGAGCTATTAAAATGTCGATAGTTCCTCCGGATGTTCTAATGATGGCATTTGAGATGTATTATGATTTTTCCTCAGCTCCGGAAGAGATTCGTCAACATTCTTCAATAAGTTTTTTAGCATATCATCCGTCAAAAAATGAGATCTTAAATATTCGAAACAAAATGTAAATAATGGTTGACAATACAACAAGTAAATGATGCAATCGATATATGAGGTAAGATCAAATCATGACTAAAATTAATAATAAATTTAGTAAGGAGTAGATTATGAGACGTATTGATGAGGGCCAAAAACATGGTGGAATTTTAAAAGCTATAGGTACTCGGGTAGAAAAATGGATACAAAGTACAGTTGAACGAAATAGGCGAGAGATGAAACCGGAAATACCGCAAAAGCTAGAACAAATGCAATTAAATACTACGGACCTTAAGTTACTATTCAGAGAGTTCCATATAAAATTTCTCAACCTTACCATTGGCGCTCATACATATTGGCTTGTAACAGACTGTAATTTTAATCCTTTAATTGAATATCATGGCATGGCGATTAAAGCAGAAGCGCCTCAAAAGGCACTTGTAATATCTGGTGGGACCTTTTTGGAGAATGGTGACTTAGTAAAGGTGTTTAGACACTCACATGCAGGCGCAGATAATGTATTAACCTATAGAAAAGCGCACAATATTTTTGAATCCCATAGTCTGTATAATAAAGCCCAACCTTTCAGAGTAGTGACGAGCGAGAGAGAAGAAGTGATTAATATAATAGAGTCCTTCGAAAGGTCAGGATCAATATGGAATAGCAAAACTATAGAATATAATATACTTGGAGGAGAATATAATATATTTGGAGGAAATTCTAATAATACCCGCAAGGTATCTAACAGCAATGGTGTTACGTTTACATTAGGATGCTTGGCTGTGATATCCAACCAGATTCGATGGATCGTCTCTCTAGTCATTTTGCCCCCGGTCTAGAAAATAAATGCGCGTTATTAACCGATAATACTGATTCGGGTATAGATTTAGCTGGTCATGATTCAGAATTTAGCTGGTGATGATTCAGAATATATTTCTTAGAGCTTATCTGAATACTGATTATCTAATTCTGTCGCATCTGTTTTTAGTTTTGTGTTTTGCCACATAATGTAAGATTTTAGAAAAACTATGCGGCCATTAATATAGCAAAATTCTCAAAAGTAGAAACGTTATTATCCGAACCAATAATCTGTTTTTTCTGTATCATACGAACAATACTTAACAAAGAGTTTAAAGAGAAATGGATTAATAAAATCACCGAAAATCCTAAATCTCTCAATAGCAAGGGAAAATAGTTACTGCTTCACCCTATACTCCATCTGCCTGTAGTGTAGCGCCTCGCTAATATGACTACTATTAACCACATCTATATATTTCACTATTCCAGCTATCAGCCTCACGCCATTATAAGGTCTTTTAAATGGCCTGTAGGCTATTTATTGAAGCAAAAATCATTTATGCCTCTACATCAATACATAATGATCTTTGTAGGAATACAGCCACTACCCCACTAGTTTTAGGTCGCACTTCTCCTATAAATCCAAATCTAGCCCCTCATCATTTTGTCCCGCAAGGATAACGGCAATATGTTCATCTAAATCTAGGGCTAAAAGGCTATCATTAACCATATTTTTTTCACCTATCTCATGATTATGTATTTCTAATCCCTTATCTCGTTCTTCTCTACTTAGTTTTATCTTTTTATTTGGACGCTCTTCATTTGTAGCTTCATTTAAAGTATCTCGCGATAGTTCCTCTGGATGTTCTAATAATGTCATTTGATGTATATTGTCTTCTTTCAGCTTGGGAAGGGATTCGTCAACATTCTTCCATAGGTTTTTTAACATACCATCCGATAAAGAAGGAGTAAGTTTAGTATTTTCTTTCAATTTATTTAGCTCTAAACATATCTCTATCTGCTTTTTCTTATCCAGAATGTCTGAAGTTATATCGTCTTGAGCTTGCGTAATACACCGAACCAATAAGCTAAACTGAGAAGAAAGCTTCTCTTGACTTATAAATACCTTAGCTCCATCCTGAACATGATCTTGTACTGAAGCAGAAATAGTATTTGCTATCAAAGTAATTTTTTCTGCATTACTACAAATATTTAAAATATCATCTTTTTGTTCTAAAAAAGTTCTCAAATCCTCAAAATCTATGTCAGCACCCCCAAGGATTAATCTTTTTATTACTGCTTTATGGTTATTCTTAAATGCAATATTTAGAGGAGTTGCACCATCTAAGTTTCGTATATTAAGGTCAGCTTCACACTCTTTTAAGCATTGTATCGCTGCACTACGATCATTTTCTGCAGACCAATGTGTAGGAGTGTACCCATTATTGCTTCTAGCATTAACGTCAGCTCCAAAACTCTTTAAGCATCTTATGGTCGCAATATGACCAATAAGTGCCGCTCCACAGATAGGGGTAATTCCTGCGTTTTCTTTCACATTCACATCAACTCCACGTGCTGTTAAGAAAAATATTGCATCAATATGGCCATTGAGAGCAGCATAATGTATAGGAGTAACTCCTTTATTATCTTTCGCATTAACATCAGCTCCTAATTCTGTCAAGCATTGCATTACCTCAATATGACCATTCAGAGCAGCACGGTGTATAGGCGTAGTGCCCTCATCATCTTTCTCATTAACATCAGCTTTACATTCTTTCACTAAATACTTTATTACCTCAACCTCTCTACATTCAACAGCCTTGTGCAAACCTGTTTTATTCTCTCTACCTTGACAGCTTTCTAAATACCCTATTATTTCAATATGACTATTGACCTTAGCAAGATCCAGAGGTGTACGCCCTTCATTATTTTTTACACTAATATAAGCTCCAAATTTTATTAACTGTTTTAGCACCTCAATATGACCATGTTGGGCAGCCAAATGCAATGGAGTGCATCCTGCATCATCTTTCGCATTGAAATCAGCTCCGAATCTTTCCGAGCAGAGTGCTTCGTTAACATAACCATATTTAGCAGCTACATGCATAACTGTACTCCCTACATTATCTTTAACATTAACATCAGCTCCAAATCTTCCTAAGCAGAGAGCTACACCAATATGACCATATTGAACAGCCACATGCAACGGAGTGAGTCCCATATAATCTTTTGCACTGAAATCAGCTCTCAATATTTCTAAGCAGCGAATTGAATTGATGTTACCATATTTAGCAGCCACATGCAGCGGAGCGCTTCCTGTATCATCTTTTGCATCAACATTAGCCCCAGAGCTTTTTAAGTGTTTTATCATTAAAGTAATAGGAGCATTTACCCCAAAATGCATAGGCGTACATCCTGTATTATTTTTTGCATTAACATCAGCTCCAAATTTTGTTAAGCATTTTGCTGCCTTAATAAGATTATATTGAGCGGCTACATGCAACGGTGTACATCCCATATCATCAATCGCATTAACATCAACATTAAATTTCCGTATTAAACATTCTATCATTTCCGCTTTGCCATACCGCGTCGCAAAATGCAAAACACTTTTACCCTGATCATCTTTTAGTTGTGTAATATCACCCACTCTTTTTATTACCTTCTCCAATGAATCAATTTTTCTACTTTTTATTGCACTAGAAACCTTTTGAAATATATTATCCATTTTTAAATCTTAATTCGTTTTTAATTATATTCTAGCAAATAATGTGAAATATTAATAATAACAATATTAGATGTTTTAGTTATCAAGATCCGTTTAAATAATATTTGAATCTAATTTATCCAAAAATGAAAGAACCTTAAACCAATTATTCCAAGATTCTATTTGAAAAATTTAAAAATAAACCCTCTATGACTGCTTCATCCTATACTCCATTTGACGATAGTGCAGGGCTTCACTAATATGGCTACTATTGACGGTATCCGTCCCCTCTAAATCGGCTATAGTTCTAGCTACGCGCATTATTCTATTATACGCTCTCATAGACAATTTAAACTTATTTGCCGCGTTGTTTAATAAATTCTCTGCCACACTATCTGGAGCTGCAAATATTTTTAAAGCTTCACCCTCTAATTTTGCATTAGACCTAACCGAATACTTTGCATAACGCTCTTGCTGCATTTGCCTTACAGCTTTAACCCTGGCCGCGATTTTTGCAGAACTTTCAGCATTTTCTTCCATTTGTACTCCATAATTCGTAATTGCAGGAACAGATACGTGTATATCAAAACGATCCATAATTGGACCTGATATCTTGAGCTGGTAATCCATCGCACACGAAGGTGCCCTTCTACATGCTTTATCGACATCCTCAACATAACCGCATTTACAAGGATTCATAGCAGCTACAAGCTGAAAGTTTGATGGATACCTCACGTGTGAATCGACCCGCGAGATTAAAACACTACCGGTCTCTATTGGCTGCCTAAGACTATCAATAACAGCTTTTGGAAATTCTGGCAATTCATCTAAAAACAATACACCATTATGGGCCAAAGAGATTTCTCCAGGCTTTACCTTGCGAGATACTCCTCCTCCAACCATTGCAGCCATAGAACATGAATGATGGGGCGCTCTGAAGGGTCTATTATAATTAAGAGCTCCATCATTAATGATTCCTGCAATGCTAGAAATTATACTGCACTCTAATACTTCTTCTGCCGTCATTAATGGCAAAAGCCCCGGCAAGGCTGCTGCAAGCATAGATTTACCAGTACCAGGGGCTCCAAACATCAACAAATTATGTCCACCCGCAGCCGTAATCTCTAGAGCTCTTTTTGCAGCCTCTTGCCCCCTAATATTTGCAATATCTGGGTAGGTTGCTTGATCAAACTCATTACTTCCACCCACTTCAGGCTGATTTAGAACCGCCGTACCTTTGAAGTGATTGACCAACTCGAGTAAATTTTTAGGGGCTAAAATATCTTTATTACCCGACCATGCAGCTTCCTTACCATTAGCATAAGGACAAATTAATCCTTTGCCATTACCATTGGCGGCAATAGCTGTTGGCAATACGCCAGAAATTGGCAATAACCCACCTTCTAAAGATAACTCTCCAACAATCAAATAATCCCTTATCTCATCTTTAGGCAAAATGTCAAACCCAGCTAAAATTGCACATGCTATAGGTAAATCAAAATGACTTCCTTCTTTAATTAAATCAGCTGGAGCTAGATTTATGAGTATTTTCTTAGCTGGCAAGGAAAGACCAAAAGAATTTAGCGCAGCGCGTACCCTTTCTTTGGATTCAGAAATTGTTTTATCCGCAAGACCTACGATTGTAAAAGAAGGAAGACCGGAGGTAATTTGAAGCTGCACATCGACTTCTGTAACTTCTATGCCGTTAAAAGCAACACTTAGAGTATGAACTATCATCTGTTTTTTAAGAGAATTTTTGCAAAGTTTGTCAATTTATAGTATTATCTAGGCAGTATATTATAAGTTTATATAAATATCAAAAACCTATTAATGAAAATATTTGCGATATATTGTAGCAAATTCGATAAGAACCATATAATCCCGATTCAAGAAGGATTCAGTTTTTCTGCGCTCATCTTTGGTATATTCTGGGCCATATATTACCGTATTTGGACAGCAGTCATAGTAACATTTTTAATAGCCGTTATTTGTACCTTTTTTACTTCACAATTAGGTGGCACCGCTTGCTTTTTTTTAAATAATTTAATGATGCTCGTCTATGGCTTTTTCGGTCAAGACATGCTAGCTTATAAATTATCCAATCAGTATTACTTTGCAGATATAGTTCTTGCCTACAATGAAGAAGAAGCTGAAGTAAAGTATCGCAATTATCAATACCATCGATATGTATGATTCAAATAACGTCTTTGCAAAAATCATTAAAGGCGAAATAAGTGCAAATAAGATATACGAAGATCAAAACGTCATAGCATTTTATGATCTCTATCCAGTTGCCCCCACGCATGTTTTAATAATACCTAAAAAGCAATATAAGGACTATAAAGACTTCGCAGAAAATGCTCCAAAAGAAGAAGTAGCTGATTTTTTTATTAAAGTAAATCATGTAGCTGACCTCTTGAAATTAGAATCATATAGACTAATTACAAATTATGGAAGCCGTAGTGGGCAGAGCGTTTTTCACTTTCATGTTCACATTATAGGAGGCCAGCAAATTACTAACCTAATTTAATTATGACGAAAAAATATAACGTGGCGGTTGTAGGAGCAAGTGGAGCGGTAGGAAAAGAGACCTTAGAAATACTTGCCGAACGCAAATTTCCAATTAACAAAATTTTTGCTATAGCCTCAGATAACTCTTTGGGCAAAAAAATAAGCTTTGGCGATGAAAGTCTGCATATAGACATGATAGACGATATAAACTGGGATGAAATCGATATTATCTTTACCGCCGCTGGGTCTAAAGTAACAAATATCATTACGAGCAAGAACCTATCCAAGGCGATTATTATTGATAAGACTTCAGTATACCGGCTTGATGAACAAGTGCCATTAGTAGTACCAGAAGTAAATGCTAATTACATAAGATTTTATAAAAAGAAGAACATTATTTCTAACCCAAATTGCTGCGTTATACCATTAGCTTTAACTCTACAACCCTTATCTAAAGTCTCTCCAATTAAAAGAGTAGTTATATCAACATATCAATCAGTTTCTGGCGCCGGCAAGAACGCTATGGAGGCTTTATATAATCAAACGAGAAAAAAATTTGTTTATACTGAAGATGAAGAACAAAACGAACAAAACTATGCTTTCAATGTAATCGCAAAAATTGGTCCAGTTGAAGATAACGGATACACAGGAGAAGAAAATAAAATTATTAAAGAACTGCAGAGGATACTAGGAGATAAGATTCAAATTACTGCAACATCCGTTAGAGTTCCCGTGTTTGTTGGACATAGTTTCTCGATTAACGTTGAATTTACCGATGATATAAAGATCAATGATCTTAAGGACTCCTTAAAACAAAACCCTTGGATTGTTTTGCAAGATGAACATGTCGAGCCTGCAGATATATCAGGTACTGATCACGTATTTGTCTCACGCTTAAGAAAAGATACCTCGCATCCCAAAGCATTTAACATGTGGATAGTATCGGATAATCTTCGCAGAGGAGCTGCGCTTAACTCAGTACAGATTGCAGAAAAATTGATAAGTATGCTTTAAATATGCTACGAAACAAAATATTCAAGCGATAAAATTAAAATATTTAAAGCATTTAGCAGTATTTTATGCTATCATGTTATAGCAAATATTCAATAAGGCCTTCAATAAGCCAATAAATTTTATAGATAAAAATGAAGCAAATTCCAATCGTAGATTCTGTAATCAAAGATCTCAATCCACTGCAAGAAGCTCTGCGCGAAGCACGTAAAGTTTTTATTGTAGTAGCTGCTTTTTCAGCCTGTTCAAACCTATTAATGTTGATTACACCTTTATACTCCTTGCAAGTACTTGATAGAGTTATTGGCAGCGGAAACCTTAACACATTATTGATGCTATCTCTTATCATTGGTCTTATATACTTTATATATGCCATGGTACAAGTAGCAAGATCTTTTACATTAATTAAGATTGGCGAATGGTTAGAAAATAGAGTTGCACCAGCTCTATTTAAAAACTCAGTTGCTGCTGCAGCACTCAAGCCTACACTTGGAGCAAGCCAGATTTTACGCGACTTCCAAACAGTTAAAACCTTTTTAACCAGTACGGGGCTCAACACAATCCTAGATTCCCCTTGGACCATTGCGTACGTTGTTGCTTTGTATATGATCCACCCTTATATGGGAAATATTGCGGTGATAGGAAGTATAATAATAATGGTTTTTGCTTTTATTAACGCAATTGCAACAACAAAAGTTTTAAATGAAGCAACAGAATATCAGATCAAAAGTTTAAATCAAGCAGAAATCGCAACCCGTAATGCTGAAGTTGTAGAAGCGATGGGTATGATGAGAAACGTTGCTCATAACTGGCATCAGTTTAACAAGCAGTCCTTAGCAAGGCAATCAGTTGCAAGCTATAGAAGTAGCGTTATGTCTAACACCGCACGCTATATTCGTAATGTTATCTCAATGATGGTCACATACTGGGCTGCATACGTAATTGTAACTACTAACAGCGTACAAATGACCACCGGTGGAATGATTGCAAGTTCTATTCTCGTAGGTAAAGCTCTCGCGCCTTTTGATAACTTTATTGAGTTGTGGAAAAGCATAACAAACGCTATGAAGGCATTCGCTCGGATTAATTTTGCGATCAAATCTGTAAATCTGCGCGATGATTCCATGCCTATTCCTTCAGTCAAAGGACAAGTTAGCGTAGAAAAACTTTTCTATGCGCATGCGGTTAAAAATCCATTAGAATTTTTATTAAATCCTAAATATATAATCAAAGATGTTTCATTTGAACTTGCATCAGGCGAAGTACTTGCAATTATAGGACACAGCGCCGCAGGTAAATCAACACTCGCAAAGCTTTTAGTTGGAGTTTGGAAGCCGTTGGCAGGATCTGTACGTCTAGATAGCGCTGAGGTTTATAATTGGAATCGTGAAAACTTTGGTCAGCATATTGGCTATTTACCTCAGGGCATTGAATTATTCAGCGGAACCATAAAGGAGAACATAGCAAGAATGAAAGATACTTTTGATCCAGATAAGGTAATTGAAGCAGCTAAAATGGCTGGTGCTCATGATATGATTCTGAAATTACCGAACGGATATGATTCTGACATTGGTATTGCAGGATCTAATCTTTCGGGAGGACAAAAGCAAAGAGTTGGTCTTGCAAGGGCTTTTTATGGTGATCCAAAATTAGTTATCCTTGATGAGCCAAATGCAAACCTGGATGAAGAAGGAGAAAATGCTTTATCAAAATCTTTAATTGAAGCCAAAAATAAGGGCATCACCGTAATTGTTATCTCACATAGACCCTCAGTCCTGTCCGTCGTAGATAGAATCTTAATATTGCATGGCGGTGAGGTTACATCTTATGGCACAAGAGATGAAGTATTAAGAAAAATTAACATGTCCAAAGGCGGCATAATACACGTAAATTAATTTTATGAGCGATAATAAACAACAAATAAATTTTGCTGAACTTCAAAAAGTTCTAGCAGCTATGCAACAAAAAAAACAGGGCCAAGAAAATCCCGAAGAACCTAAACCAAAACGCAGTTTTACCGATTGGATTAAGCTAATTATCCAATACTCAGTTGATTTTGCAAAATTTATGATTCATTTTGTAGATCGGTTTATTAACTACATCTCAAGAAGCCAAGATCCTGAAAGGAGCGATATCATGCAATATACCAGATCTCCCATACTATTTGGTGGAATTGTGGTATTTATTTTTGTATTTTTAGGAGGTATTTGGGCTACTAATGCTCCTCTTGATAGCGCAGCACACGCAACTGGTACCTTAATATCTGTTAGCAATAAACAAATAGCACAATTCTCTGGACGCGATAGAGGTATTGTGAAAAATATTCTGGTTAAACAAGGGGACAAAGTTAAAGCAAACGACATATTGATAGAATTTGATGAAACTCATGCTAAACAACAATACGATATCATCCTCAACCGCTATTTACACTCTTTGGCTCTCGAAAGCAGGTTAGTGGCGGAAAGAGATAAACTACAAAGGATTAGTTTTGATCCTTTGATGTTCCAGTTACAAAGTCCTGAAGTAGTTAAAATGATGGAGGTTCAAACTAATACTTTTAACTCAAGAAAAGAAAATAACGATAAAATATATACATCTGTGCAAAAAGAGATTCAAAAGCTGAACCAAAAAATAATTGCACTCGAAGAAAATAAAAAGTCAACAATTAAGCAACAAGAACTTATTACAAATAGAGTAAAATCTTTTCAGAATTTAGTAGCAAAAGGTTATGCTTCCCAAAACCAGTTAGACGAATTTGAAATTAAAGCATCAGCCGCCAAATCTGATATAGCACGTCTTGATTCTGAAATAGCGAGCGCAGAGCAAGATATAGCTAAATTAGAAATCAGCATCAGTCGACAGGCAGACGAGTTCATGACCAGCATTTTACAAGAGCTTAAAGAAACACAGACTAAAGTAAATGAATTAAAAGAACATTTCGCTGGCACTAAGGATGAACTAGAAAGATGTAAAATACGCTCTCCTATTGATGGCAAAGTCAATGAAATTCACGTTCATACTATAGGCGCAGTGGTTAATCCATCTCAACCAGTAGCAGAAGTAACTCCAACCAAAGATAAACTAATCATAGACGCCAAGATTCAACATAATCACATAGGATCAGTTGCTGTTGGACAAAAGGCAAAATTAAAATTTCTAGCATTTAAGTCCAGAACCTCACCTACATTTATAGGGACTGTAACATCAATTTCACCAGATACAATTCTTGATCCTCAGATGGCTCAACAAGCTAGAGCAACGGGTAAATCTCCTTCTGGAGGATACTATTATGCAGCAACTATTGAACTTGATATGGAAAATTTTGAAAAGCTGGCAAAGCCTATGAAGTTAAAGCTAGTACCTGGCATGATGGCTGATATTAATATTGTAACTGGAACAAGAACCTTATTTAGATATCTGATAGATCCAATTGCTGACCAAGCTTTTAGATCCTTAAACGAGAAATAAAAACAAATAACTAACTGCGCATCTATAACAAAAAAACCCTCCATAAACAGGAGGGTAGTGAGTTAGGATAGCTTTTTTGTGATTCTTATGCCACCATCAGTTTACCGCAACATCTCATTTAAATTACGCGCATCAAGCAGAAAGAAATAAAGCCTCGATGCGAGTATACTTATTATCTTCCACGATCTTCTGGTTTTTTCTCTCCCGAAAATAAATTTTCAACCCATTTTCCAGCCTTACTTACAGCCCCCGCGGCTCCCTTCGCAGCCCCAGCTAAATCATTTCCTAATTCACCAACAGGATCTTTTATTCTGTCTGTCAAAGCCCGCATAGCTTTACCAAATCCTTTTTGTTCTTTCTCTTTATTAGAAATAGTTGCAGCAGATATCATTTCAGCACCTTCTAATACACGCAAAACCTGTTGTTGTGGGTTAATAGCAGGATCAAATTTTGATGCCAATTGATCCATGGGCGCTTCAACCGTAACCCATTCAAGCTCAAGTGGTATTTCTTGATCATGTCTAACTATGATGACTTCCGTATGAGGTTTATTTTTGTCATAAGTGACCAAATCTCGTAGGCTATCTTGTAATATGTTGCAAGTATATTTTCCAAATGATATTAACTTAGAAGTCGCAAATTCACCTGGCGCTTTCAATGCTTGTTCCACCTGATCTGCTACGTACCATAAAGTTTCATGACGTATACCTTCAGCTAACTTTTTTACTCCATCAACAATATGTATTCCCTTTTCTTTCAAACTTGTTTTTGGGGTGCTGTCAACAGTCAACGAATCATTAGAGACTTTGTCGATTACGTCTGCCCCATTGCCTCTTGCTTCCATTTCCCTTAATTCTTCAATATATTGTGATAATCGTTCCAATGGCATCTTAAGAGCATCCATATATTCTTCGTTTACCTTTACACCCAATATTGTTTCATTCCCTTGCTGCCCACCTTGTTGTTGATTTGGATCATCTGGATTTTGATTTCTTCTCATATTATAACCTTATAAAATTATCAATATAAGTTCATTGTACCTTGGATAAAGCTTTTGGCCTTTAAAGTAAGCTATATTTCAAAAATTTTTCTAAAAACGTTGTACAAAGACATTTAAAACTAAGAGAATCAAACAGAATTGCCAAAAAATAGAGTGTAAAATTCCCACTATTACCCTTGAAAAAAGCCTAGATTTATTATATCATTCTAATTTGAAGCGGGTATAGCTCAGTGGTAGAGCATTACCTTGCCAAGGTAAGGGTCGTGGGTTCGAATCCCATTGCCCGCTCCATTCGACCCTAAATTATTCCTTATCTACTACAAATTAAAACTCCAAAATCTCTTAAAACAATTAACGTATTGACGAAGCTTATTTTGAGTTATGCTTATAGACAAATTCCTTAATCGCAGGTGCTATGATGGTTTTAAAGCGTCTACCACTAAACACACCATAATGCCCCACTCCTTCCTGTAAATGATAAGCTTTTTTGTCATCTGGTAAATTTTTGCACAGATGAAGAGCAGCCCTTGTTTGACCTATACCAGTAATGTCATCTTCTTCTCCCTCTACGCAAAAGAGCGCAGTATCTTTAATTGCTTCAAGATTAATTCTTCTATCGTTTAAGTGTAAAATACCTTTGGGCAAAGAATGTTTGTGGAATATTTCTTCAACAGTCTGTAAGTAAAATTCTTCTGTCAAATCTAATACACTAAAATAGTTATTATAAAAACGCTTACGTTTGTTAAATTCTTCCATATCGCCCCGCAAAACAGCCTGATACATTTTTAAATGAGAACTTGCATGATCCTGCAGGTGTATACTCATGAATGCCATAAGCTGCAAAAATCCTGGATAAACTTTACGCATAAATCCTGGATAATTTGCTGGAACTCTAACAATCATATTATCTGCGAACCATTTAAGATCATAAGAATTAGCAAACTTATTCACAGGAGTTGGACTTTCCCTAACATCAATAGGTCCAGCCATAAGAGTTACAGATTTAGGTACATGCGGGCTATTGTCTTCTGCTAAAATAGCAGTTGCAGCAATAACAGGTACTGCAGGCTGACAAACTCCTAAAATATTAAGAGGACCTTCAATATGATTAATAAAATCAATAATATATTGAACATAATCTCCAAGACTGAAGTATCCATCACTTAAAGGAACCAATGAAGCATCAAACCAATCTGTTACGTATACATCAAAATTAGGTAATAATACCTTAATAGTATCAGATAATAAGGAAGCATGATGACCAGCTAAAGGAGGTACAACAAGTAATTTAGGCAATTTTTTCCTTATATTTGTTTTGATATGTAATAGGTTGCAAAATGGTTTAGTTAAGACTTTATGACGCGTTACTTTTAGAGGAGCATCTCCTACTATGATATTATCGAGATGAAAACAGTGATCATCATATTCATGGCTTAGGCGCTCTAAAATCGTAAAAAATGCCTGACTATCTTTACGCAAAGAACTATGATGACCTATAAAATTAGGATCAGAAAGAAGATTTAATATATAACGCGCTCCATGATGAACTGGTAGATATGGTAATTTACTTAATTCAAAGAATGAATACAAAAAATTGTTTGAGAAAAACATAAGATATACCTTAATAAGTCTTGAAGTACTATTCGATAAAATACTCCCATAGTTTACATAATAAAGCTAAATACCTTAAATAAGATGATATAAGGCTTAAAACCATTTAAATAATTTTGCTATGTTGCTTATAATACCCCTTAAAAGAGTTGAATAAATAATTATTAAGTTACAGAATTAAAATGGCAAACTTACTATTTCCATAAATTCTAAGTTATCAAAAAATTAAATAGTCAATAAAATTCATTAAAGACATCTTTGAAATTAGCTTTGATATTCATAAAAGCTTTGATATCATCTTAATGAGCTGTTTATAACCAAATATTAATGTTAGGGCAAGCTAGTCATTAAGAAATCTTGTTTTATAAATGATAAGACAAGATTTGATTAAAAGATAAATCGCAAGATCTATTTTTTATCCTCACAATTACAAATTTATTAAATAATTAGCACATGTTAAGAAGCATACTTTTTTTGGGAATTATAATATCATCCGTTTTTGTAGCACACTACTTCACTAAAGGTATAATAAGTAAACAAGCTCCTATACAAATTGTAGACCTAGGACCATCTTTATGGGATTTCACACTTACTGATCATGACAATCAGATTTTCGACTCTAAAACACTATTAGGCAAAACAACTCTTGTATACTTTGGCTTCACATTTTCCCCAGATTCCTGTCCTGCTGCACTTGGAAAAATGTCAAAAGTTTTAGCAGAACTAAATAAACACGACCTAACAATCCAAGGGTTGTTTATTACCATTGACTCAGCAAGAGACAACACCCAAGAGATCAAAGAATACTTAAAATCATTTAATCACAATATAATAGGCCTGACAGGGAATCCCATAGAAATAGATAAAGTCGCCAAAACCTTCAAGGTCCATTATGCATATGATGATAAGTCTGATCCTGAAAATTATTTAATCAATCATTCTTCCTTCATCTACGCCATAAATAGTAAAGGACAACTCATAAAAACTTTCAGTCCAAATGATTCTGCAGAAGAAATTTTAAATTTTACCAAGACCAATCTACACTAATTATGAACTTTTTAATACAAATCATCAAAAAAACCACTACCCCCTTATTGCGCGATTACAAAGAGATCTCATTCCTAAAAAACTCTTTGGCAAGCAGCCAAAAATTTGTACTAAATGCTCAAAAACGTAATCAAGAGATATTAATATCAAATTTCACTGAATATTTTCCTGATTATACCGTTATTCACAACCCATCAGATATTCCTCCAAATGTCCCTTACATCTTATTAGACCCTTTGGAAGGTATTAACAATATGCAGAATGGATTACCTTTCTTCGGCATTACAGCTATCATACATACCCCAAATAAACCTACAATAGGTTTAATCAGCTTGCCTTGCTTAGACTATTTTATTAGCGCCCAAGCAGGAGAACCACCTTTGATAGAAAATATAAAAGAAGGACTTAAAAATAAATCTAAATTATCTACTGCGAGTAACTTAGTTTTAGTCAATAACGTTTCTAATAACTTATTGACGGAATTTCCTAATACATCAAATATAAGAGCATTGGGAAGTATCACATATGCATTATTATTAATGTTACAAGGCAAAGCAGGTGCGCTCGTCATAGATCATGCAAATCTAATGGGTATAAAAATATGCGACTTGTTCGTATTAAACAGTGGAGGATTTAAAACTAAAACCCAAGATTTTTACATCTATAGTAATAAGAAATTTAGTTAAGAATAAAATTTTATTAAAACCAATATCATAATCTATTGTAACTATATTTTGTTCTATATCTTTTATATAAATTGAGTTTAGTGACTTGGAATATCCCCTAACACATTTGCCTCTTCTTCGGGTTTTAATTCTACCCCTAATACTTCTAAAAGCTCCCCTAAATTAGTATTAACAAGAGCACCAAGTTGACTAAAATCTGTAAAATCTCTCAAAATCTCTGGAACTCTATCCAATGATAATGAGTGATCATGACTATCATATACTTTATATTTTACTTTATATGTTGGTCTACCAGAATCTGTGTATGATTGTGCGCTTAAATAGGGATGTAGCGTAAATATTTCTCCTTGTACCTTAATTGTGAAAAGCATAGCTGTAGTTGAGGCTTGATTTTCTTCTTGTGTAGAAGATGCGCCCATAATTTTGACCGTGTATAATTAAACTTATATTTAAACTATTACATTTTATTACAGGTATCAATAATCTTTTTAATCACTTAAAAAATTATAAAACTTATCCAGACATTAAAATTTAGTCAATTGGAAATGATTTTGCTTTTTATATTGACTTGTTTATATAATAAAAACTATTATATTAAATATATAATTAATTAGTAGTATTTTATGTTTGACGAATATGCTTCAGAATTTCCATATACTTCTTGCGCCATTTCACTAGCTACATACTTAATCAAAAAACAAACTGAATCAATAAAAAGTATTTCGGATACTGATGAGAAATATAAGTTAAACAAAGTAAATATTGCACTTAATGCAATACTTACTGCCTCTTCATTGGCCGCTCTCCCTTACTTTACCACTAAATTCAGTGGCATGTCTGAATTAAGTAAAGGGTACCATGGAAATGATTCAGCAGACTCGTTTATTAAACACTGCAACGTCCTAATGGGTGCTGCGGGGTCATTTTTAGGTATCGCAGCTTGTACAGAAGGAATTGGCCATGCATTAGAGCATATGGGATTAGGTACCTTTTTAGGAGGACAAACTATAGAAAATAATCCTAACCCCGAGTACATACAATAGGCCATATTTGATTTTACCTTCAAAATAAATAGAACATTTATTTTGAAGAGAATCAGCTAGCTACCCTAAACTGCGAAAGGTACTTCAACTTGCCCTAATTCCTCAGTTGGCCAAAAGGGCATTGTCTCATCCTGTGACTCCATTTCTTCTGCAGATACGCTAGAATCGCTAGCACTTTGATTAATATCAGATCTTTTTAATGATTTACAACCACTACTAATAAAATCATCCATTTTTTGATGGCTCCAAATATCAAAAAATGTAACTAAAGATACTATATCGTCAGTAGCGTCAGTTTCTTCACCTATAGGCCTTAACTTCTTATTGCTCATTCTAATCTTCCAGTAATTATTCTTAAGGTATATCATACCTTCAGACTCTGAATCCTTAGCAACTCCCTTCTCCCTTAGTATATAATCTAATTTTCCATATAAATCAGGATTCTTTTTTAGTTTATTCAAAAAATTGGGCGCAAATCTTACATACAATTCATCTTCTTTAATTGTTATTACATCTTCTGAAGAAGACGTAATCTCTTCACCCTTATAATTCCATACATAAACCTTTTTTATTCCTAAAATTTCCCGCTCTTGTAAAGCTTTTTTAGCGCCTTTTAACTTTTTATAATATTGATCTAGGGCAAGCGCAATTTGTCTACTCTCATCTTCAGTAAACTCAATTGGTTCCTCATCTATAACCTCCTCAATAGGCCTTTTGAGAGTTTTAGCTTGCTCCTTTGACTCATCAATCTCATTTTTAGGTGGGACAATGGCAGATGCAGAGCTTTTTTCATCGGCAATTGATGGCTGGGATACTATTTTTTTAGAAGATTCCTTAATTTCTAAACTATTATCGCGTAATACTTCTCGTATAGGCTTTGGGGCTTGAATTTTACTGAGTTTTATCTTATTAATAATTTCCTCTATAGACTCTACATAGCTACTGAATTGCTCAAATAGGTGATATAAATCAAACTCGTTTGCAAACTTCTCTATAGAGTACATATTCTTCTTGTAGCTTAAACCCAACTCCATAGATTTTAATACCATATCGCCCTTTATTAACATTAAATGACGTTTCAGGTTACAAGATTTCATCTTATCACTAACAAATATCTTTACTGCTGTATCCAAATGTCTATGAGCTGTTTTTAAATATTTACGCTTTTCTTCTCGACTTAGATCATCATTCCAGCAAAAACTCAAATACAACCCTACAAAACCTACATTAATAAGAAGCTCATCTTGATACGATTCCTCCTTCATCATTTTTTCTAGTTTGCTCATTTTGTCTAGACTTATATTTCCTGGATAAATATGCCTATAAGATAAAATACCAAGCATTTTACGTTTTATTGCACTTCTAAGGAAATCATCAGACACTTCTGGGTTTGCATCCCAATCCATAATTAGAAGTAACGCACGATCAAAATCACTGTTCGCATAAAAGAAAAGTTCATTAATTGCAAAAGATATATTAATCGCTCTATTTAATTCATCTTTGCCATTTAACAGCTCGTTTATTCTACTCTTCTTGTGGCAATACTCCTCATACATTACAACATTAAGTGAATGCACAGCGTGACTACCTTGAACAATCCAAGATTGAAGTTCCGCTTTTAAATCACCCGTTAGAAATAGCGCTAGTGCTTTATCTATGTATGTAGTGTTGGTTTGAATTGTAAATAATACTTTCTCCAATATTGCACCAATACTCTGTAATTCAGCATCAGGGAAAACTTTTAATACTGATGATGCCATGTTTATAGCTTTTTCTAAATCATTCTTACGCAAATAACAACCTGCAATATTATTTGATGCTTCAAAGACTAGTGTTTTATATACAGGTTTAATATCATTTATAGTACTATGTTTTGTTAGGAATTTTTCCACTGCTTTACTTACATCTATTACTAACTCATTTCTCAGTTCAGACTCTTTACCAGAATTTTCAAAGGCATCTATGAAGGATACTAGAGCTTTGGTTTTAAAAAGAAGTTCTTCAAAAGGGTCTAAGGGTTTGTTTTCTATTGATCTCAAAACTACTTTAAATAAAAGAGGATCACTAAACTTCCTCAACAAATTTAGTAATGCTTTCGTATGGATATATTTATTAAAAGATAATCCTTCTGAATTACCATCTAATAAGTCATATGGTGTACTTAAAAATTTATTCATATCCATAACTGTAAAACCCTCCCCTGTTAAAATTTTATATGTAATGCAAGCTTGAGGGGCGAGAATAACATATGCGCAAGACAAACTTTCAAACGAACACTCTGGGTTATATTTAATATTTTTTATCTCCTCTCTACTAGCTCCACACATATCACGAAATTTAGTATCCTCAATGCGCTCTAACAGATATGATGGACTGACTCCTTGCTCTACTAAAAATTTCAAGACTTTTTTAACACTATCTTTATTTATTTTTAGCTTTAGTGAGGTATGTTTTTGAATAATCATGCAAACATTTTTGGCCAATACTTTAAATATTTCTTGTCTTTCTTCTTCAGATAACTCTTCAAAATTTTCATCCTTGAATAGCTCTTTTACAACCTCTAAGTATGGCTGATGTGTAGCATGTACAACTAATAAACTAAAAGCCTCAATTAATGCTTCAAGATAGATTTGATTTGCTATTTTAGTTAAAGGTATTAATCTACCTGAATTCGCTGAGATTCTAGCACCTAGTCTATCTTTCTTTCCCATAGCCATTTCCCTGTATGATGGTATTATTTCTTAAAATAACATAATGTTTAAAAATATAGAAATAATTTGACTAAACACATATATTTAAAACACTATAGTTAATTAACTACAGATAATGACCCAAAGATTTTAAAAATTCACTTTATTAGAATTGTTTGTACTCAAACATAAATTGTTTGGCAAAGAATATTTGCGGGATACAAAATTAAATGAGAAAGATTCTCATTTAATTTAAAGTTAGATAGAGCTAATTTCTTTTTTCTTATCTTCCAAAATTTTATTAATTTTAGAAGTAAAGTCATCAGTAACAGTCTGAAGCTTATTACTAAGTGAATGCACCTCATCTTCTGAAATATGTTCTATCTTTTTTAGGTCGGCTATGATATCTCGACGTACATTACGTACGGCAACTTTTGCTTCTTCTGCATATTTTGATGCAACATGAATAAGTTCCTTACGTCTCTCTTCACTCAGACTTGGAAGATTAATGCGAATTAAATTCCCATCAACAACGGGCATCAAGCCAAGATTTGCCTCTACTATAGCTTTTTGGATATTTTTAAGCAAAGCTTTATCCCATGGCTGTATTACGATAGTTCTTGCGTCGGGGGTTGTGATGGTCGCAAGACGGGCAATTTGTTGTCTTTGCTCATACGCTTCAACTTGAACTGGTTCAACAAATTCTGGTGAAGCCCGACCAGCTCTAATACCTCTTAAATGTTTAATAAAAGAATTTATAGCCCCTTCCATACGGCTATCTGCTTGTTTTAATAATTCATTTTTCTCCATTTTTACCTCTCTTCAAAAATTTTTGTAAATTTACCTTTGTTATCTAAAACGTTTGACAAACTATTTTGATTTTTAATCGAAAATACTATAATTGGCAAGCAATTTTCTTTCGCAAGACCAATTGCCGCCATATCCATAATTCGCAAATTATCTTCTAATACTTTTTGGTAAGTAAGTTTTTCAAATCTAGTAGCATTAGGATTTTTGACCGGATCAGCTGAATATACTCCATCTATTTTAGTAGCTTTGAGCAATACATCACAATTCATCTCAACAGCACGAAGCACCGCAGCAGTATCGGTCGTGAAAAATGGATTTCCAGAACCTGCGGCAAAAATAACTACTCTGCCCTTTTCTAAATGACGCTGAGCTTTTCTCTTAATATAAGGCTCACATATAGTGCTCATAGGAATTGCGGATAAAACTCTCGTAGAAAGACCAATACGCTCTAGAATATTTTGCAACGCAAGCGCATTAATAATCGTACCAAGCATTCCAATGTAGTCAGCCGTCACTCTTTCCATACCAAAAGCCGCGGCCTGTTCACCCCGATATATGTTACCCCCTCCTACTACAATGCAAATCTGCACTTTTTTATCTACAACCGTTTTAATGTCTTGGGCAATGCTTTGAATAAAGTCAATGTCATGACCAAACTGCCTTTGCCCCATTAAAGACTCACCAGAAAGTTTTAGCAATACCCTCATACGTTGGAACTGACCTTAATATACATTATTAATTTCTGCGTTTGATTTTCTTATCTAAATGATATTTATAATAGTTATCCAAATAACCTTTTATGTCTACAGCTTTTTCTTTTTCTCTTTTAGTTGAAAATTTACTCCAGAAAAGTTTCACATATTTACTGTAACTCAAACGATCTAAAGAATCATCATAATCTTTTGCTTTTATTATTTTTAGTTCTTGTTCTTCAAAATCAAGCACTTGTTTTTCTCTTAAATCATGATTTTTCTCTTTAATAGAGTAAGCTTTAGTATGAGATGCTAGCTGAATTTTCTTAGGTTTTATGACATAAGCAGGTTTTTTAATATCTTTTTCAGGTACTTTAGCTTGACTAATCTCTATCTCCATTGGTGTTAAATCTATAGGATCTAAGCTCTTTTGTTGACCCTTTTTCTTAAATGACCAAAGCCTTTTAAATGACCAAATTGGCTTTTTAGAAAATGTATTATTTTTTGCATGCTGCGTAGCTTGAGATTCTTTCTTCTTCTTAAACGACCAAATATTTTTTACTTCAAATTTTTTCTTTTTCTGATCATCAGAAATATCTGTTTGCTCAGTTTTACCTTTTTTAAACGACCAAATCCTTTTAAATGACCAAATAGGTTTTTTAGCTTTTGCTGTCTGTATTTGGTTTGGCTCAAAGGTATATGGAACTTTTTTTGATTGAATAGGCTTTTTAACAATACTATAACCCTTGATCCTATCCTGTAATGTCCAACCAGAAGGTTTTTGTATAGGAGTTTTGATAGGTCCTATTTGAGACGTCTCAGGCTTTTGAATATTTTGGCTAACTGTTGAGACCCCAGTTTGAACCTTATCTATGCCTTGGTTATTAGATACACCGATAGGATTTTGAGAAGGTAAATTAGAAGCTATTACTGGCTGCTTACTTACATCAACTACTTCACGCTTAATACTAGGCGCCTGCTGTGCCATTTCCGCTTTTGGTAGGCTTGTATTAGGAATATTTGTTTTAGGACCAGGAGGTGGTAAGGTAGGTATATTCAAAGTAGCTTTTTGACGAGGCCCTGGAGGCGGCAAAGCCGGAACAGAAGGTTTTACGACAGGCGTATCTTGGATATCTGGTTTTGATGCTGTTGTTACTTGAGACTCAGGCTTGATTTTAGGCTCATCTGGTATAGGCAATTTTACTGGAGGACTTGAGGCCGTTTGAGTATCTATAGAAGGAACAGAAGGAGACGGCTTAACGGTCTCTTGGATTTTATCTTTAGAAACTTCGGATACTTTAGGCGAAGTTGGAGTTTTAGAGTTTTCAATTTTGGCTGAATCCGGCTTTATATCAGAAGTAGATATAGCAGACGGTGCACTTGGAATAGTATTGCTAGTTACGTCTGGCTTGTTAGGCACGATAGGAACTATTAAATTCTTATTGGAATTTTGGGAAGCATCATCAGGGTTTTGTAACACCGTACTTATCTTAGGTAGCTGCACTCCCCCGGTATCTAAAAAACTATTATCTTTAGCCTCATCAGCTATAATTGGTGAAATAAAGCTATAAATTAGGAGAATTATTCTTAACATTAAGTTTTTTTATCTCTTTTTTTACCAAACCACTAACAATTTGTGGCAGGTTATCGTTTAGCCAACCTTTTAAACCAGCTTGGTTATTTTCCAATTGGTTTTTTATATCGGCAAGCTCATTCAGAATTCTAGCATTAATTGCTCCAATATCCTCAAACGCTGAGAGATTATAAACAGATTCTCCGTCAGTTATAGCACTTTTATCGCATATTCCCTCAGAAATACACTCAGTAAGTTCATATATATCTTCGTCAAAATTTTCCTTATTACCAACTTGCTGCAACCCTTTAGATATCTTTTTTTCAATCTTTAGCTGGCAATCAGTATCTTTATCAGAACAATTTTCAACCGTCTGAGCTTTAGTATCCCTACCAGCAATAACTTTTTTTATTGAACTTAAAATTTGATCTATGGAGAGTTCTTCTTTCATAACTAAAAATGAACAAGTGGTGCTTTAATTTTACGTAATTCTTTGTTTGGATCAAAATAGTCTACTTTAAGCTGTAGTTTTTTTGCAGTTAATTCACCCATAAACATTTTCATTTGATACGCTTGAAAAATATAATTACGCAATACTGTTGCTTTATTAATTTTTACCTTAGTCAAATCACTTTCTACTTTTAAAACTGCTAAAATATCTTTGAGACCAAGTTTAAATTCTTGCATTGTGCCATCAAATGCTAGCTGCTGAGCCTCTAAAGCAACAGTAGCGGATTCTAAAGCGGATCTAAGAGATTGTAAAGATTCCCATAAAAATATAATCTGTGAATCAATTTGTCTAGCTTGGTAATCTGCAGCATAAGCAGCTTTTCTAGCCTGATATTTGGTTTGACGCAGCTTAGAATAGGATGCGCCTCCTTTACTAAAAATAGGAATAGAAAGAGTCAACGCTGAAGTAACTCCGCTTCTATTATAGGAGCTTCTGGTTTCAGGATCGTTGTGGGTTCTAGTAAAGGCAAATTGCAAATCTAAAGAAGGCAATAAACTACCTGCAACTGCTGCAATTTGTGCTTTTGATGATTTTGCGTTTTGTCTTGCATACTCCAAGCTCGGGCTAAATTCTAGTACTTTAGCCTTAAATTCAGCTAAACTTGCTGGTAAATTCGGTAATTTTGAGGATTCAGTCTCACTAGGCACTATACCAATTTTTTCCAGAAAATCTGCTTTTTTACCTTCAAGATCTGAGAATGCTTGGGCTTGCTCTGACTTTGCATTTGATAAACCACTTTGAGCTATTGCTACTTCAGTATTATTTGCTTCCCCAACTTTTAATTTAGCTTCAATGGCTTCAACATTTTTAGAGTTAAAGTTCACACTAGCATTGCTTGCATCGTACTTAGCTTTAGCCAATTCATAGTCCAAGTAAGCAGTTACAGCATCAAATAGGACTTTTTGTTCTTGACTTTCTAGCTGGGCTCTTGCTGCTTTAAAGGCTAAGTTAACAGCTTTCACAGTGGCATAAGTCTGACCATTGAATAGATTCTGCTTAACTGCTAAAGTATTCTGTACTACACGCTTCTTAGTCTTTGAGACATCAATACCTAAAGCTTCTAGTATAGGATCATTATTACTATCTTTATACCTACTTTTTGGTCTAGATAATGAGTGATCTACCTCAACTTGCGCCGATATATCAGGAAAATATCCGGATCTTGCTTCAGCACAGCCTTCAGCACTGACCAAAAAATCCATCCTATATTGTTTTAGAGTTTGATTTGTGTTGTAAGTAGATATCAAAGCTTCTTCTAAAGTAGTAGCATAGCTTGCGTGAGTAAGAACCATAGCAAGTATTGCGGATTTTATTTTCATAAATTTTAAATTTTTTATTTTCAACATTATACTAAAAACCATATCTCTGCAACCCGATTTGTCAAACTGCTTACTTATAAGCTACAGGTACAACGCAACTATACATTGAAACTATACATCTTAGAATTTCACATTGATAAATTTTGCAGCTAAAATACAATATTTTATCTTTGAGAAATGGTTATACCCTCACAAAAATTAGATAGCTCTTTTATAAGTATTTGGTCTAAAAATACTCC
The DNA here is from genome assembly GCF_003015145.1 of Candidatus Phycorickettsia trachydisci. Lineage (NCBI taxonomy): Bacteria > Pseudomonadati > Pseudomonadota > Alphaproteobacteria > Rickettsiales > Rickettsiaceae > Candidatus Phycorickettsia > Candidatus Phycorickettsia trachydisci. Next base: position 149,605 of record NZ_CP027845.1, on the reverse strand, counting down.
ACTACCGTTAACCCACTTCTCTTCTACTAACTTAAATCTATCAGGTCCACTTAAAGGAGATACAAACCATATTTCTCTATAAGTGCCGTGCTTACTGATTATATAAGGGTTATTTTGCCCTTCCACGCTAAGAACAACTTTATCATCAAAAATATCAACACCAATTATTCCTTGCTTATCATTTTCTTCAATTGATGTAACAAGATTTTCTATAAATTTATCAGCATGGGAAGTGAAAAGGTCGTAATCTATGTAATACTTCATAGTCTAATAATTCTGGTGCCGACAAAGGGATTTGAACCCCTGACCCGCACATTACGAATGTGCTGCTCTGGCCTCTGAGCTATGTCGGCTTAGTTGTAATTTCTTTGTATGAAACGGAAAGCTCTCGTACCGCCCATAACCATACTATACATACTATACCAAATACGTACATTAAGTACATAGATATTGAGCTATAAGAGGCACTAGGTATGGCTATAAACACAATTGACTGCATTAGCGAACTTGCAGATTTACCTATTTTAGTGGCAATTAATTCAACAGCAGCCTTCCCTTTTGTTTTCAGTTCATCTGACAAAGGCACGTATGCCATCTCTTTTGTAATATCAAAAAATGTATACTTTGTGGATTTACTCAAAGTTGTTTGCAATATGCCGCAATATATCACAATCATCAAAGGATCTTGCACTAAAAATAAATTCACAAGCCCCATTTTAACATCTGGAAAGTTCATTGCAGCAAAAAATAACATTCCTGTGCTAGTTAGAACAATAGGAGTAATTACCGCAGCACAAAACCATCCAAATTTTCTAACAACACTGGAATTAATTAAAACTAGAATTAGGGTCAGAATACCTGTATAACTCAAATACCTACCTGCAAAAGAAGCAAAATCTGCAACATTATTATAATGTTTTGCAGCCTCCGCCTTTAAGGGAGATTCAGCTATATTAATAGCCGCTCCGTAGCAAATCATAATAATTGCAATCAATCTAATGTACCTCGAAGACAAAATCATCGAAACACTTTCCTTCAGTGTTATCTTTTGTTTTTTAACTTTAAATTCAATCTCTTTTTCTTTAACAGAGGTTTTGTTGTTTAAAAACCAAAAGCAAGACATACCTAATAAAACCAGAACTACCACAAAAGATATAACAACCTTCACAGCCATTTCGTTAAGACATATAGCATTGGGCCCCGCAAGTAATCTACTTACATCAGGCAGTTTACTTAAAAAAGCACCCGATAAAACAAGCCCAGTTTGCCCAAATAAACCAAATAAAGGATAAAAACGACTTGACTGTTCCACGCTAGTGATTTGGTTGACAAATTGCCAAAACAGCAAACTTACAACTACACTAGGCCATAGCTCAGATATAATGTAAAACAATGAAAAGCCCCATTTTGCCCCTATCAAGATAAACCACTTCCAATGAGGATGAGCAGCAATTAAAGAATGCATTTGATCAGCGTTTAAGTGCAAAGCCTCATGATTTGGAAATATTACGAATGCAAAGAAAATGAAAAACGAAAGAAAAGAGGCTAGAATTGTGTAGAATATTTTTCTGGAGTCGAAAATATTCACAGCCTTCATATAGCAAAAAGCGACAAAAAAAGCCGTTGGCATTACTCCCCAAAACTTAAGAAAGGATATGATTTCTGTTCCTATTAAAGCGTTAATGATACTGTCTTTGAGGGCTCGAATAAGATTTTGGATGAATAAAATACAAAACATCATCCCAGTGATTGAAAGGAAGACCGGCATTTCCTCCCTACGCACGGGCCACATATAGGCCCAAAATTTTTTGATTGACGACACTTAGAGTTAATTTATGTTACACATTGTGCTCCTAAGGCACAAATCACAACTCTTAAAAATACCAAAAAACCTAAATCATTGTCAACAAATAACAATTTCAAAATATCTTCATATTATTTGATTTTATTAAATACAAACATTTTAAAAATGTGGTTTAGTATGTACCAAGTAAAAAGCTCATTTAATTAGAGGGGCAAACAAAATGATTAGACTAATATTATTTATTATAACAACCATAACCCTAAGTGGATGTTCTAACCCATTTCAAACGTATTTTAAACATTCTGCCAATCAAAAACTAATTGACGCAAAAGGTTTCAAAGGTAAAAAACGCATGCCAATGTACAATCAAAAGTATATCACAAAGGCTAAAAATAACGTCACAACCTCAAATCCAAGTAATACTGAAGAAGAACAAGATCAAGCAAATCCTTATTATGATCAAGATGAATTACGCAACTACTACCAAGCAAATCGCAAAATGTACGAAGATATGCTAGAGATGAACAACAACAAGAAATATTGGAGTAAGCCTTTAAATACAAAACCCAAATCAGAAGTAAGCTTGAGCGAAATAGAAAAAGATGTTCAAAAAGGAGAAGAGAATAAGCAAATCAAGTCAGAACTTGCAGAGATTAAAAAAATGCTTAAAAAAACCATGGATGACTTGTCAAACGTCAAAAGTAAAGAGCAGGCACAAAAACAATCTGATGCCACAACTAATTTACTCAACTCCATTTTAGAACCTAAAGTTACAGCTGGACCCTGCAATCCAACTGGTCAAAATTCACCAGCACAATAAAAATATGTCATTTTAGCATCACTGTAAAAGTTTTTTATAAAATGCCTATTGAAATCTTACAAACTATAGTATTATACTTATAAACATGTATTAAAGTAACCTTAAATTTTATACAGAAAATATTATGTTCACAAGAAATCTTAGTACCAAAATCGTTTTAACAGTCTCTTCACTCGTTCTTTTATCAGGATGCTGCAGCAAAAAAAAGGCTCATGCACTTGGTGATCTTCCAAGAGAATTTGCAGTTGCAGTGAAAGATAGAGTCCATTTTGATTTTGACAGCTCAAATTTATCACAAGAATCCAAGGACACTTTAGATAAACAGGCTGCCTGGATCTTAAATCACAACTTTGGACGCTATTCCGTAGCAGGACATGCTGATGAAAGAGGTACAAGAGAGTACAACCTTGCTTTAGGTGAAAGAAGAGCTAACAGTGTTAAAAAATATTTAGTATCAAGAGGTATTGATCCTAAAATTATCAGCACAGTCTCCTTTGGTAAAGAAAAACCATTGGCTTTAGGGCATGATGAAGAATCTTGGACACAAAATCGTAGAGCTGTTACATCTCATAAATTAAGTGCAGCACCAGAAGGCGAAAAAGCTCCAAAGGTACATCCTGCTAAAAAAGCTACAAAACCAAAGTTTAAATCTAAAGTTGGCCAAAAAGCATATGAACACGCTATAAAGGCAGAAGAAGCAACAAAACACAAAGCGTCACAAGCTAAAGAGGCAGCAAAAGAAAAAGCATCACAAGCTAAAGAAGCTGTGAAAGAAAAAGTACACGACGCAGCTGAAGCTGTAGAGCAAAAAGCTCAGGATGTAAAAGAAGCCACAACTCCAAATACTAACGAGTAAGCCTTTCTTTTTGATTCATTATAAAAGCGTCTTCTAACTCAGAGGACGCTTTTTTTATTTCTAGTAACCTAAACCGTAATTCCTCCGCACAAATTGGACAGAGTGTTAAGAGAGTTTTTTCGTATAATCAATTCAAATCTCTCAGAGATTTATTCCTCACCACTTACGGCATGTAATTAAAGGATGAGTAAATATATTCATAAAAGCCTTATCGTAACAGTATTGATATATCATTTAGCGTTTCTAACTAAGTACCAACGTGTGGTATTTTTAAAAGAGTTGATATGGTACTGTTAACAAAGACACTTCCTAAAATTACTTAAATCATTACGTAACTAAACTGACCTAACTATAGGTGATATCAATATACTCATTTTTGCTCATCTAAGACTCTGAATTGCCCTCAAACCTTCTGCTCTATAGCCAAATCACACACAGCTTTTTCGATATAATCTTCTACTCTATTAACGAGTATCGGCTTCTTACGACTAATCTCTATTAACGCTTCTTTTCCCCCAGTTTTTATAAAGCTCTTTAAAGCGATAATAGCTATCACAACAACTTATAAGCATTTGAAACGTCTTAGCTAATTCCAAAAAAACTATTTTGGGTTGGATCATTTTCTGGTTTTAGTTCATAAGTTTAACCTTCCATTATATTTATGTAGCGCTAAATGTCAGATTAAATTTTAACCATTACAGCTTAGATGCATCCACTATTTCTTATTCCAATCTCACCCAATTATGTTTGCAATAGCCTAATGCCCTCAAGGTTTATACATAATTTTCTATGATCTCACTTGCATCTCCCACAAGATCACATCCATATTTAGGAGAAGATAAAGTCAATGATTCAAATGATACGTGTATGTTTGAGCATTTTTCTGGCTCCGGAATACTATTAGACATATTTGATGGCACCACATCCTGTACTTCTTGGGCAACAATCGAATGATTTGTAAAACCATAAGAATTATCGTTTGCCCCTTTAGCAATTAAACTGAAGCTATATTTATCTCCTACACCAAGCCAAGAAATGATGTTTTGCAAAATTATTAACGGACGTATATTAGCTAGTATGCTACCATCAGAGATTTTATTAATATGTTTTTGCAACAACCCCGCAACTTCAAAATCTATGTTAATTTCATCTATTTCTACTACCTTTGTATCTACAACTGCACACAACTCAACATCATCTTTTCTGAGCTGTTTAGTTAATTTAAGTATTTTTTTAGTAACATCTATCTCACCTTGATATATTAATTTTTCACGGTCGCTCATATGATCTATTGAATCTAAAGCAATTGAAGGTATTAGATTTTGCAAGTTAGTAGATAAATTCTCTTTTTGTTCTTGAGGAAATTTTAATTGTTGCGGCAGATTGCTTAAATGATTTAAAAGATTCACACAAGCTCTAATGAAATGATTATCATTCAATTCTTGGATCCACACATCAGAAATTATATCTTCAATATGTTTAGAAAGAAAATCACTCGCACCCATTTGAAGCACATCCATATCTGATCCATAAGATAGCAACAATCCCACTTCCTTAATATATCTAAACATATCTGAATCTTCAGTAAACTTTACATATTCCAACCCGTCATAAATATTTTGTAACGGAATTGATATAGGTAAATTTCCTGCATAGTCTTTAATATTAGGATCAGCTCCGTTTGCAAGTAGAATACTAGATATCTCAAAGCTATTGTAAACAGCTATATGCAAAGGCGTTTCAAGCTTGAGATTTTGTTCATTTATTTTACAATCATGGCTAATTAACCACCGAACTAATGCATGGGTCTCTTCACTAAGCTGACAATCTTCAACTGAACTTATTATGTGCAATAAATTATTTCCTTCAAGGTTGGTTTCGCCAATTTTATTCCTCACATCTTCGTAATTCTTATGTAGCCACCTTACTATATTTAATCTTGAACACTTAACAGCGTACTCCAATAATGAATAATTTGAATCATCTGATATCGCAGTTGGATAAAATTTCTCAACGTTCTCTTTAATCCACTTTAAGGCACTTATGTTGTTAGACTCAACTGCATCAAAAGCTAAACTTACGGGATCAATATTATTTGGCTGAGATTTTATTAGTGTTGTCATAATTTAAGAATAGCTTATCTAATAATATTATAATAACACTCTTTACTATTTAGCAACAAGCTTAATTACTTTTCTACGTCTTATCCTTCTTCAACACCCTCACCTACAGTATCAACAGTTCCAAAAGTTATGTCATAATCATCCATGTCAGTTGTCTCATTTTCTGATAGATCATCTGACTCTGCCTCACTTACAACAATTTCAGCATGAGAAGCATCTATTTTAGACTCAGTAATTTCCACATCATCATAAAAGAACGCCTCTTTAATTTCTTTCTTTAATGTTTCTAATGCTTTTAATCGATCCGATATCTTTTTGGCAATTGGTTTAGTCAAGGGTTTTATTATGTCATTAATTTTGCTAAGCAAAGTGATCTCTTCTTCCAGTGTCTCATCAGATGATTCTTGCCTCATAAGAACAGGAGCAGATTTATGCTTACCTGAAGTTGAATTAATTTCCTCCTCCACTTCCTTAAGTACTTCATCTATTTCTGATTTAAGAGTTTTGTCAGGCAATATCCAACCAATATAAAAAGTATTGTGAGTACCGCGAGTGATGACTTTTAAGTCTGGGATTTTATCTTTTAATAGGTCCAGAGTACGATGACATAAATAGCAACATAACTTACTTATACCCATATAAAATTCAAATGTCGTTCTAGATCCTTCTCTGAAATCTTTTAAAGCTTTCTTTAACAAAACCATTTCCGCATGCAGCCCTTCTGGATTATTTAAGATTTCAATCTCTACTGTTTTTAGCGAATTATCATCCTGAGCTTCTTTTTTAAGGGTTACAACAGATTTTAATACATCTTTTACAGGTCTTTTCAAAAAATTCAAAAGAGACTCATTGCGCAAACTAGACTGCTCATTAGTAGCATTCTCTTCGGCCACCTCTGAAAGCAAATGGAAATAGTCCTCTGCTATTGAGCAGCATAAACGTTTAAACTCCTCAGATTTTATAGAATCCAACTTGAATCCTATCAATTCGTTCCTATGTTGCGTAATTTTTGCAATTAATTCTAAGGTTTTTGAGTTTGTTCTCAATGATCCAACAAATGTATTATTTGGATCAAAAAGTTTCTTAAAATCATCATTAAAAGCTATATACATACCTATTAAGGCAGGAATATTTTTACTTTTCATGTGGGTTTGACCATCATCTGCTATAAAATTATTGATAAAACCTGCAGCAGATTGTACCATCTTCCAAACCTTAAGAGATATGTTATTATTATATGAAACATAAAATTTATGTTTTTTGTCCACATCACGCATTACAGCAGTACATGGGGTTTGTAAATTTAAAATAGCAGCAAGAGCATCCAGGACTCTATAATCATATTCTGTTTTCTCATGATAATCTATTGCGCCTCCCATACGTGGTGGATGTTGGTTCTTATCTTTCGAACAAACCCTGCCTTGACTGTTCATATATATTAAAGACTGTTTTGGTTTGTTATACCATTTTAAGCCATTACCTCTACCTTGTATCATGCTTTAAAATCCTTTTGAGTACCAATTTATATTCCAGCCTTCATGATCCAAAACGCCAATAGTCTGTCTTGTATCTTCTGATAAGCAAACTTTTAGAGAATAATCTTCATCATTCCCAGCTATCTCTGGAGGAGAATATATAAGACCTGCACAATGAGTTATATCTAATCCCAACTCAGCATCGATTTCTTCAATGCAATTTAATAATCCTATATCATCAATTTTTTTAGCCACTTCGTTTAATTGAGCAGGAGCTTGATTCTTGATTTTTTCCAATAACAATTCTGTAGCTAAAGTAAATAAACCTTTACTAAGAGCAAGAGACAAAGGAGAGTGACTTAATTTATTTGTTTTGAGCGGATCAGCTCCTTGATCTAGTAAGCGCTTAATATTTTCTATGTCTCTTCTATCGGTAGCACGGTATAGTAAAGTTTCTCCATACATATATTCCTTATCTACATCTTCTTGTATGCTATAAAATCTTAGTCTTGCATCTATCAAAAAATTATTTATCTGACTTTTATATTCTGATATCACCCTTTGGAAAGATCTTATATTTGATACCTCAACCTCTTGGGTAGATTCTTTTTTTAACTCCTCTATTGCAGCTTCATGATCTTCTAAAAAATTAAATACATTTTTTAAGTTATCGTATATATCTTGCACTTTCGACTCTTCAAACTTATCATAGGTTGTAAGAGAGTCTAGATCATTCCTAAAATTAATAATTTTTTCTTGAGCCGCCCATTTAGGTTTTTTAGGATTATCGATAAAATCCTTAATCACCTTAATCAAAGTGTTTAATCTATTATATTTTTCATTCCAAATCTCATATTCGGTTCTTATTGTTCTTATCATAAGTCCTACCCTCGTAACAAAATAATTGAAATAATAGTTACTATTATATAATATAATTTTATATAAAGCAAGCTTGGGATAATTTTTTTATATTTAGTAAAGTATTAATTTATGAAATATGCCCAAAGATCAACCTGTTGATTCATGACATACAAAACAGCTTGAACTAAGTAAAATAAATTAAAAAATTGGCATCACACTACTGCAAAGATGTTTAAATGAGATTCGGATAAGAAATAATAAGAAAGTTCAATCATTTCTAGTGATTTTGAATAACAACAAGACCTTCTTCTAAAATGCGATAAGTAATGCCTAACATTATAGTTAATGCTTTCAACTACAGTTGCTTATTTCTTGCTTTGAACAAGTTGCTCTTAGGGAATTAAGCTCCCTTAAATCTTCCAATGGTCTGTACAAAATACTCTAATTTTGCACCTATCAAGCTTAGACAGTAAACTCCTTAATGCCTTCTGACCAAGGGAGACAACTTCAATAGCTAAGAACTTTTTTGTGGTACGATAAAAAGCAAAGCAACAAATTACACCCTTAATAAAAAAATAAGAATCAAAACTTACGTTATTAACCTTCAAATTTTATTCCTATAAGATGAAAATACTAATTAATTGTTATTTTACAAAAGTACTTATTTTAAATTGCTTTATTGTTTTAATATTATGTAATATTTTTATCTAATATCTTAAAACTACTCAAAGCTATTTACTAGAAACCTGATATAATGAGCAATTTAAGCCATAAATGATGTAAGTAAATCACGATTCATTAACAAAATTATTAACCTTTATTTTTTATAAGTGTGATATTTTTGCAACACCGTGATATTCTTGTATCAATTGATAAAGAGGATTTTAGTAGATTATTCTTATAAAATCATATATCATCTGTTAAGTAAGTTATTTCCATTGATATGGAGGGCTACTTATTTTTTATAAACTATTAATTTTTTAAGTAATACAATATGACAAAAATTCAAAAAACGTTTTTAGCTCTTTTAGCTACAGCTACAGCTTTCTCTGCTTCAGCTGAAGGTTCAAAAGAAGGTAACTTTTATTTAAGTGGTGCATTGGGCCTATCTCTACAAAATAAAGTTTCTAAACCGAAAGCAGACGGTTATGACATTAAAGTTAAAACACCTGGAACAGCTTTTGAAATGGGACTTGGAGCTGGTTACTACATCACAGATAATTTCAGAACAGAAATCGTATTTGTAAAACCTTTTTTGAATAAATCAAAAATACAAAATAAGGTGTCTGGCTCAACGGATAATTTCAAAGATGTTACATCATTCAAATTAAGGGTTAACGCCGTACAAATTAGAGGAGCATTTGATTTGATTGATATTTACGATTTAGGTAAAGCATATGTTACTGGAGGTATTGGGCTATCAAATGTTAGTGGTAAAGCGGTTGACTCTGATGGTGAATTAATAGGAAAATTCAAAAATTCTTACAATTTCGGCTGGGTTATTGGTGCAGGTGCTCAATTTGATGTAGCTGATAATACCAAACTAGGTTTAGAGTACAATTACAGCGATCATGGCAAAGCTAAACCTAAAGATAAAACTCTTGATTACAAAACTTCTGTCCGTGGTCACAGCATCTTAGCAAAATTAAGATTTGATATCTAATCTTGCTTTCTTAAGTCTTCCAGAGCTCTTTGGCTCTGGTTGACCTCTAATGATCATTATCTTCTCCTATTAAACTGAAAATTTTTACAAACTTACTACCTACTTAGGTATTGCTAACATACAAATATATTTGCCAATAAATAGAGAAACTAAGAGCACAACCATTGTAGTGCATTTGCTATAACGTTTGGTTTTTCTATGGAAATGCTCTAATGAGTAACGTAGCTTACTATTCAAGCCTTTGACTGTATAAATTTCTGCATTTGTGGCCTTATGGCGATCTTGAGGCAAAAATCCCTCGTAAGATTACCTATGATCTATAAAAAATGATTAATACGAAGCCTTTTTCTTTGGTTATAGAGACTCTTGCCTGTTTTGATTCCTCAACAAAAAACCAGCTTTGGTTGACTCAGAACAGCCACGTTTAAGACAATCTATAAAAATATCTTTAAAGTTTATTCTAAATTAATGCTATTCGTATTCTAAGTTAACACTACTTCTTCCTCATCTACTTTATATAACTTAATTCAAACAGTTGAATTCTTGTACGTAAAAGTTTGTACATTGCACTTAAATAGCCTCTTTATCCATTCTCTATTTTTAACATTTTCATTGCTCAATAACTCTCTTGTCATTTCTGTTAAAAGCTTTAATTGGCTACTATATCTGTAAAATATCATTTAAAAGTATTTAAGTATACTTAATAAATATAAAATTATGCTTCATATTTAAAAATTAATGCGCTATAATACAACTCCAAACTAAATTTAAAAAAATAATATTAGATGAAAGATACTCAAGAAAAATACTCTTCAGCAATGCATGAAGCACAGACCATAAATCAGCAACAACAAAATATTGGATTAGTAGATATAAATAAAACTTTTCTAAATCCGTACGTTGATGAACCTAATTCCCCAAGGTCTAATCAGAGCAAACAGATATGTCTAGATTCCCCCATCCCTACTAAACGCGAACTAGTATGTCCTCCCCGTCCCGAAAAACATCCTAGAGAAGAATCAGAAAGACCTCGTCCAGAAAAAGGGAAGGTATTAGATTTTGGCCCGTCTGATGAATGGTATGAATTCGTACTCGAGGATAATAATCATAGTAATGATAGTGGTGATGAGCAAGATACCATGTCTGTATCGTCTGATGTGTCCGATATAACTCTAGATAGCGGTTTATGTGACACTGAAATCAATGGAATAAATAAAGATTGGGAGAGCTTTGCTGAATGAGGTTGTAAATCCTATGAAACTTTTTGTACTTTTGCATCACTAGACCCTTAGATTGGTAACTAGGTACAGTTAGACGCTGTTAATAAACTAGTTCTTTTGAGGGGTTTTTTAGGAGCAGACGCGCAGAAAACCGGATAATACTAAACATATTTGAGGATTTGAGCACGACTGCAACGTCAAAAACACCAAAAAGAACTAGTTTGTTAACAGCGTCTAGTAAAATATTATTTTTAAGGGTTTGTTTAAAGCAGATATGCCTCAAACTGGTCAATACTAAATATATTTGTAATACCAGCTACGGCTTAACTAGTTAATATGACCTACTTATACTCATTCCAAAGAGCATTTTGCATTTTTCGCACTAATGCTAGGTGTTCTTGCAACTCAAGCTCAGTAGGTTTAATAACTTTAGCTGATAGACTAGTCTGTTTTTGATTCATTTTTTTGATTTCTTTAAAGTCTGCTTGCATCTCGAAAGTACATTGCTGCTGCAAAGAACTTATACTCATGAAGTAATAGACTCCAGCAAGCAGTTCAGCATCTTTTAGAGCGCCATGGAGCTTTCTGTTAGATAAATCAAGCTTAAACCTTTCACATAAAGCATCGAGAGAAACTTTTTTTCCAGGATATAGACTTCTGGCTAATTGAAGAGTATCAACAACTTTAATAGAAGAGCATAAAGGCCCTTTACCAATAGTAATCAGCTCATGATTCAAAAACTTCACATCAAATGCAGCATTATGAATTACTAGAGTCGACCCTTTGACGAAGTCTAAGAATTCATCAGCTACAATATCAAATGTTGGCTTGTCAGATAGAAAACTTTCTGATATCCCATGCACGTTGTATGCTTCTATTGGCATACTGCGCAAAGGATTTATATAATAATGAAATTTATCACCTGTCGGAATCTTGTTTTTAAGCTTTATGGCTCCGATTTCTACTATCTTATGACCGCTTTTTGGATCAAGACCGGTTGTCTCTGTATCTAATACTATCTCTTCTAATACCATTTAACTAATTTTTTTAAATATATACAATTCTAAATATCCTACTAGGACTCAGGGATAACACCCAAGGAATGAAACGAGTCAAGATATATAATGGATTATAGTCATAATTACCCTGATTATCAACTTTTGGAAATAAGCTACTTTTGGACGAGAAATATATGATTTTTGCCTTGGCTATTAAATTTTCTTCAGGAACATATCCTAAAGTATACCTACTATCTAAAGAATTATCCCTATTATCACCTAAAAAGAAGTAATGCCCAGGGGGCACCTCGAACACTTTTGTATTTCTTCTCCAAGATGTAGGATCTAGCAAAATATTATAAGTCTTACCATTAGGTAGCTTTTCTTGATACTCATTATATTCTCGTATTTTTCCATCCTCACCCAATTTATGTTTACCAATATATGTTGTATGGACCATTTTACCATTAATATGCAGCACTCCACCAACCATTTGTATCCGATCACCTGGAAGCCCAATAAGTCTTTTGATGTACCTTATATCCATATGATGAGGAGGCCTAAAAATTACTATATCCCCACGCTCAGGCTTCCAGTTAGGCCATCTTCCAGATATAATATTTGGACTAAAAGGAATAGAAAAATTGCTATATCCATAATCATATTTTGTAGCAAAAACATAGTCACCCTCAAGAAGCGTAGCATTCATTGAGCCTGATGGAATATAAAATGGCTCAAAAATCAGTACCCTAATAATTAATACTATTGCCAATACTTCAAGTATTTCAAAAATATAACTTTTTTTACGCGCCATAATTATTCCTTATTACTGCTTGAGCTGCAGCTAATCTTGCTATTAAAATTCTGAAGGGCGAGCAGCTGATATAACTTAAATCCAAACTATTTAAAAAATTTATGGATTTAGGATCTGCCGCATGCTCCCCACACACACTAAACGAGAGAGAAGGTTTTACTGATCTAGCTTTTTCGCAGGCAATCTTCATAATCTCACCTACCCCTTCTTCATCAATTGATAGGAAAGGATTCTCAAGAATCCCTAAATCTTTATAAACCACCCCAAATGAATCATAATCATCTCGAGAAATGCCATAAACCGTTTGGGTTAAGTCATTCGTCCCAAAACTAAAATAATCCACATGCATCGCAAGCTTATCAGCAATTAAAGCAGCTCTTGGCAACTCTATCATAATACCTAACCTATATTGGATCAATTGTCCATAGCTGCCCTGAATTTTTAAAGACACTTCGCGTATCAAATTACTTATCCTGATGACCTCGTTTTCATTCGAAATAAATGGAATCATAATCTCTAAATGAATGTTCAAGTTTTTAACTTTTCTAACTTCCACTAGAGCTTCAAAAATTGCTTCGGCTTGCATCTCATAAAGCTCCGGATAAGTCATACCTAAACGCACGCCCCGATTCCCAAGCATTGGATTTTTTTCTGATATAGCCTTAATTTTTTCAATTACAAAGTCTAAATCCATTTCCAAAGTCTGAGCAATATTATTTGCATCATCCAAAGATATAAATTCATGCAAGGGCGGATCAAATAATCTTACATTAACATTCGCTCCATCTAAAATCGCAAACATCTCTTTAAAGTCTTTTTTATGAAGTTTAAATAAATCTCTTATATAATTTGACCTCTCTTCAGGTTTGCTTACTAAAATAATTTTACGAATCAGTTTTAATCTTTCAGCTTCAAAGAGCATATGCTCACTTCTTGCAAGTCCAACACCCTCCGCACCAAATTTTAACGCATATGAAATGTCCAAGGCACTTTCAGCATTGACTCTTACTTTGACTTTACGAATACTGTCAGCCCATTTCATAAATTCCTCAAATTCTGACGAAAATTCCTCAAAGCTTAGATCCACCTGTCCTAATATAATGTTACCCGTTGAACCATCAATAGTAATATAACAGCTACTTGCATCAAGAATAGTATCTTTAATTTTTATAATTCTTGCATCCAAATCTATCGTGAAATTTGCACCAGAAACACAAGGCTTACCCATACCCCTTGCAATCACAGCAGCATGAGATGTATACCCACCTTTACTTGTTAAAATGCCATTAGCAAAGTGCATCCCTCTAATATCTTCAGGGCTTGTATCTATCCGAACTAAAATGCAATTCCCACCTCTCTTATTAATTGTTTCAGCCTCTTCAGCAGTAAATGCGATTATACCACTTGCAGCACCAGGCGAAGCAGCTAAACCTTTGCCAATAATTTGAGTTTCTGAATCATACTTCACTGATGAGTGCATCAAGTGAGACAGAGATTCTGGAGCAACGCGCAAAAGAGCTTGTTCTTTTGATATTAAACCTTCATGGACAAGATCTATTGCTATTTTGATACTAGCCGCTGTTGTTCTTTTGGCATTTCTGGTTTGCAACAAATAAAGCTTATTATTTTCGACTGTAAACTCAATATCTTGAACATCTTTATAATGCGTCTCTAGCTTATCTGTTAAGATTTTTAACTCCGCATAAAGCTCAGGCATTTGATTAACCATACTATGCGGATTTGATTTATCATTGATCGGGTTAGGATGTCCTGTGCCAGATACTATATCTTCTCCTTGAGCATTCAATAAAAATTCTCCATATATTTCCTTTGCACCATTAATAGGGTTACGAGAAAAAACAACACCTGTACCTGAATGGTCATTCATATTTCCAAAAACCATTGTTTGTACTATCACAGCAGTGCCCTGTTTTTCACAAATATTGTAGATCTTCCTATACGTAGCAGCCTTTTCAAAATTCCAAGAATCCAAAACAGCAACAATGGATTTTTTTAACTGTCCAAACACATCACTGTGGTCATATCCAGGGCTATTATCATTAATTAATTCCTCAAAAGATACAATTGTCTGTTGCAAGCTATCTTTTTTGCAAGCCCCAAACTTATTACTAGGTATTTTAAGAGCAAGACTGCCATATATGTGCAAAAACCTTTTATACGTATCTTGAGCAAAAATAGGACTCACATTTTTAGACAAACCATCTGCTATCTTTCTATTGATTCCTACGTTTAAAATAGTATCCATCATGCCAGGCATAGACTCCTTTGCACCAGATCTGACAGAAAGAAGCAGAGGAGATTTGCTATCGCCAAAAACTTTACCGTTTTGAGACTCTAAAACTTTGATAGCCTTACGCAATTGCTCATCAAAGTCATTAGGCAAAGTCTTATTATTGTCGTAATAATATTTGCACAACTGGCTTGACAAGATGAATCCTGGCGGGACCCTGAAACCTTGATCTGCTAAGTGAGACAAATTAGCCCCCTTATTTCCTAATAAGTCAGGATCATAACCTCTTAAACTTTTAAATCCGTCACAACCAAAGTAATTTATAAACTCCATTTTTATTGTAACTTTTCCTCTAATCCTAATTTTTCATCTAATTGTCCCTTAGCATCAAGAGCATATAATGAATCACATCCACCTATATATTCACCTTTGATAAATATCTGCGGCACGGTCGTCGATCCATTAGTTTTAAGCACTAAAGCTCGCTTTAAATCTTCCTTACCTTCTATATCTATTTCTTTATAATCCACTTTTTTACTATCAAGAAGATTCTTAGCCTTTGTACAATATGAACAAGATTCTTTTGTAAAGATAATAACTTTATGCGTACTAGTATCTATTACATATTCCATTTTTAATTCCTTTATATAGTCTGTTACTACGAGAATGGTAATTCCTAAAACGATTAGTTTTGCAATTATCCAAATTAATGTTTGCAAATTTTGCAATATTCGCATTATTATATTTATTGTAAATTTCAATCGTACAACTTAATAGGATAACAGATAGTTATCAGAGTCAAAGCTTTTTATGTCAATACTTTCTGATGTAGAAATTGCAGAAATATCGCTGCAAAATAGCATGATATCACCTTTTACCCAAGATCAAGTAAGAGTTGATGCAAATAACAAAAAAATTATTTCTTACGGCCTTTCTTCATATGGGTATGACGCAAGGGTTGCGGATGAATTTGAAATCTTTACTAACGTGAACTCTGCCATTGTAGATCCTAAAGCACTCGACAGAGCTAGCTTAGTAAGCAAAAAAACAGACGTCTGCATTATACCCCCCAATAGCTTTGCACTTGGACGTACGGTTGAATATTTCAAAATCCCTCGTGATGTCTTAGTTATATGCGTTGGAAAATCAACGTATGCCCGTTGCGGTATAGTTGTCAACGTTACGCCCCTTGAACCTGAATGGGAAGGTCATGTAACTTTAGAATTTTCCAATACAACTTCCCTACCTGCAAAAATTTATGCAGGAGAAGGAGCTTGCCAGTTTATCTTCTTTAAAGCACAAAAAGGATGTAAAATATCTTATGCAGATAGAGGTGGTAAGTATATGAAACAAACCGGTGTAACTTTACCTATTATTTAATTATGTCTCAAGAAACAGAACAAGATTTACCCCAAATTTCAGTTAGTGCTCAATATATTAAAGATTTATCTTTTGAAAACGCCGCTATTCCTGGAAGTATTAAAATTGAAAATCCACCAACTATAGATTTAAATTTAGATATTAATGTATCGAAGTTATCGGAAACAGATTTTTTTGAAGTAGCATTAACTGTTCATGTTAAAGCTATGCATAATGCTGATGTATTGTTTATTCTGGAAGTAATTTATGCCGGAATCTTCCACCTAGCAAATATTGCTCCTGAGAAGCAAAACATGGCTCTAGGAGTACATTGTGCCTCTATGTTATTCCCTTATTTACGTAAAATCGTAGCAGATACGACCCAATATGGAGGTTTCCAACCACTTATGATGGACCCTATAGATTTTTCAAGACTATATCTAAAGCGTATGCAAGAAAATCAAAATAACTCAGAAAGTGATAAAAACCCAAAAAATTAAGCTTTAAAGCATTGTGCACTCAAAGATATTTAAGGGATATTTTGAGAAGCAAAAGCTCATAATTTAATTATCTTCAAAGGTCTTGCATAACAACAAGACCTTCTTCTAAAGTTGATCAGATAATGCCTAGAGTTAGTATTAATTCCCTCAGCTAAATTTTTTGCAACGCACTTTGGTTTATGTTGTAAAATTAGAAAGAAAAACAGAATTACTTAAGGCACTTCAAACAAAAAAACTAAATTATTTATTTCTTGAAAAATTCACTTGATAATAACTATCCCTTTACTTACAACTCTCACTGTTAACAATTTTGTGCGATGAAAAAATCTAAGTATTTGCTGATATTAAATTTTAGCAATTCATACGAATGCGCTTCATACCAACCTATATGGAATACGAATATTAGAAAAATTAAAAAGTCGAAGTAGAAAAGTTGCACTTTCAGGTTAATTGAGTACGTGTACTTTTTAATACCTTTTAGTTATTATTTATTCATAAACCTAAAAAACGATCGTATGAAAAAGTTCATAAATATGCTGGGGAACAAAAATAATGACGCTCAAAAATTAGCAGATGCAATAAAAATGCCGGAGAATAAATATTCAAGCAAATCTCTAATAAAACCCCATATTAGAATTGAAGATAGAGAAGCAAAACTAAGCATTATTGAAAAGGAAATGAATGATTTATTAAAATCATTGGAAAATACAGAAGCTACAAAAGAAGGAATAGCAGCTCTAAATGATGAATTTAAAGTTATTATGACTAAAATTCGATCTCAACCTAATCTCCAAGAGGCTCTAGATAATATGCTTTTGGTCGCCGTTCATTACGACGATATAAAGACGATGGATATTATCATTAGAGCTGGAGCTGATGTAAATGCAAAAGATATGGCAAATCATACCCTCTTAGATAAGGCAATATGTGCTGATAAAAATAGAGCTGCATTGGTGTTATTGACTAATAATGCGAAGATTGACATAACAAAACCATTTCACGTAAATTATCTCTCTAGTTCCACGATGTTATATATATTTGAATATGGTAATTCTTATCAGAAATTTAAAGCTTGGCTCAATATTTTTAACACTTTTAGGCAAGTTTCAGACGATCCACAGTATACTCAATTGTCTCAGAAAATTACAAAAAGTTTAGCAATAGCTTGGAATCATATTGATTTAGATGAACTAAAAATGACTTTTATAGCCAAAAAAATTGGAGATATATCAAACCCTACAGTTGATTTATATAATGCACTTGAATTTTATCGCAATAACAAAGATAAATATAAGGAATCTAATACTGAACTTTATGATCTATTACAGAAATTAGTTCCTGAATTAGAAGAGTCAGTTAATCAACTCAATAATTACAAAGCTAATTTAATGTTTATACACATTAAATCCGAAGCCCAAACTTCCGAATTTAAGACAATAATCGAGAAGTGTATAGCTGAATGCCGCAGTTTACAAGATGAGGTTTTCTTAGAAGAGTTTTTACGCCATTATTTTTTTCAAAGCGACGAGTTAACAGATGCAATTCCCATACTTTGCGAAGAAATAGAGGTCGCACACCTAGGCAGCGACTCTATAGTTGAAATGGAACTTACAAGTAAGGCTAATTGACCCTCTGTTTTACCTTTTTCTGCACATACTTCAAACTCTCTTTCTAACTCAGCCTCCTTTAATTTTGCCGAAATGTATTCTTCGCGTCTGGCAGGGCCTTTCATAATCCTTTTCATAACTCTATATGCATCTTGAATTACAGGATCAGCGTCACTTAGTATACCTTTAGGAGCTATCAATATTGCTAGGTGGATCTTGTCTATACCTAAAGGGTTTTATGAGATGCAAGATTTTATTAAAAAAATAAAACCCTAAATCTAACATTAACTTGAGGACATATTTTCAGCACTTCCGGCTTCATTCAACGTTTCACCTAAAAGAAGTTTTGATACGTCATCTAAGCTATGATTTGTTGGATGCTCCAACATATATTTTTCGGCAGCGGTAATTTTTTCTTCATTAAAAGTTGATCCAAATATCTTAGTTAAAAACTCATGCTGCAATGGTATGACTAAGGCTTTATAAAAATCCTCTAGTTTTCCTTCAATGATACCTTCAGCTTTACCTTCTGCTCTATTTTTTTCTATTTCTCTCTCATCTTCAGCCTTTTTTAATTCTGCCGAAATGTATTCTTCACGCTTAGCGGGATCTTCCATAATATTTTTCATAACTCTGTATGCATTTTGAATTATAGGATCAATGTCACTTGGTATACTTGTCATTATAGGACAATTTAACAAGAAATCCAACCATTGCTCTTTTGGCGTATACTCCTCTCTTTTCTTTTGTGCGATGCTTTCAGCAAATCTATCAAGTTCAAAAAATACCCAATGCAATTTATTCTGCGGCACTTCCTGACCCAAACCTTTAATGCAAGGTACAACAACTTTTTCATACGAATCATCTTCTACCCCATCTTTAAAAATTGCATCCTGTCCTTTAAATATATTTTCTTTTGCTATAATTAGTATGTAGGTATCTCTAAGTTTAAGATGATATTTTGCCGAATCCCCCCTTTGAACATGTCCCATCGTAAGCAAAGACATATAGGTCTGCATCCTCGATAAAAAGTAGTCTTTATGTCTTTTTTGCATTTCTATGGCTATCTCCTTTCCGGAGCTAGTGATGCATTTAATATCTACGGCACTACGAACTTCTGTTAAGCTGAATTTTTGTAAATCTACACTTAAACTTACCAGTTCAGTAATTGCATTATCACCTTCAAAGCCCAATAAAGTATTTAAAAAATGAATTGGTATTTGTGTATATTCGTTGTTGCCAAGGAGAATTTTAAAGGCTAAGTCATTAGTTGGATCAGCAAAGTTGAGACGCTCTACTTCTGCCCTAACGACCGCCTCCAAATCTTGATCTGTAGTATCTAGATCATCAAATTTTCTTTTTGGCATTTACATTCGCTCCATAGGCTTAACGCCTATCAGACCAAGTCCATTTGCAATAATGATTTTAATACTTGCAGCTAAGGTAAAACGAGCTGCTGTGAGTTGAGGATTGTTTTCTACTATAAAACGATACGACTGACCATCTTTACAAAGCTGCCACAAACCATGAAAGCTTGCCGCTAAGCTTTGGAGATAAAATACGATTCGGTGAGGTTCAAAAGTTTTTACAGCGCCTTCTAATACTTTAGGCCAAGAGGCAAGCTTTTTTATTAAACTTATCTCCTCTTCTAAGGATAAAAGTGATAAATCAAATTTTCCTTCTTCAAAAATTGTGCGCACATCTTCAGGAGCACTATTTAGAATCGAATTTGTACGCACGTGTGCGTATTGGACGTAAAATACAGGATTATCTTTTGAATAATCCACAACTTGATCAACATCAAAATCAATTATCGCATCATTCTTACGCGTAAGCATCATGAAACGCAAAGCATCAGCACCCACTAGCTCCATAATGTCACTTGCACATAAGAAATTACCACTCCTCTTAGACATCTTAATAGCCTGCCCTCCTTTCATGTAATTAACTAGCTGGCAAGTAGTAATGATGCAATCTACGGATTTATCTATCGCAGCGCATACAGCTTTAGCTCTTTTAATATAGCCGACATGATCAGCGCCCAAAACAAGAATTAGCTTATTAAATCCGCGCTCGATTTTATCTTTAAAATATGCAACTTCGGCAGCGAAATATGTCCAGCTTTTATCCCTCTTCTGAAGTGAGCGATCTTGGTCATCGCCAAATTCGGTACTTTTAAACAAAAGTTGCTCTTCAGGGTTAAAATCTTCCAATTCTCTTCCCTTAGGAGATGGAAGAGTACCTTGATATATAAAACCCTTTCCTCTAAGTTCTTCTATAACTTTAGAAATTTTATTTTGATCGTGCAAAAAAGTCTTCTCGGAGAAAAAGATATCATGATGTATGCCTAGGGCAGCCAAATCATCTTTGATTAAGGCCATCATTTCTTTAACAGCAAATTTCTTAATTATCTCCGCATCTTTTTCTAAAGATAAGTCTTGATGTTCTTTTGCTAATTTTTTTCCTATAGGAATAAGATATTCTCCTGGGTATAAACCTTCAGGAATTTTTACCTCCTTTCCCGTTAAGGCTTCTTGATAGCGCAAAAATAAACTTGTGGCCAAAATATCTAACTGAGAACCCGCATCGTTAATATAAAACTCACGCACCACATCGTATCCAGCATATTGCAAAATATTTGCTAAGGCATCACCGTATATGGCTCCCCGCGTATGCCCTATGTGCATCGGCCCTGTAGGATTACAAGATACGTACTCAACGTTAACTCTTACTCCTTGCCCAATATCTTCTTGTCCATATTTTTCTTTTAACTCTAAAATCTCTTTCAACCCCTTTTGCCATCTTGCAACCTTAAGGTCAAAATTTACGAAACCTGGGCCTGCAATTTCACATTTAGCCACATCAGGATGAGTTTGTAGATAATCGCAAATGCTTTGAGCAATAACCTTAGGAGCTTTTTTTAGCTTACCAGCCAAAACCATTGCAGCGTTTGTCGAAAGATCACCATGACCTTGTTCACGAGGCATTTCAACTATAATATTTTCAACAAATCCCTCTTCTATATCAAAAGTTTGCTTAAGACCCTTGTTTATAACTCCCTGAAATTCCTTAAATACACTCATACTGATGAAGAGAAGAACGATTGATGCTCACGAATTGCATATCTATCAGTCATTCCCGCTATGTAGTCAGCAACAACTCTAGCTTTATTTTGACCTTTAATATATTTTTGCCACTCAACAGGCATACAAAAAGGATTTTCCATGTAAAGATTAAATAAATCTTTAACGATTTGACTTGATTTGAAAGCCTCAATTATTATGCGTCTATGACCATAAAACCTTTGCTGTAAGAAACTCTGTACTTCCTCCACAATTTTACCAATAGCAGGCGAAAAAGCTATAACAGGCCTATTAAATTTTCTTATATCATCAGGCGAAGTTAGCTGATTGTTATGGATATTGTTAGAAGATTGTTCAATTACATCATATACAAGCGTCTTAGTGAAAAGCCTGACGCTTTCGTAAATTAACATGTGTGAGTTGATGTTTGGAAATTGGATTTTGATTTCAGCAATATTCTTTTTAAAAAATTCAATGCTGCACACATCTTCAATACTGAACATCCCAGCCCTAATACCATCCTCTAAATCATGCGAATTATATGCAATATCATCAGAAAGAGAGGCAACTTGCGCCTCAGCTGAAGAATATGTATTTAACTGTAAATCCACTTCCTTATTGTAATTAAAGACCGATGCTCTAGATTCATCATATGCCTTTATTGGACCATTATGTTTTGCAACACCTTCTATAATCTCCCAGGACAAATTCAAACCATCAAAGGCTGTATACATTTTTTCAACTTGTGTAATCAGCTTAATAGTAAAGTCATTATGGAAAAATCCTCCCTGCTCCCTCATACACTCATTAAGGGCAGATTCCCCTGCATGTCCAAAAGGAGGATGACCAAGGTCGTGAGACAAAGCAATACATTCGGCTAAATCTTCACATAATGATAGCTTACGAGCGATGATTCTTGCAATATTTGCAGCCTCAATAGAATGAATCAAGCGATTGCGATAATGATCACCCTGATGATTTACAAAGACTTGCGTTTTGTACTCTAGTCTTTTAAATGCATTAGAGTGGATGATTCTTTCTCTGTCTTTTTCAAAGCAACTTCTATATAGGTCGGGTAGTTCAAAAAATCTTCTGCCTCTTGTATTTTCAGGCCTACTTGCGTATGATGCTAACATATTATTACCTAAAGTGTTATAATAGCACTATTATTACTTTTTATCTTTCTATAGTAAATGGTAGATTTTAATATTCAAGTAACTTCCAGCGCGATAAAACGCGTCAAAACCTTGCTAGCCAAAAGGGGCGATGCAAAATTAAGAATCTCTGTCGAAAGCGGAGGCTGCTCTGGCATGCAGTATAAATATGAATTTGTCCAAGAAATAGAAGAAGGTGATCAGGTAATAAAAAAAGAGGGCATAGTAATACTTATAGATCCTATTTCACGTGAATTTTTAGAAGGCTCTATAGTTGATTATGTACAAAATTTGGGAAGTGCTTATTTTGAAATACGCAACCCTCAAGCATCCGCTAAATGTGGTTGTGGTAATTCTTTTGCAGTATAAATTATGAAAATCAATAACGCCGCCGTTGTAATTCCATCAAGGATAGGTTCAACTCGTCTTCTAAGAAAACCTTTAATCAAGATCGGCGATCTAACAATGATAGAAAAGGCCGTAGTTAATGCTCTTGATAGCGATGTAGAAAAAGTTTATGTTACAACTGATTCACCTTTAATCTCAGACTTACTTAATCCTTACCCGATTGAAGTTATTATAGTTAATGAAGAGTGTCAAACTGGAACAGACCGAGTCTTTTTGGCTACTCAAAAAGCAGGAATAGAGCAAGATGTCATAATTAACCTGCAAGGTGATATGCCATTTATGGATCCCACCATTATCACTAAAGTTGCAAAACTTGCTTTAGAAAGCGATTTTGATATATGCACTGCAGTTTCAAAAAAAGGTTTAGACTATGCGCAGAATAAATCTAATGTTAAGGTAGTTGTTACGCCTAATGGCAGAGCCTTATACTTTTCCCGCTCTTTGATACCATCCAATACTGAAGAATTCTTATGTCATGTTGGAATTTATGCATATAAAAAACAAGCTCTGAAAAAATTTTATTCTCTTCCTCAATCTGATCTAGAAAAGCTTGAATCTCTAGAGCAACTACGTGCTTTAGAAAATGGTATGAGCATAGGAGTATGTTACGTAGAAAATATGCCCGTATCTATTGACACACAAGAAGACCTAGATTATTTATTAGCTTCTTTACAAAACGCAAGTTAGACTAACTTTTTTCTTCGATTTCTTGAGGCTTTGTGCTAGAATAAAACGTAATTTATTTCACGCAAGGCCCAATGGAAAACTTAGACGCTCTTCACTCCGCAACTGATTTAGGCATTTTGCCTAGTGTATTACTACTTATCTGCACTGCCATCGTTGTTGTTGTTACCTTTAAATCCTTAAGGCTAAGCCCTGTACTTGGCTACTTGGTAGCTGGTGGCTTAATAGGTGATCATGGATTTAAGATTGTTACTTCTAATCAAGTAAGTTTTTTGGCAGAATGCGGAGTTGTTTTCTTACTTTTTGCTATTGGACTTGAACTGTCGTTTGAGCGTTTAAAAACGATGCGCAAGTATGTCTTTGGTCTAGGTTCTTTGCAGGTAATACTAACTAGCCTTGCAGTCGGGCTTATAAGCCTCTATTTCTTAAAAGATAACAGTACTGCTTTCATTATTGGCTGCGGACTAGCATTATCTTCGACAGCAATTGTGCTGCAAGTGTTGGAAGAGAACCAACATCAAAACACACAACTAGGTAGAATCTCGCTCTCTATCTTAATTCAACAAGACTTTATCGTTGTCCCTTTGCTCGTTATCGTACCTCTGTTATCGCAAGACAGCAAGTCAATAGCTTACGCCGTTATGATATCATTTTCTAAAGCTATCGTTTCACTTCTTGTAATTTTTATCTGCGGTAGACTGTTTTTGCGCCCTATTTTTAGATTAATCTCTTCTGATAGCGTCCAGGTCAATAACGAAATTTTTATCGCTGCAACCTTATTAATTTGTCTAAGTGCAGCATGGACTACTGAGGCACTTGGTCTATCAATGGCTCTTGGAGCGTTTATCGCAGGTATATTGGTTGCAGAAACGGAATTCAGACTTCCAGCAGAAGATAGTATCTACCCATTCAAAGGATTATTACTAGGACTATTCTTCATGTCAGTTGGCATGCAGATCAATATTATTGAGATGTACAAAGAACTAGGCAGCATCCTATTTTTCTCATTTACCTTGATTTTCATTAAGGCATTAATTATTGCCGGACTTTGTCGCTTATTCGGCTTCAGTAGAGGAGTTGCAATATCAACCGGAATGCTACTATCACAAGGAGGCGAGTTTGCTTTCATCTTATTTAACCTCGCAATGAGTAATGGAGTCATCAGCCATAAAACAGGTAGAATTCTCTTGTTAGTAGTTACCTGCAGTATGGCCCTTACACCTCTTTTAGCTATGCTTGGAAATAGACTTGCTGATTTCTTTGATAATAAGAAGATGAAAAACCTGGATATTACTGCCCACAACACTG
Source organism: Candidatus Phycorickettsia trachydisci (assembly GCF_003015145.1). NCBI lineage: Bacteria > Pseudomonadati > Pseudomonadota > Alphaproteobacteria > Rickettsiales > Rickettsiaceae > Candidatus Phycorickettsia > Candidatus Phycorickettsia trachydisci. Next base: position 124,617 of record NZ_CP027845.1, on the reverse strand, counting down.
CAGATCTAAAAAATCACGTTGTCATAGCTGGATTTGGAGAGGTTGGCGCAATGGCAGCAAAAATGATGAAGTTCCAGAATCTGAATTACATAGTTGTGGATATTGATAGAGACGTAGTGCAAGCTGGATCTGACCAAGGCGTGCCAATATTTAAAGGTGATGTCAGTCAGCTAGAGACTCTTCAAGCTTTAAGCTTAGAGCGAGCATCGGTAGTGATTATTACAATACGTAATATGGTTACGGTAAAAAGAGCTTTGAGCAGTATTTCAGCTAATTTTCCAAACGTAAACATAGTTATCAGGTCTCCTAACCTTAAAAATGCTAACGCATTATACAAAGCGGGGGCCCATGTTATCATACCTGAGCATTATGAAAATGGTTTGCAACTAGGCGGCGCTGCTTTAAAACATCTTGGGATTAGCGATTACGAAGTGGCAAGAATCAAAGGACAATTTAGGACAAACCTTTACAGCATTAATAAAGAGAACTATGAAGAATATATTTTGGAAAAAAACTAGCATAGTTCTTTTATCTTTATTAGCTCTTTTAGCCCAAGCTGCTACTCAGTTTATGAGTATTAAATCGAATAAAGTAAACGCCCGAGTTGGTCCAGGTACTAATTATCCCGTATCATTCGTATTTTTAAAAGCTGGCGAGCCTGTAGAGGTTATAGCTGCCTTTAACTCTTGGAGGCAAATCAAAGATATCGATGGAGATACAGCATGGGTCCACGTTAGCTTACTTTCATCTAAAAGATCAATAATAATAAAAGAATCTTTGATTAACGCATTTTTATTTCAATTCCCAGGTAAACGTCACAGCGCATCCGTAGAACCGAAAGTCAGATGTGCTTTTTTAAATTATTGTTATAAAGAATGGTGTCATGTGAGGTGCCAAGGTCATAAAGGATGGATAGCACGAGATTTTTTATGGGGTATCCATGATAATGAATTTATTGATACAAGCAGCGTTAAAATGTATCTCAAAATACTTGGTAATTTATGGTAAACAAATATCCAAATCCTGACAATTTATATCCTCTTGAAGGAGTCGAAAGAACTATATTTTTAAAAAATATTATCACCAATCCTCAAATTATCGTAGGGGATTATACTTATTACGATGATCCTGAGGATATTTATAATTTTGAAAAAAACGTTCTTTACCTATTCGAATTTATGGGAGATAAGCTGATTATCGGCAAATTTTGTCAGCTTGCAACCGGCATCAGGTTTATCATGAATGGATCAAATCATGATATGGATGGTATTTCAACTTATCCTTTCAAGGTTTTTGGTGGAGCATGGGCGGGTACTAAAATGAACGCGATTAGCAAAGGAGATACCGTGATTGGAAATGATGTGTGGATCGGAAACTCCGTAACAATTATGCAAGGGATAAAGGTTGGAGATGGAGCAATTATTGGAACAAATAGCTTAGTTACAAAAAACATCGAGCCTTATACAATCGTTGGAGGTAATCCAGCTAAAGTCATACGCAAAAGATTTGACGATAAAACTATAGAATTTTTATTGAGGTTACGCTGGTGGGATTGGAATATAGAAAAAATCACAACTAATTTAGACCATATTACTTCAGGTAATATCGAGGCTTTAAGAAAATTATCATAAATCTCTGATTGCTTATAAACTAATTTATTATTCTTTTATTAGATTATCTAACTTTATATTGACTTAAAGCTATATAATCTTTAGGATTATAGTTGGTTACTTAATAATTAAACTTATATATCATGACTAATCACAGCCAAGACAATAATTCTATACAAAAAGTTAATAAAAAGTTATTTAAAGCAATAAAAGCAAGGTCTATATCCAAAAACGAAATTAAAGAATTAGTTGAAAAACAAGGAGCTGATGTTAACGCCAAAGATGATACAGGATCAACAGCTTTACATGAAGTTGTAAAACACTTTTTCAACTCTGAGAACATAATTGATTATTTAATAAAAAAAGGGGCAAATCCTAACGCAAAAGACCAAGATGATCTTACTCCTTTACAACAAGCTATCAAAGTAGGTAATTGTAAAATAGCTCAATATCTAATAGATCAAGGAGCTGATTTTGAGGTAAAAGATCAAGATGGATTCACTCCTTTACAACAGCTTATCACAGAAAGGAGTAGTGACGTCCTTTATCTAGACCAATATTTACTGAAAAAAGGAGCTGACGTTAACACTAAAGACAATCGGGAATCAACCCCTTTACATAAAGCAGCATATTTTCACAATTCGCAATTAGCCTCACAAATAATATCTTTAGGAGCTGACGTTAACGCTAAAGACAATCAAGCATCAACCCCTTTGCATGAATTAGCCAAAAGAAGTGTATACAACCTGGGCAGCAGCAATATATTTAGTGTTTTAGTAAACGCAAAAGCTAAAATTGATGAATCAGACAATGAAGGGTTTACACCTTTACTACGTGCTGCACAAAGTGACAATGCAGCTATGATGAATGGTTTGTTATCTTGTGGGGCAAACATTACAGCAACAAATAATCGAGGCGAAAGCATATTAGATATAGCTGTCAAAAATCAAAATGATAATATTATAAGTGTATTATTGACCCAAAATATTGAAGAACTAAATATACCATCTGATAGCTCTTACTTATTTGCATTACTGAGGGCTAACGGAAAAGACTCAATTCATCCACCAAAAGCACTTAGTAACCTAAAATTGATTCAAGAAGCTTATGAAAACTTACCAGATACAGATTGGCGTAAACATCGCTTACTAGAAGAGATAGAAACCCAACAAACAACCTTATTAGAAGAACTGGACAAATATAAGGTATATGAATATTACCTAAAACAACCTCCTCAAAAGATATACGAGAACAAGGGATCTACATTTAATTTTATTGAGGGCAAATATGTGCCACTTGACTTAATTTACGCACGTCAGAAAGTAGGGTGGTCAGAATTCAAATTGTTGAAAGAAGAGCATATAGCTAGATTCAAAGATAGCGACCTATCTATCAATAAAGCTCAGGAGGATTATACTAATAGTCAGTCAATTACTTTCCAAGTACCAGATCAAGCTACTTTTTCCCCATTTGCACTTATTCCTCTCTTACGTCCATTTGTATCATGGTTAACAAGTAAAATCAGTGCACCATACGTAGCAGATACTTCAAGTGAACCTACTGTTAAGGTCGATACTCCAAACATAGGAGAAGCAACAGAACAACTAGGTGAAATTGAATTATAATCCATTTAGATTAATGCATCATGACTTACTGTAATCGTTATTACGACTTATGGTAAGTCATCTATCAACGAAACTTAACCAACTCGCTTTTTTATTTCAATACACCACTATTAATAAGTTCATACTCTCAAGGTAATAGTAAGAGCTCATATTAAATCTAACCAATTATACTTTCAATGTAAAATTCACCCGTTGGACGTAAATCATCTTGATCACTTTTTGTTACCCCGACTCCCTCTCCCCATTTTTCGCATCCATTTTCTATTTCACCAACTACGTTCGTAAAATCCTTACCGCCATTAATATTATAACGATTAATCTCGACACAGCCTCTTTCTAAAATCTCACGAGCATTATCCAAGTAAAACTTAGCTTCAAATGCCCCCCCTTTAATAATTTCTGTTATAGCTCCTTTAAGCTCACTAGTAAGTCCCTTTTCAATATTTAGTGCAAAAGAGTCTAATTTTTGTCCTACTTGCGGAACATTCTTCTTGATAAAATCTTTAATGTCACCTGGAATCTTTTTAAGTCTAATATTTTGTACTATATGCTCCAATCCTTTAATAATCCCTGCATCTCCCAATTGCTTAGAGTATCCTAGCATTTCTCCCAAATTTAATTTTTTACTTATCTCCACCTCTTCATCTCTTAACTTATCTTCGCTTATAATACTAATTGCTAATTCTTTGGAATAAGTGTTGTGAACGAACTTCAATAGCTCCCTCTTGAAAACACGCTCAATTTCAGCGTGGCCCTGCTCTATTATTTGAAGTATTATTTCAGGAGTGGCACTCAGGGTATTTTGCAACATTACCAGCTCTTCGTGCTTTTTTTGACTTAAATTAATAGTATACTTTGACATCAAAATGGCAAATTCTTTAAACAACTCCATTTTAAGAGCCATTATTAACTCCCCTTTCTTTTCATCAGCACAATTTTCTAATGATACAATTAATGACTTTACTGTATCTTCTTGTATAGATTTTAACTCCTCACGGCACTGCTTATCTAAATTACCAATGGAGTAATCTATATCGTATCCGGCAAATTTTTTCATATAATCCGAACACCTTCTTACTTTAAATTTATCCATAACATCAACTTGACCACAAGAACTTAAAAACTTTTTCACGCAATCCTTAGGACCATAAAATCCAGCAGTAATCATACCAGATTTGGTAATTGTTATGCCCTTGATTACTAGACCCTCATAATGATGGCAATCTTTAAGTTCTTCCCAAATCTTGGCAAGCTTTTCTCTAAACGCAATTTCTTGCACAAGCTCACTACTCTTGAAATCCGCAAGATTTTTTATGCCGTACTTACCTGTCCATTTTTCAAAAGTGAGAGGTAAAATGTACCCTATATCTCTAAAATCATTGGGATGAAAGTGATATATACCTATAGTACTCATTCTATGAGTTTGAGATCTAAGCTCTAAAATATCTTTGTAATACTCATCACTTGATTTGAGTTCCGTCATAACACATTACCTATTAAAATTCAATTTTATGGACTATATCTACTCCAACTAAATTAGCAAAATTCTCTAATAAAATGTTAGTTTCAGTTTCGATTTTTTTCAAATCAGAAATGTTATAAAGATCTATTTTAGATATACACTGCTCCATATACTTGCTACATTCTTCTAAACGAAACCTATGATCTTTATCATTGTCTTCAATATACCTAGAAGCCAGATTGATGAATTTTTTAGAAATATCACGTTGTTTAGATATCATTCGAATATGCAATTCATCTTGCAGAGACTTTAATTTTTCTTTGACTTCAGCATCTTTGATATCACCTATATCTAAATTAATCCATGATGACCTTAACCCATCTTCACTCCAAGCATATAATCGCTTCATAGCATATGTGGGTCTTTCTTTGTCAGATACTCTTTGTCCTGAAATTTTAAATTTCTCTTCACAGTAATATTTCTGAAGAATTTTCATTTCATCATTCATCTTTCGAAACTCTTGATAGCGTAATTTCTCTAGATTTGCATGTAAATTTGTTTTAGCTAGCGCATCCAAGCTGTTGACTAGTTCCAAAAACTTATCAGATATTTTCTTTTTAAGCTGCTTTATATCAAATGTATTAATATGTGGCTCTGAATCCATAACACCATCCATATTATCTAACAGCAGGCCATCTTCCTTAGAAGGTTTATTATTAATAGTATTTTGGTATGCCATATTAAAACCTTAAATTTCACGACGTTTAATAAACTAGTTATTGTAAGCAGTTTCTACATACTAAGTAACGAAATCTTTAAAATAACCAGTGTATTAAGGTTGTTTCGTTAGAAAAAAGTTAAAAATACTTTTTAAAACTGCAGTTTAAATAATAACATAAAAGTTTTTAAATTTCCATTTCTGTAACCTCTTCTTCTGATACACCTAATACTGCGTTTACAACTTCACAAAAAGTGTGACAATCTTCTGTAACCCTATTAAAATCTGCACTAACCTTACATGCTTTAATTTTATCAAAAGCCTCCTCAAGATATTCATTACATGCATCAATAACCGTACCTACATCATTCCAGCTGTTAGAAGATAGATTTTCTGCTATTAACAAATACTTCTCCCATATTTGCTTTTGACCTTGGGTTAAATTTGGAACTTTAGCTATTGAGGTTTTCTTTTCATCACAAATATTGATATATTCTAGATCCTTGTAAAGTACCTCATCCCGCATCTCACACTTTAATTTATCTGCCATTTCCTCAAACGCTTTATTCAATCTTTTTTGGGTTACTTCAGGAACATAGGTTTTTAACTTACTGATTTGAGTGATAATATGATTTTTTAATTCACTTTGCTTTAATTTTAAATTATCCTCCAGCCATATCACATACTCTGGATTATCATACGTAAATCTCTGCTGCTGCTCCAAAATATTAAAAAAATCAGCTAGATACAGATCTAACTTGAAGTTTTCAAACTCTTTTAAAATACTTAATGTATAGTCAGAACACTCCGCCCTACCATCTGATTCAATAAACTCTTTTAACTCATCAATATCACCAAGATATGCCGCTAATATCATATTAGCTTGACTCAGTTTGCAACTCTTAATAGATTTGCCTTCATAAGCATGATAATCTGATAACTCTTGCCAAATCATCTGAAAATATTCTCTAATTGCAATCTCTTGAATTGTTTTATTTTTTAGGAAATCATCTAAACTTCTCACTCCATATTTACCAGTCCATAAACCTTGAGATATATATCCCACTTTTTTCAGTTGTTTCTCAGAAATTTGATATAAACCATAATGATGACCGTTTTGAGCGTCTAATTGAGTATTTGATAACTTTTTTGCTAATGCTTTATAATATTTACTGATAAATTCCATACTCACCTTAATTAGTTATTTGTGGAATTAAGGTTTTAACACATTTTTGTTAATATACAAAACACAAAATTATAATAATTTAAGCTGTGTATTTATACACGCCGTAAAATATGCTATAATTTTGTTTCATATATAAGGAGAGATGGCCGAGCGGTTTAAGGCGCACGCCTGGAAAGCGTGTTCATGCGGAAGTGTGTCAGGGGTTCGAATCCCCTTCTCTCCGCCATAAATATATTATGCTTATGCACATAAAGATAAAAAAAAAGTTAAACCATCATCTCGAAAATGGATTCAAAGGCAACTAACAGATCAATATGTATTGCAAGCTCAAAAAGATGGTTATAAAAGTAGAGCAGCATATAAGTTGCTACAAATTCACGAAAAATTCCAAATATTCAAAAAAGGCAATATCACAATTGATCTTGGAGCAGCCCCAGGTGGTTGGAGCCAGATAGCAGCAAAACTATCAAATGCCACTTCTACAAATAAACTAGTAATAGCTCTTGACCTATTACCTATGGATAAAATTGCCGGAGTGAGCAATATTTGCGGTAATTTTTTAGATGAGCAAATACAAAACAAAATATGGACTCAATTAGGAGACCACCAAGCAGATGCGGTAATAAGCGATATGGCCCCAAATACTACAGGTGAGCGTTCTACTGATTACTTACGTATTATGCATTTATGTTCTGAGGCTTTTAGCTTTGCTCAAAAAGCACTAAAACCAGGGGGTAGTTTTATAGCCAAAGTTTTTCGAGGAGGAACTGATCATAATATTTTAAAAGAAATCAAAAATCATTTTACTACAGTAAAGCATTTTAAGCCCCTTGCTAGTAGGCAAGAGTCTACGGAAATGTACTTAATTGCTCTAGGCTTTAAGAATCTTTTGAACAGCTGATAGTGCCTATTAAAATACATCCATAAATTCATTTTCATCATCACTTGAATCTTCACCAATTAATTTTATAGTAAATACTTTTGTTGTATCTACTGAAGTATTAAACGTTCTAAGCGGCGTTGGATCGGTTTTATATGATGAAGATTCTGAAGAAAGCTCGTATTTTGGTATAGAAGGCTTTTTTAATTCTAGATTAAGCGGTTTAGAATTTGATATACCTTCTATCTTTAAATCCTTGATCACAGTTGAATTTGAAGCCTCTTTCATTTCGGACGGTATAGACACTTTTAACTCTAAGATCTTATCTTTACTGATACGTGGAGCATTTTTGGGTTCCGAAGTTTCTAGCACCTCAAAAGTCGAAAGGGGTCTTGGATTTACAGCTGCTGGCTTAGTAAAATTAGCAGCTGGCTTTATACCTGATGTATTTTTTTGTTGACTCAATTTATCCGAAGGTGATTGTATGGGTTGATTAGTTTGAATCCCGATAGTATTTTGCGAAACTGGAGCAGGTTCAAGGATGTACTTAACTCCATCTATCATAAAGCCTCCTAGTATCGGTATTATTTCATAAGTATGATTTGGAGGACCATACAAATCTGTTTGAGTTTCCTTATTGTCAACTGGTTTGATATCAGTATGATGATATAAGTCTAATATCGGTTTATTCCTAATAGGGACAGGAAGCGCATACGGCATACGATGAATCATTACAGGAGGACTGAGCGGTTTAAATGACGTATTAGTTGCAAATGATTTGTGATGTGTGGGCAGATTATCAAACGTAGGAGAGTTAAAACGAGATGCCGAAGATTGCTCAGGAGTAGGAGGCAATCCAGGCCAATAATCAGGAGATGCAACCAGTGGCAATTCAGGTGAAGGAGTAGGAGTTGGGAGTTCGGGTGAAGGTGTATTTCCAGAACGATAATGTAAAACAGGCGAACCTAGATCAGAGTCAGTATCAATACTTAACTTTTTATGATCAGCGTTATCTGGCAAATCTTTATCTTTAGACATAGCAATTATTCACCTGAATTACGTAATATAAAATTATTATCCTAGATATATAAATATATTGTCAACATAAATTACGAAAATAGTATTTAAGCAAATAATATTTTAATTATTTAGACGTAAGGACAAAAAATTATCAATTACCCCAAACATATCATTTGAAGGAGGGGCGAAACTATTCGTCATAATGACAAATGTTTTTGATTTACTATAGCCACATAAACAGCTAAGTCCTTTCATATTACCGGTTTTGGCTTTGAGGTCAGCTGGAAGATTTAAACGCCTAGCAAGTGTGCTTTGTTCTTCTCCTGGATAAGGTAATAAGTCGATAAAATCAGGGACTTGATAGCCTCTTTTGAGTAATTCAAATAGCTGATAGGGTTGAACCTGATTGTATCTGGATAAACCCGAACCATCCAATATAGTGGAGTCTTTAAAATCAAGGTTGTAATGTTTTTTTATCAATTTCTTTATAGCACTATCACCATCTTGCCATTGATTAATTCGTAGCATTGTTAAATATAGGCTATCAAAAACTAAATTATCAGATTGCTTTAGAGCTGGTTTTAATATTTCTACAAGAGGCTCGGAATCAATTTGGTTGATCAGTTTACCATAATTAAACGTCTTAGTTGATATCTGAATTTTTCCCTTAATACCTAACCCATCAAGCAACTTTTGAATTTTTTGAATAATAAATGGTTGAATTTGTTCTGGTGCAACTTGGAATTTATGTACTTCATTAATATTTATGTTTCCTTTCAGATAAAACCTACCTTGGTTCCAAGAAGATTTAACAGAAGAGGCTTTATCAGAGCTAGTAATATTAGATATAATCTTATACTTCGCATCACTCACAATCAAAGGATTAAAAACTGTACTAGGAACTACCTTAAAGTTAATAAGGTTATGATCAATATTAATGCTCCATACAGGAGGGGCATACTTTTTTCCTATATCATCGATCATCATATGAGGAGAGTAAGGGGAGGCTTGAAATACTGATGCATCTAATATGATTTTGCCTTTAATTTGCTTATTTTCAAGAGGCGCAAGCAATAAAGCAAGATCATTAGTTGTTAAAGTAGGATCTCCTGAAAAGACAATAACAATATCATTATTCGAAGAAAAAAGGCGAGTTTTGTATCTGTAATCTGGCCCTAGCTCTTTTAATGCAACTAGGGCAGTAATAACTTTCTGACAACTGGCGGGCGTTGCATATACTTTTGAGGCATGTTCCGTTGTAATTCTATTTCCTTTTGTATACCCAATAATATAGGAATAAAATGCAGGTTTTTGGTTGTATAATCTAGGGGAGCAGCTAGTAAGTAATAAAAATAGAATTAATATGCGCATTAACTAAAAAAATCCACTTGAACCAAAACCTCCAGCTTGACGCTCCGTATCTGATAATTCATCTACCTTCTCCCAAGATGCTTGCGTATAGCCGGCAATGATAAGTTGGGCTATACGCATTCCTGGCTGTATAACAAATTCCTCATGGCCTAAATTCATTAAAATAACTTTAATTTCACCCCTATAGTCAGCATCAATTGTTCCAGGGCTGTTTAGAACCATAATACCATGTTTTGCTGCAAGACCTGAACGGGACCGTACTTGCCCCTCATATCCCTTAGGCAAGGCTATGCAAATGCCCGTCGGGACCATATTCCTTGTCATTGGTTTTAAAATAATATCTTCACTAATTGCTGCATACAAATCCATACCAGCACTTTGAGCACTTGCATATGATGGTAGAGGTAAGTTTTTTGCGTGATCAAGTATTTTAACAGGTAATTTCATAAAGAATTTAAATTAATTATTGATAAAAACTAACGGAATATTTTGCCAATGCTCGTAATGTTCTATGGCAAAAAAATCAAAAGGAGCAGAAAGTTTGATAGCTCTAATTATACTATCTTTGATTGCCACCTTGACACTATCTGGAACAGACTCATTTAAAAACTCAAAATTTGATATAGAATTTATGTCTTGGTTTAGATCAAGCATCAAGTTAACTTTAATATGAAGCTTATTGTAATCTCTCATACTTGGAGGTTTATTCCAGTTGCTTTCAATTTTCCGCTGTAATAAAGTCCTAGCATTCGCAAACTCTGCCATATTAGGATTATAATTTGTGCTTGCACTATCCTGGTCGTCTTTATTTTTGCTGCCCGACTTTTTGTTAGACTTATCTTTTGTACCCTCTGAGGCTCTCTCCTTATTTACTTGACCTTTTTGAGATAAGAATTTTTCAAGTTCTTTTAGATTTATCTCTTTCTTAGGCTTTTGGGGTTTTGCTGGCGATTTAGGTTTAGTTTTGATTTCATAAGGTATGACGTTTTTTGGCTCAACTTTCTTAGGTTTATCAGTAGGTTTTGTAGTTGGCGCTTGAATCTCTTTATCAGCTTTTATTGCTTGAGGTGTATCTTTAATTTGTGGAGGGACTTTAGGCTGTTTATTTGCAGAAGTATCAACTTTTTTAGCATCTTCTATTTGGGGCAGTTTACTTTTTTTCTTCAATCTAGTCTGAATATTGTTGATGTCAGACATGCTTACTACATGCATAAAAAAAACATGTTCGCTAGATTGTCTATAAGGCTTATAAAACTTTTTAGAGGCAAATAACGCAAAAAAAGCTATATGAAGAGTAACAGAGATTAAAAGAAATACATTAAAGCGCCTATCCATTTCTAATCAGATTTGCTTACTAGCCCTACTTGATGAAATCCCGCTTGGCCAATTAATGTAATTGCCTTGATTATGGTGCCATAGTTTAAGTCTGTATCACCCTTAATAAAGATCTTGGTATCGTATTTTTCTTTTGTTATAGCTTTAAGTTTTTTAGCAAGGTCTTTGATTTCAACCTTAGTTTGCATGATGTAAAGATTGCCTTTAATATCCAGAGAAACTACTAAAGGTTCGCTCTCAAGGCCCAAATCCTTACTACTTGCTTTAGGTAAATTAACTTCAACGCCACTTAATATAATTGGTGCAGTAACCATAAATATCACAAGCAATACGAGCATAATGTCAATTAAGGGTACAACATTAATTTCGTTTACAACTGTCCTTCTACTACGCTTTCTTAATAACATAAATTATTGAGCAAAATTTTCTTTAATTAATGCAAGATGTACTTCAGAGGTAAAGTCATCCAATTTGTTGATTATTGTATTTAGTTTGTTAGATAAAATGTTATAGAAAACTGACGCTGGTAAAGCAACCGCAATACCAATGGCCGTAATAAATAGCGCCTCAGACATACCAGGTGCAACAACCGCAATACTGACATGCTTTGCAGCACTAATAGACTGAAAACTATTAATAACCCCCCAAATCATGCCGAAAAGACCAACAAATGGAGTGTATGATCCTATCGTTGCAAGCATCGTAAGAGATGTTTCTAATTTATCTACTTCTTTGTTTCGAGCCACATTCATAGCTGCAAGAACCATTGATGAACGTAAATTTATATCCCCTACATTACCAGATACGCTAGATTCTTCTATCCCAGCTCTAAATATAGCAACGCAAGGGTTATTAGAAAATTTTTTAACTTTACTATAGCTTTGATGCAAGGATTGTCCCGACCAAAAATTTCGCTCAAAAAGTCTTATTTTATAATTTATAGTAGAATATTGAAAATACTTATTTAAAATGATCGCAACAGAAACTACGGACGCAATCAGTAGTAGCAGAATTATGAGCTGAGTGATTATATCTGCATTGCTAAGCATCTTAAGCAGGGAGCTGATTTCAAAATTTTTGTCAGGTGCAAGTGGTAAGGATATAATGTTATCAAGATTGTTGTTACTCATAAAATTTAAATGCTAGGTTCAAATAATAAACATCATAACAACAAATTTTAGTAAAAAGTAGAACGAATTTAAAGATTTTTGTTTCACCTACACTGGACAATGGGCGCAATTTGTAGTAATTTATATTTTTGAGGCTTGATAGCTCAGTCGGTAGAGCATAGGACTGAAAATCCTTGTGTCGCTGGTTCGATTCCAGCTCAAGCCACCACCCACCTTTCCATATCTATCATGAATCAGGAAAATAGTTTTCTTATACCTCAAGAAGCTCATTTAATTCGAATCGACAAAGCTTTATCTCTTATATTGAATATCCCAAGGTCACAAATCCAATCTTTCATTAGTCAGAATCTTGTCTTGCTTAACGGAGAAGTAGTAACGAAACAAAATACGTGCGTTAAGTTTGAAGATAACGTTATAATTAAATCTGTTCCCGAAAAGGTTAGAAGAGTAAGGTGCGAAGAAATAAAACCAAAAATAGTGTATGAAGATGATGATGTTATGGTTATTGATAAACCAGCTGGCCTTTCTGTATATCCCGGCAATCAGCATTCAGAAAAATATACACTTCAGGACTTTTTAAAATCTCATTGTCAAAATAATTTATCTGATGTTGGAGGAGAAAATCGCCTTGGAATAGTCCATAGGTTAGATAAAGATACCTCTGGCCTTATGATCATAGCTAAAACTAATCAAGCACATCTAAACATTGCTGAGCAGATCAAAGAGCGTCAAGTTAAAAGAATTTACAAAGCTTTAGTTTGGGGTATGATCATTAAAACCACTGGAACTATTGAAAGTTATATAGACCGCGATAAAGTCAACCGTTTAAAGATGCGTATATCCAAGGAAGGTAAGTTTGCATCTACTTCATATAAGGTGTTAAAATTTTTTCCTAATACAAATATTAGCTTAGTAGAATGTCAGCTTGATACTGGCAGAACTCACCAAATCAGGCTGCACTTGAGTCATATAGGTCATTCCATTGTAGGAGATCAAATGTATGGCAAAAATGATAAAAAGCTTTCGGCACTACACCTAGACAATGACCATCCATTAGTCCAATTCAAAAGACAAGCCCTACATTCGGCTCAACTAAGTTTTGCCCATCCAATTGATAGACGACAATTGATGTTTAACAGCATATTCCCTGAAGATTTACAGAAAATTATTAGTTACTTGGAAGGTCCTAAATAAAGTAGCCAGGTTGACTGAAGAAGTAAGAGGGTCTTACTTCTTCAAGAATTTACCCAAAAAGTAGAGATGCGATATACAATACTGGTTTAAGATTCACAACCTTAAGCAGCAGCCGCTACAGAATCCTGTCCTACCGTATCTAAATGTAGATCATGAGATGACAAATCTGTATTACAGCTATCAATGTCTTTGTTAATCTGTGCATTAGCACAAGAGTTGCCTTGTTCATTTATTGCTTTTTGCATTTCAGAATATACATACTTCATGTCCAAATAAATCATATCCGATGTCGCATAAGCTGCTTCTGAGGTTTTTGTACAAAAGTCACGAAAAAGTTCTGGTATTTCGTTTAAAGATTTTAAAGCTAAAGTGCCTTTTTTATAAGCTTCTTCTGGTAATAATAAAGGTTTAGCTAATGCTTTAATAGTACTAAAGCCAAAAACCATACCATAAAAACCTTTATATAAACTCCATCCAGGATAATTTTGTATATTTTCTCCATAAGCATTTCTTACATTTTCCAAATTACGACTCAAATTGTTATTTTTTAACTCACTTAATTTGGTCACCGAAGTGCCTGCACTTACTACAACTGTAGCCATACCCCTTACTAACTTATATGAGGCTATTCCCGCTTCTAAATTTTTATCAAACATATTTTTGTGACTAACATAAAAAGACTGAAGTGAAGATTGCGCTTGAGAAACTAAATTATTCATAATTTATTATAATTTAATTATTTTATATCAATATTGTATAATAAGTTATATGTAAATTGCAAGTAGTATTATAAGTTTTTAAATATTAAATGGATTATTTATTAAAATTATATTAAATAAATAATAATTATCTTTATCTAAAAATCTAATCACAAACACATCAAATTATTTAGATACGTTGGAAAAGCCATTTTGAAACATATCATCTAGGCAGCTAGATCAATCTTCAAACCACATCAAAAACAATATGGTATCGAAAAGATTAATTATCTAAGTCACAAGCTATTCTATTTGAATCTATCTTGTGCAGATTTTAAATGATTGTTAAAATCTTTATAGTAGGTATATAATACTATTATAACTATAAATATATTACTAACTCATGGATATAATAACTCAGCTTTTTCAGTATGCAAAAGATAAAAATTTAGAAGCATTAAAAAATAACAAAGAAAAATATACCGCACTAGTAGAAGAAAAGATTAAAGCCTTAAAGGAACAAGGTTGCGATATAAATCCACAAGATGAAGATACTAATTTAACTCTCTTACACTTTATAGTATTTGGAGTATTGGATAACCATTTGCTAGATTATTTTACTGTTTCTGATATAAAACAATCAGCTGAATCTCTCTTGCCTTCAGCCGCAGGAGGAAACAACTTGGATGCTGTTAGATGGCTATTAGATAATGGGATTAACGTAAATGAGCAAGATTCATACGGAGAAACAGCCTTGCATTGCGCTGTTTTAAAAGGAAATCTTAATTTAATAAATTTCTTATTAGATAAAAATGCAGATGTAAATATAAGGAATGCTGATGGCGAAACCCCGCTGCAAGAAATTTTTATGACTGGTGGTAGAATTAATGATGATACCATAATTGGTATTATAAAGACTATGATTGACAAAGGTTCTTTCGTAAATCCTGTTGTTAAGTCTGATAATAAGTATTATTTTTCAACGCTTAACCAAGCTGTTGGTTGTCCATTCCAAAATGAGGATACTAGGTTTAAGGCTGTCCTTTTAATAATAGGAAATCTAAAAATAGGGTGGATAAACTTTAAAAAACATATTCCTACATTAAACTTTCTAACCGAAGAAGATAATATTGATCAACTCTTTGCCCAAAACGAAGATATTAGCCTTAAAATTGCTGCAGCACGTAACTTGCATAATGCCTTAAATGAATTTAACCAAGATAATGAAAATCCAAAGGCTAGAGAAGCACAAGAGTACGTATTCAATAAACTATCTGTGCTACTTAGACATTCAATAGCAGAAAATGATATGAAAATAGACGCTGAAAGCGAGTTGGGCGATGTACTCAAGGCTCTTACAATTGACACAGAAATTGGAAAAAGGAAAGTAGAAATGGGCGAAGAGACTGATAGCATTAAAAAACCTTCGGTAGCATTAAGTACGGATAATCAAGAACCTAATACAGTTCTACCGCTTGTCACCAACCACGACATGGATTTATTAGGAGATACCACGCACGCGGATACCCATAATTCTTAGTTTAAACACTATTAGATAAGGTATTTACAGGTATAGAACGCGCTCTGGCTTCCTTCTCTTTTTAGGCTCAGGAACTTGCTCTGCATCTTTATCAGTTTCTTGGTCTTTATCTATTTCTTGCTCTTCTTCCATAAGTTCTGCCACTATTTTATTGTAAACATTTGGATTAAATAGACACTGTTAACAAACTAGTTCTTTTTAGGGGTTTTTTAGGAGCAGACGCGCGGAAAACCGAATAATACTAAACGTATTTGAGGATTTGAGCAGGACTGCAACGTCAAAAACACCAAAAAGAACTAGTTTGTTAACAGTGTCTAATTTCAAGCAGAATAGCATATCCCAAATTACCTGCTAAAAAATTTTGGCTTTCTTGATGATTTGTGTAGGATGTAGTGCAGCTATACCATATTGTACAGCTTACAATATTTACTAACCTTACATTCAGGACATTTTGGTTTGAGAGCTTTACAAATATAGCGACCATGAAGCACTAACCACTGATGAGCCCGCGGTCTCCACTTAATGTCTATAACCTTTAATAAATCTTGTTCAACTCTTTCTGGATCTTTAGAATTTGAAAAACCCATACGATTTGCCACTCGCTTCACGTGAGTATCAACAGCCATAGTCGGAGCTCCAAAGGCACTAGCTAGAATCACATTTGCACTCTTCCTACCAATACCAGGTAGTGTGACAAGTGCATCAAAATTATTAGGCACGGTTGAGTGAAATTTCTCAACTAACACTTTAGAAAGGGATATAATATTTTTAGCCTTGGTATTGAAATAATTGATTCTTTTCACATACTCTTTAAGCTTTTCCTCACCTAATGCAACCATCTTCTCTGGCGTATCACAGATAGCAAACAAGGGAGGCGTAATTTTATTAACCATCACATCTGTTGCCTGCGCCGATAAAACCACAGCAACAACAAGTGTATAATTATTTACAAAATCAAGCTCAATACCAGGGTTAGGATTATCGCTAGCAAAAATATTTAAAACTTCTTCTATCTGCATTTGTTTTGGTTATTATAAAATATTATAAACTACTGAAAAACAATGAACACCTTTATAAAAATAATAGTTACCTTCGGCTTTATCGGTAAAATTCCTGTAGCACCAGGTACATTTGGCTCACTGGCAGCGTTTCCTTTACTTATTCTACTTCATTACTTTGTAGATGCAAACTTATTGGTACAAGCTTCTATGATACTACCCGGTGTCGATATTCGGGTTCTAAAATTTTGCATTATGCTACTTTTTACTCTGTTTTTATTTATAATAGGGACAGTTGCATCAGAGCTTTATATTCAAGATAAACAAGATCAGGATCCTTCGGAAGTTGTAATTGACGAAGTTGTAGGCCAATTACTAACCAGTATTTTATGCCTTTTTGGGCACATGATGTTTGCGATGTATTTAAGACAAGAAAAAATATACGAACAAAAAACATATCTTTTAATCTTAGATCTGTTTGTAACTTTTATTTTGCCTTTTGTGTTATTTAGAATTTTTGATATTTTTAAACCTTGGCCAATAGATTATATTGATCAGAATATAAAAGGCGGTCTTGGTATCATGCTAGATGATGTTTTAGCAGCGATATTTGCAAGCGTTTCTTTTTACGCCTTAATGTTTAACTTTTTAAAATTTAATCCATGAAAGATATAGTTATTTTAGGATGTGGTTACAGCGGAATGATTGCGGCTCTTGCTTTGAGCCACAAAGGTATTTCATCAACAATTATTGAAAAAAGCCCTTGTACAGGTAAATTCTTGCAAGATCCAAGAACAATTTCCATTAACTTAAAATCTAAGGATTTTTTAGAAGAAATTAACCTTTGGAAACACTTAAGAGAATATGCAGCTGATGTAAATGATATATACGTAATGCATAACTATCAGCCTGAAACACTGCGTTTTAGCAAAAATGAGTTAGGTTTAAGCGGAGCGCTGGGTTACATGATAGATGGAGGCAGCTTAAAACAAACGTTATTTTCCCTTGTTAAAGAAAATAAGCTGATCAAATTAACCAAATCTGTAGGCTATAATGATGTCAGCTTTGATGGAGAGGTGTGTAACTTGACCTTAGAAGATGGAACTTTACTAAAACCAGATTTAGTTATCGTAAGTGATGGTAGAAATTCTATTATCAAAGACAAATACTTTGGCTATAGCGTAAATAAGTGTTACGGCGAAGCTGCATTTGTATTTAACATCTGGCACGAAAAAGCTCATAATAACGCAGCCATAGAGCACTTTTTGCCAACAGGACCATTTGCCACCCTGCCCCTTTTAGATCAGAATGAATCTGCTGTCGTATGGAGCGTAGAGTCCGAACTTGCATCTATGTATAAGCTATTAGATAAAAGAGAACTAACTCATCAAATTCAAAAGATTTTAGGAAATTTCTGGGGCGAGGTGAAAATTACAAATGACATTCAACTCTTTAATCTAACAGCACAGGTTACTGATAAATATTTCTTTAAAAACTTAGTACTTGTAGGCGATGCGGCACATCATATTCATCCACTTGCAGGTCAAGGTTTGAACTTGGGAATTATCGATATTGCATCTTTAAGCAAGATTATAAGCAGATACTTTAATCTTGGATTAGAGTTAAATGAGATTGCCTTAAAGGATTATCAAAAAAGCCGCAAATACGATAACCTTAAGATGTTTTTTGCTACTGATTTTATTGATAAGATTTTTAGAAATCAGTCGCTACCATCTAAGGTTATCAAAAAAGTCGGATTTAATTTTCTAAATTGCTTCCCCCGTTTGAAGAATCAAATAATCAAAGCCACAATGTCATAATTTCAATTGTAACTTTATGTTGCCTTGATGAGCCTTATATTTATGACCAAATGCAAAATTATAATTCAGGCTTAATTCAATTCTTCTGCTTTTTAAAGCAGTATTTAGTCCTAAGTTATATACTACGGTCCTACCTAACTTTTTACCTTGATAATTATCAACTCCAACTCCATTGGCATCAAGTAAAGTAGCTTTTGATCCTTGGCCTTTGTTAAATATATCCTTTGAAAGTCCTGCTGAGAAACCATATGCCAAATATGAATCTCTTAAGTGCTTAGTAACCTCAAGCTTTGAGCCTATAATGCCTGCTAATATCTTATTTTTCTGACCTTTCTGTTCAACTAAACCTTCATCCACGATAAAAGATCGATCACCATCCTTAGATTGCAGGTAACGCAAACCCATATGAGGAATTAAGGATATATCTTCCGATAAGCTAATTTTATAATTTAGTAAACTAAATGCCCCAAAACCTTTCGACCTATACTTTGTCCTTTCATCACTAACCTTACTATTGATATGGGATAAAGCAGATTGCACAAATAATTCAGGCGTAATGTCATATTGCCCATAAATTTGAAAAACATTAGACTTAACGCTGGATGCAACCTCATTATACTTAAACTTACCAGTAATATTTAAGTAGGCAATACCAAGCTTAAAGCAATCGCTAAGTATAAAATCACTTCCAACAGCGTAAGATCCCAGGTCTCCTTTATAATCTTGACTAATGAAACCCAGATTACCAGAAATCCATGGTCTGTAAATATAACTAGGGTCTTTTTCACCCGCAGCTGGCAATAAAACTTCATCTATCTGGCTTAAATGAGACTTTATTTGATTCTCTGCAAATAGATATATAGGCAGTACCATACTTCCCCTATCTATATATCCTTTAGTTTGCTCGGATATTTTTGGACTCTGAATAGGTTCTGGATTTAAATCGGGCGCAGGATTTCCACCGCCTTCTGTATTTTCTTCTTCATTTCTATCATCTTCTCCATCCGTACCTTCTGGGTCATTTCCATTCACATCACTTACACTTACAATTCCACTATCTTCACTCTCTGAATCGCTTGATGAATGAGTATCGGACTGAGTTTCGCCTCCTTTATTGGACTTATCTGGTTTTACTCCAATATCTCTCTTCGCTCCACCGCTATCTTCATAATTTCTAACCTCATCGTTTAAGTTTTGCTGATCCGGTGAATTAGTTTGATCAACAGCTTGATCTTGTGTATTAGCACCCATGTAATTACTCAAATAAGCTACGGTAGAAGCAACTGCACCCAGAACTCCACCCAATACACCATAATTTTTTCCATTGTTCTGACCAGCTCCTCCACCTTGATCAGGACCAGCTGCAGGAGGGTTTGATCCAGCAGCAGGAGGGTTTGATCCAGCAGCATGAGGGTTTGATCCAGCAGCATGAGGGTTTGATCCAGCAGCATGAGGGTTTGATCCAGCAGCATGAGGGTTTGATCCAGCAGCAGGAGGGTTTGATCCAGCAGCAGGAGGGTTTGATCCAGCAGCATGAGGGTTTGATCCAGCAGCATGAGGGTTTGATCCAGCAGCAGGAGGGTTTGATCCAGCAGCAGGGTTTGGGACATCTTCCACTATATCAATATCTGATTCGTCATCCTGTTCAGAATTTGCTTCGTGATCTACAAGATGGGGCCCAAGACCAAGATAAGCCCCCGCAGCCGCCATGGCTCCGTAAAACATATTTTTATAACTCCCTCTATTGTTTTTACTATCAGATTCATCCCCAGTTTTTGGTTCTTGATCGGTAGTAGGTTTAGTAGTAGATTCGGGCTCAGACGTATTTGCTGAGGCAAGAGCTGGTACTGACTCAAAAATTGATATTGCAGGAGAAGACGATGCGATTGTAGAACCTAATATATGGTGTTCAGGAACTTCCATTGATTCACCTATATCATTTTTCTCCAGTACTCCTGTCTGATCGTTTTGAGCAGACAATAAACCACCAGAAAATGAATTATTATATGTAGTAGGTAATTGAAGAGGCACACCAGCTATCTTAATCTCATGCTCAAATCTAGTGCTTATTCCATGCTCATTGATACTTATCAAATCATTGGTAATATGACCATTATCCATACTTTCTATATCCGATGCACATTCCACTACAGGCTGATTAATATTAATATCAATAACTAATGACGGATCTGATTCAGGTACTGGCGCTGGCGCAGGAAATGGCCCAGGATCTTGGGAAGTTGGGCGATGAGCCATGACATCACTACCATTACTTTTTGTATTCAATATACCCTCAGGCTGATCGGTATTAGTATTAGGAAATACTGCAGGGTCTGTTGAAGGTAGATCATGAGCCGGCTCACCGCTTGGAACAATAAAATAATTTGCTATTGCTCCAAGAGCCCCAAGAACCGTAATTCCAGGAATCCATCTCTTAATATTTCTTCTACCATTATGATTATTTCTAACAGTAGAAAGGTTAGAATTTCTTTCTTCTGTTTCAATTTCTACAGCCTGTCGCTCATCGCCTTCTTGCCGCAACCTAGATTGATACCCACGGACTAAAGCCTGTATCTTAGTTGCCGCTTGCTGATGTTGCTGCTGTACAGGTTGTGGTTGTATAGGTTGTGGTTGTATGGGTTGTGGTTGTATGGGTTGTGGTTGTATGGGTTGTGGTTGTATGGGTTGTGGTTGCTGTACAGGTTGTGGTTGTATGGGTTGTGGTTGCTGTACAGGTTGTGGTTGTACGGTTTGTGGTTGTAGGGGTTGCTGCTGTACGGGTGCTGATGCAGGAGCTGGTGCAGGAGCTGGTGCAGGAGCTGGTGCAGGAGCTGGTGCTGGTGCTGGTGCAGGAGCTGGTGCAGGAGCTGGTGCAGGAGCTGGTGCAGGAGCTGGTGCAGGAGCTGGTGCAGGAGCTGGTGCAGGAGCTGGTGCTGGTGCCGGCGCAGGAGCTGGAGATGATGCAGATGCTGGAGATGATGCAGGTGCTAGTACCAATGTTGTTGAAGACGGAGTAATATTTTGCCCCCCACCTTGCTGATCATTTATATCTCTATCACATTCTGAAGAAAATAATCCTCTACCACCCCCAGGCTTTTCTAAAGCAGCAGTCTTTTCTTGACTTATAGCCATTTGTTTCATATCTTTATCTCCCAAAGGATCACTAAGAAGGCTCCTACGTTCTAAAAGATCTGGATATTTATCAAGCAATCTTTTTATATTTTCTCTATTAGCATTAGGTCCTACTCTCGAATCCCAAGGTAATTGATTTCGTATTTGAGATGAACTGCTTCCACTCATGCTTTTGTTTATGGCATTAACCTGATCAATAATGCTCGGCCCCGAATCCATCCTATCACTTGCTGTATCCGAGTTTTCTGATTCATTAAACAAATCACTTATACCATCTAAATATTCTTGCCTATTTTCTTGTCTTCCAAGACCGCGATGAGTAGCCAGACTATTTTGTAGCATACTTTGATCAAACCCCCTAGGCATCACACCCCATGCTATAGGATCAATAGCAGTACTTGCACGGTCACTATATAAAGATGCCTCTCTATTTAAATTAATACCATTTGCAAAACCATCACCCGATCCTACACTTCCTGAATTTAAGGAGCTTACCCCAGTAAAATGTCCCGTACTATGAAGGAACGCAGGTCTTGTTCTATCATTTCTTTCAATAGAATTGATATCTATTTCCCCATCTTCAGCACATAAAGCGACGTGTCCCAATAAAATAAGACCCAATAATTTAGACCTAGGAAGCATAACAAAAAACTTAATAATTACTTATAAATTAATACACTATACTATATTTAATTTAACAAATCTATGGTAAAGAATATAGAAATATTATTTATTTTTGACATAACAAATATTAAAATTGTTATTATTGAAATTATTTCCAAAGTAAGCTGACTATACTTTGAGAGTTTTTAAACATAAACTAAAATAATTTAGGAATACTGAGGTTATAACTAATATATTTAAGTTATTACTAGTATTTATAGTCTCAGTATGGTAAAAACTAAAGTAACCAAATAAATTTGAATTATATGATTTTAAAACGTTTACTGATTATTGGTAATAATCTTTTACCCGAAAATTCCGACCAGTTTAAACAAATAGAAAAATTTTATTCTACTCCAGATTCCTTAATTATAAGACACATGGACCAAGATAAATGGATATCCCTCATGGGAAAAATAGATTCTACAACTAGGATTGACATACATGCGCATGGTAGTGATAAACTCGGCTTATCAGAACTACCTTCTGATAAAGTATATGGATTAAGTTTAGGAGAGGATGGATTATGTTATCGCTTTAAAGATATCTTTTCATTCCTAAATATATTAAGCAAAAAGAGTCCTTTACACATTCATATATGGTCTTGTTTTTCTGGTAATGCACACAAAGAAATAACCAGTTTACCAAAAGACTCTATTTTATTCACTCACGTATCTGAGGATCTAGAGTCAAGAGGCATGCTATGTCATCTTGCTTTTAGCAAAAGTATTGAAAAATGGACTAATTACGACACTTCAACATCTAATAAATCTATAAGAGCTATTACATTACAGGCATTTTTAGATAATCTTGCCTTTGAAATATTTGAAGGAGCAGGTATTAGTACTTGGAATTACGAAAGTGTCTACTTCTTTTGGAAACAGCAAAAAGTAACTGAATACGAATTTCACTGTACAGAAGATACATTCCAAAATCCCGAAGAAGTTTTAGTAAGGGAAAATAAAAAATTTAATGAATTTTGTAACAAAATATTGCTCAATGGAGAAACACTTGCCCCCACTCAATTCACAAAAGATCAAGAAAAAATTTTACAACACGGTTATTTAATCAAGAATTTAACAGATAAATCCCAAGAGACAGTGAATTTTTTAAAAGAAGAAGATTTACCACTTTCATTTTTCGATGAAAACATTACCTATATAGATTACTACGAAGGAGCTTGTATAGAACAAAATATAGAACTTATTAGATATTTTCTAGACAAAAGCTGGAACCTAAATCAATTTAATAATTCAAATGGATTTACTCCGCTAGCTTTGATCATCAATAACAACAAGATTAAGCTTCTCTTCGAACAACAGGGTATACAAAGCTCTTTAACTCAAGAGGCATTTGAAAAACAAGAAAGTATTGTTAAATTATTACTGGGTAAAGGAGCCAACCCTAACCTTCCAGGCAAGGATGGTATATCTCCTTTAATGCTAGCTATAGATCAACCTAATCAGTCATTGGTAAAATTGTTGTTAGAAAATGGCGCAGATGCTACTGAAACTTTTAAACATACTATCGTATCAGGAACACCAGAACAGATAGACTTACTACTCAGCTTAGGAGCCGATCCTAATCAAATCATAAATAATGGTCTGTCTGCTTTATATTATTGCGTGTTGTCTAGAAAAGAAATAATCAGCTTATTAATGAAATACAAACCTAATTTCAATGATCCTTTGAACGCAGCAGCTTTCGAAACATCAGTGAGGGCGAAAGATTTGGATACAGTAAAACTATTACTTCAACATAAAATACCCGATTCTTTGAATGTAAAAGCTTTAAAAGCCGCAGTGTGGGGAAAAGACTTGGGCATGGTAAAACTATTACTTGCAGATAGCACTGATTTAGATCATCTAAACAGTGCTATGTCTTTAGCAATATATGATCAAAACTTCAAGATGGTAAAACTATTAGCCGACCACGGCGCTAATGTCGAAAAAGGGTTGAAATCTGCTAAAAGTCTTTCTGAATCCAATGAATTAAATCAGATTATAGAGTTTCTAGAGAGCAAGCTTGAGTCGGATCCACTTTCCTTGATAGATCACGCAAACCACGATATGACGCAAATTGGAGAGATTGAACTTAATGACTCTACGGATAATCAGCATAATATCTAAAGTCCAAATCATTCTTCTAAAACTCTTTCCCCCAAAGACTTATATAATTATTGCGACTGTCAGATCTACGCTTTTTCAAGAAAGCTATACAGCCCTGTAATACAATAGATACGAAAAATTTGATAACTTATCACGAAAAACTTACGGTGCATGGTCGTTAATAAGCTACAATGGCACAAAAGTACAAACTACCATGGATACAGTAAGAACACTATTAAATAACATAATTCAAAATATTGAATGCTATGAAAGGGTGACCCTAGATCCTTTAAGAGCAGATGTAGCAATAGTAGGTTCAGAACAAACTAAAAAAGCTTTAAGGGAAGCGCGTGACAGCTATAGAAAGGAATTATCGGAAAACTACTCCAGAAGGTTAATAGATGCTATCAAATTAGCAGAAAGCCAAGGCAATGATACTAATCCCATATACACAAGAGAAATAAAAAAATATAAGGGCGCATCTATTTTACATTTAATCGCATGGGGACTATTTAGCAACCATATTTACGAAATATTGTCCCACATCAGACCACAGGACATTAAAAGAGGGCTTATGGGATCTGAGCTTATGGAGGCTATAGAAGAAAAAAATACAATATTAAGAGACTGGCTATTAGAAAATGATGCTGATGTAATGTACCGCAAATCATCCGGTTCTTCCGCCTTGCATATTGCCTGCCTAATCAAGGATTATAAAACAGCCGAACGCCTTATTCAAAGGGTGGCCAGAGAAAAAGATACAAGCGCAGTCAAAGAATTCGTAAATGCTGTAAAAGAATCTGGATGCACCCCTTTATACGAAGCCTTAGTTCTTGATTCACCCAATTCTGAAATACCATTAGATAATCATCACATGCTCAAATTTTTGTCTTTATTCATCGAAAATGGAGTAGATTTAGACAAAAAAAACTCTGGTAAGCGTACAGGCGAATATACTATGTTCAACACTATCATTACCTCTCACCTTCTACAAAATTTAGATCTTGCATCAGCGGCTGTTAAAATGTTAAATTCAGGACAAAATATTCAAATTAACCTCAAAAATCCTACAATTAGCAGTTTTTTCACTGATAAAATCAACATTCAAAAGATAATTTTGCTAGAAGAGTATGATTTGTCTCAAAAGTTTACAGCTCTGAATAAAATTAAAGAAGAATTAATAGATTTTGATCATCAAAGTAATAATCTAAAAGAAGATAAGTACAAAATTACATCAGGATTTATAGATGCACAACTAAACACATTATCCAAATTCTTCCCAACCGAAACGTTTAATGCTGCAAGCAAAGTTACCTCAGGCATAGAAAATCTTGACCTCGCTTCCAGCGAAACTAAACCTGAACTACTAGGTCACACTCATGACAAAGAAATTGCTGAAGTTTAGGATATAACAATTTTTACACAATAATTTGATTGTTAAAAATTTATAGTTTATAGTTACTAATAGATAAAAATATAAATTACTACTATGACTACATTGGAATCATTATTAAATGAAATTATTCAAGAGATCAATGAGACTACAATTCGTTTGGCAAAAGAAGTAAACAAATCCATAAATCTTTACAACGAAGCACTTAACGGCTCAGAAGAAGAAACAAGAGAAGCTGATACAAGATTAAAAAAAGCGGAAGAAGATTATGCCAATGCCAGCGTAAATTGTGTAATAGAAGTATCAAAAAAGTATTCTGATCATTTAGTAGATGCTATCAAATCAGCAAACTCACAAGGTAGCGATACTAATCCCATATATTCGGGAGCAATAGAACAAAGTAAAGGTGTTTCTATTTTGCATCTTGCTGCATCTGGTTATTTTGCAGGTGTAATTGAGGAAATACTGCCTTATATTAGGCCACAAGATATTAAAAGAGGTTCCGGATTAAAGCTTGAATCTGAACTCATGATAGCTATCGAAGAGGAAAACACAACCTTAAGAGACTGGTTATTAGAAAATGATACGGATTTGATGTATAAAAAAGCATCCGGCGCTTCTGCCTTACATATTTCTTGCATGGTCAAAGATTATGAAACAACGGAACGTCTGATTAAGAGAGTAGCTCAAGAAAAAGGTATAGAGGCAGCCAAAGAATTTGTAAACGATCAGGATAAGCATGGATGCATACCTTTATATGAGGCCTTAGTTGTAGGACAAAAACACTCAATTGATAATCACAAGATGCTTAAATTCTTAGACCTATTTATAGAGAAAGGTTTTGATTTTAATCAAGAACTTTCACTTACGGATCAATTTAAATGTATGTCATTTAATTTTCTTTTTCATTCTTGTACTTTAGATTCAGATCTTGTTGTATTAACAGTTGTTAAAATGCTCAACTCAGGCCAAGATATTGCAATTTATCTTAAAGATCCTTGTGTTCGGGAATTTTTCATTAACGAAAGTAATATTCAAAAAATGTTTTTGTTAGAAGTATATGATACCCCTCAAAAATCCTTAGCACTTAACAAAATTAAGAAGGCTTTAATAGATTTTAGCAATCAAAATCATCATCTAGAAGAAGCTAAGTACAAAGCAAGTATAGAGTTGATAGATCAGCAGTTAGCCAGATTATCAGAAATCAACTTAATTGAAAGCAACGTCTCGGTCAATGAAGTTGCTCTAGGAATAGAGCATCTCGATATTGCTTCTAATCAAAATCAACCTGGATTATTAGGTCACTCTAACGAGGAAGAAGTTACAGAAAGTTAGGATATAATAATTATTGCATAATAATTTGATTGTTAAAAATTTATAGTTTATAATTATTAATAGATAAAAAATATAAATTACTATTATGACTACACTAGAATCATTATTGAATGAAATAATTCAGGAGATCTCAAAGTCTATAGATCCTTTAGACAATAGAATACATGAACTAAAAGATCTTATGTACGAATCATCAATAGGCAAGTCGGAAGAAGAAGTAGAAAAAGCTAGGGCAGGGCTTGAAGAAACCACAAAACCTTTAAAAGAACTTATAAGCAATTATAAAATAAAAATATCGAAAGAGTATTCTAGTAAACTGATAAAGGCTATCGAATTAGCAAATTACCAAGGTAATGATACTAACCCTATATATTCAGGAGAAATAGAAAAATATAAAGGGATGTCAATTTTACATCTTGCTGCATACGGCTTTTTTGGCGACAAGATTGAGGAAATATTACCTCATATTAGGCCACAAGATATCAAAAGAGGCTCTGGATTAAACCTTGAGTCTGAACTGATGGCCGCTATTGAAGAGAAAAGTATAGTATTAAGAGATTGGCTTTTAGAAAACGATTCTGACCCAATGTACCAGAAAAAATCAGGCTCTTCTGCGCTACATATCGCTTGCATGATCAAAGATTATGAAACAACAGAATGCCTTATCAAGAGAGTAGCTGAAGAAAAAGGTATTGAAGCCGTAAAAGAATTCGTAAATGCCGTAAATACATATGGATGCACACCTCTATATGATGCTTTAGTTATGGGATCTAGCAGAGGTACACTTGATAATGATAAGATGATGAAGTTTTTGTCTCTATTTATGGAAAATGGAGTTGAATTAAATAGGGGAAATTCAGGTAAGGACACAGGTAAATATACAATATTTAATAAAGTCGTTACTTCCCATCTCTTAGAGGAATTAGACTTAGATCGTGCATCAGCAGTTGTGAAAATGCTCAACTCAGATCAGGATATTAAAATTGATCTTAAAAAATCTGAAATTCGTGAATTTTTCACTAATGAAAGTAACATGCAAAAAATACTTTTGTTAGAAGATTATGACGCAGCCCAAAAATCTGTAGCCTTTAATAAAATTAAAAAAGCTATGAATAATTTGGCTTACAGTGGAGAAAGGGAAGGAAAAATCATTGTTAATCAAGAAGGTCATTCTACATGCTATGAAGTAGACCAAGAAGGTTTATGCACAAATATAATTTATATCAAAGAAGCAGACGGCACTACTCACTATAATATACAACTTCCCGATATAATTATTAGTTTACGTTCTTCCATTTCAAGCATAGAAGGTCACATAAGCCAATTATCCCAACCCCTTTTATCTGATATTGATGCAAGCGAAGTTGTACCAGGAATAGAACATATTGATATTGGGGATAATCATATTCCAGTTGAGATATCTGGCCACTCTCATTATGAAGAAGCTACTGAAGGTTAGAATATAACAATTTTTGCATCTAAGAATTATTTGTTAGAATGTTTGAGGTGCAAAAATCTTATACTAAATGTCTAAACTACACATTACCTTTTTAACAACCTTTCCCGAAATATTCCCAGGCCCACTTGGCTTTTCTTTAAGCGGTAAAGCTTTAGAAAAAGGTATATGGTCGTATGATGTAGTAAATATCAGGAACTTTGGCATTACGAAGCACAAGAAGGTGGATGATATTCCGTATGGCGGTGGAAGCGGTATGGTTGTACGACCCGATGTGCTAAGTAGCGCAATTGATTTTGCCTTAGAGCAAAAACCAAATTCACGCATTTTATACACTTCTCCACGCGGTAAAGTGATAAATCAACAAATGGTTCAACAAATCGTAAGCCTTAACAACCAAAGCTTAATAATAATTTGCCTTCGATTTGAAGGTATTGACCAAAGAGTCCTAAACTATTACAATATAGAGGAAGTTAGTTTAGGGGATTTTATACTCTCGGGCGGTGAAATTGCAGCTTTGGCTCTTGCCGATAGCTGTATTAGGTTGCTTGAGGGGGTGGTTGAGAATACCGAAAATTTAAAAAATGAGTCATTTAATCCACAAGGTGAATTAAAGGGGCTCTTAGAATATCCTTTATACACAAGGCCACAAATTTGGAATAGCCTGGAAGTGCCGCAAGTACTTTTATCAGGCAACCATGAAGAAATAAAACAGTGGAGGCGGAATGCTTCTTTAGAAATAACAAAATTAAGAAGGCCAGACTTGCTGGTAAAAAACAATAAATAAGTGTAATTTATATGCATCCTACAGTAGTTCAATTGCAAGAAAGAGAAATACAAAAATTATCTGAAAATAAAAAAGTTCCAGAATTTAAAGCCGGCGATACTTTAAAAGTAAGTATTAAAATTCAAGAAGGAACAACCGAAAGAATTCAAGCTTTCCAAGGTATTGTCATTAGCAAAAGAAACAGAGGTCTCACATCTTGCTTCAAATTATTTAAAATCAGCCACGGCGAAGGAGTAGAGAGAACTTTCATGCAATATGCTCCAAATGTTGTAGGTATCGAGGTTATATCTCAAGGTATTGTCAGAAGAGCTAAATTATATTACTTAAAGAGCCTAAAAGGTAAAGCAGCAAGAATTAAAACTAAAGCTTTTTAATGAACAAGATTGCAATCGCTTCTGATCATAAAGGATTTAATCTTAAAGAAAAGATCAAAAGCTTGCTTGAATCTTTGTCATACAAAGTTATAGACTGCGGAACAAAATCAGCAGATGTATCTGTTGATTACCCTGATTATGCTAAACTTGTTTGTGAACAAATCGTAGAAAACGGTATAAAAATGGGCATTCTAATCTGCGGCACCGGTATTGGAATGTCAATATGTGCCAACAGATTATCTAAGATAAGAGCGGCTATGTGCCACAATCAGTATATGGCCTTTAAGGCAAGATCGCATAATGATGCCAATGTCCTCGTACTAGGCTCTAAAATTGTTTCCACTTCTGAAGCACAAGATATAGTAAAAACCTTTTTAACCAGGGGTTTTGAAGGCGGAAGGCATATAAAAAGATTAGAAAAAATCCACTAAACTAAGGGTCTATTGCAAGGTGATGATTTTTGGGATACTTTTAGAAGGAACTGAACAAAAAATCTAGAATAATAGTAGATCATACAACTGAAATAATAAAAAATTTATCTTGCCCCCGTCATGTTGGATTTAAGTATACTAAACCCCAATCAAAAAGAAGCAGTCCTCAACACTAAAGGCCCTCTCCTAGTCCTTGCAGGAGCCGGTACTGGTAAAACTACCGTTATTACATACAAAATTGCACATCTCCTCGCGCAAAGCATTTGCACCCCAAATAACATCCTAGCTGTTACATTTACTAATAAGGCAGCATATCAGATGCAAGATAGAATTATGCGACTTTGCGGACAAAAAATAAATTATTTAGGCACGTTTCATTCTACTGCTTTAAGGATCTTAAGAACTCATGCGAATTTAATAGATCTTGCAAGTAATTTGACTATTATAGATTATCCAGATCAAATTAAGCTAATTAAAAACATCTACATAGACCATAACTTTGATAACAATAAGCTAGATTATAAAGCAGCTCACCATCTTATTACCTCATGGAAAGATTTAAACCTTTTTCCAGATCAAGTAGATCATCATGATAAAACAGCAGTTGCTATTTATAAGCACTATCAAGATCGACTACAAACAGCTAATTTAGCTGATTTCGGCGATATTTTACTTTATGTGAATAAGATTTTTGACCAATACGAAAGCGTGCTAAGGATGTATCAAGAGCAATTTGACTATATCTTAGTTGATGAGTATCAAGATACTAATAAAATCCAATATGAGTGGGTCAGAAAGATTGCTGGTCAAAAACAAAACATATGCTGCGTAGGTGACGACGATCAAAGTATATATAGCTGGCGAGGTGCACAGGTTAGTAATATTTTAGGCTTTCATAAAGATTTTCCAAATACCCAAATTATTACTCTTTCTAACAATTATCGCTCAACTCAGCGAATACTAGATGTTGCACAAAGCATTATATCTAATAATAAAGATCGATACGATAAAAACTTAAAAAGTAGCGCTTCGCATGCAACTAACCCTATTAAGCTTGTATGTTGCACTAACTCTGGTAGCGAAGCTGAGTTTATATCTCAAGAAATTTTAAAATTATCGCATGATTCTTCCGTTGCAGTGCTTGTGCGAACAAACTTCCAGACTAGAATTTTAGAAGATACTTTCTTGCGAAATAGAATTAATTACAAAATTATAGGCACAACTAGGTTCTATGAACTTAAAGAAGTAAAAGATGTTCTTGCTTACATTAGAGCTACCCTAAACGTAAATGATGATATAGCTTTAGAGCGTATTATTAACGTTCCCAAAAGAGGGATAGGCGATGCTAGTATGGCAAAATTCAGAGCAAATGCTTCTGATCATGGAATATCTCTACATGAAAGTATCAAAATGATGTTGGACGCCGGCTCAATCAGTAAAAAAGGAACAACCGAACTTGAAAAACTAATCCAAGGTCTTGAGAGATGGAAAAAATATTTTATGGAACTCAAGGCAAGCGAAGCCGTTGAGAAGATTTTGGAAGAGTCTGGTTATATGCTAATGCTTGTTCAAAACACATTTGAACAAGGCAAGGTGGATAACGTCAAAGAATTACTTGTCACTATTGGGGAATATGACGATATATATAAATTCTTAGAACATGCCGCATTGGTTAACGAAGAAAAAGAAGAGGATAGCGATTTCGTTGTTAAGGTTATGACAGTGCACGGAGCAAAAGGTCTCGAATTTGACACAGTATTTTTGCCGAATTGGAATCAAGGAATTTTCCCTAGCAGCAAAGGTATGAGCAACTTAGCCGAAGAGCGTAGGGTAGCTTACGTAGCAGTAACAAGAGCAAAGTATAACCTTTATATAAGCTATTCAACTTATATGAAAACAAAGGATAACTACTACGCACCCCAATCTCCTTCCCAATTTGCTTTAGAGATTAAGGAAGATTTACTAGTGAAAGATTCATTTCCTTCATTTGCCTCCCCTTCAAAATTAAACCCTGGTATGAAAATATTTCACAAAATTTTTGGAGCAGGACTCGTTGTAAAAGAACTTGATTACAGTAAATATGAGGTAGCATTTAAAGACAGCGGAATTAAAGTAATTCACAAAGACTTTCTAAGCACCACATGAAAGCCAAAAAGTCCTTAGGACAGCATTTTTTACAAGATGAACATATCTGTGATGACATCGTTGCATCTAGCTGCAGTATTACAGCTAAAACTGTCATTGAAGTAGGCCCAGGATATGGAGCACTCACAAATTCTATATTAAAGAAAAATCCTAAACGTCTTATCTTAATAGAAAAAGATAAAATGCTTGCAGCATACTTATTGACTAAATATAGGGATGCGCAAAACGTCACTTTATTGCAAGAAGATGCCTTAAGGATTAAAATTCCCGATTTAGTAAACGAAAAATGCGTTATTATCTCTAACCTTCCATATAACATCGCATCAAAGCTTATTTGTAATTGGCTCGCGCCAAGTACAAAAGAATACATAGAGCATTTAACATTAATGATGCAAAAAGAAGTTGTAGAGAGAATTTGCTCTGAGCATAATAACAAAGATTACGGCAGGTTAAGCATCTTTTGTCAGATTGCAGCAGATGTAGAAAACAGCTTTGATGTACCTAAAGAAGCATTTAAACCTATGCCAAAAGTTACATCTTCCATACTTCAAGCAAAGCCAAATAATCTGAATATAGAGCCTGAAGTATTTAAAAAGTTTGAGCAAGTCTTGCGCATGTGTTTTTCTAAGCGAAGAAAAATGCTTAAAGGCATTTTAGCCCTCTCAGAAGAAGATTTTAAAAACTTATCTATTTCACCTTCTCAACGTCCTGAAACGTTATTACCTCAAGATTTTCTAAATATTGCAAAGTATCTTTATTAATAAAACAATTTTGTTACATAAACTCGATATGCTAGCATTGAATTAGTTAATTAAGGTATATAAGCAATGCAGCAACCAGATGAACTAGCTTTAACTCCTATATACGAAGCTATTAAGGATAACGATATTACACAACTAGTAAATTTAATAACTCAAGGGTTCGATATAGAAGAACCTGACCCTGAACATAGCAGCCCTTTACATTACGCAATTTCTGTAGACAGAATAGAAGCGGTACGTATCTTGCTTGATGCTAGATGCAATAAAGAAGCTTTAGATTCGAAAGGCAGCACCCCTTTGCATCATGCAATTTATAGAAATAATCTAGCAATAGTCCAGGTACTGCTAGACGCTGGCGCCGATAAAGAAGTTTGGAATCTACACGGTAGCACACCTTTGCATCATGCCATATATTATGGCTACAAAGATATAATAAAAGCTTTGCGTAATGCTGGTGCTGATATTGAAAATTTAGATACACATGGCAGCACTCCTTTACATCATGCCGTAAAACGCAATCTGGAGTCAGTAGTAGGAGATTTGCTCAACGCTAGAGCCAATACTGAAACACCAGATAAATATGACCATACGCCTCTCTATCATGCTATAACTTGCGGCCAGACATTAATAGTAAAAATGTTAGTTGACGCTGGCGCTAACCTCGAAAAAACAGACCATCAAGACAATACACCTCTACGTTATGCCATCAGTAATGCCAATCAATTTAGCAACCAGATTATACAAGACTTACTCAAGTCTGGCGCAGATATATCCAAAATAAGTGTACAAAAAATAATAGGGTATAAGGGGCGCTTTGATTTAATGGTTAAATTATTAAAATCTAAACCTCAAAATTTAGATAAAGATACAATTTATAACATATGTAGCAACAAAATCATATACGATCCAATAAAGTCTCATGGTGTAGTATTATATTTATTCAAATATGCCTTAGAAAATCAATCTTATAAAGAATATATTATGGATAAATTATATGATGCGTTCATAAGACCAGATGGAAAAAATCTGGAATACTTAAAAAACAGAACTAAAGAAATTCAGAGTTATAGTAATCCAGCTATTTACTCTCAAAACAAAAGCCAAGATTACGAAATAATGAAACATTTTGCTGCTTGTTTAAGCGATTCTAAAGAAATCAACACGGAGAATTTGAGCGGCAATAATGTAATGAAATTATATAAAGAGCTTATTATACCATTATATAATAGTATCGATGAGGCCCTAAAACAACCTAAAACATCACCTTTAGAATATCTTCAAACTCGAGTAGAAAAACACTATAATCAAAAAGAAACTCTAGCAGCTATTCCTTACGTTTCATGCATACTTGAATTTTTAGAAGATAAAGATTCCATAAAATTAGCATCTGTGAGCAAGAATCCTTTTGCAATATTTTTTTCTATCAAGACTTCCAATCCTCAACCTTCCGATCCTCATAATGAACAAGTCGTGGATGCTTTAAACAGTCTCAACATAGGGGAATGCGACGATAAGCCAAGTGAAGAAATGTCATAATCATTTCCTTCGAATCTATATCCCTACTCATCAATCATCATAGGTTATATCTAATCTTCCGCAATATCAAGAATATTATTATCCTTAGCAATCATACCTATAAGAATGGTGTTAGGATCAAAATAATCTTTCACTGTTTCTAATAAACTTGCATCTTTAGAACATATATAAAACAATTCATTGATATATCCTTGAATGTCATTTTGTCTTATTTCATTTAAGGATGATGCGAACTTTTTAGGAGATGCTCTCTTACATTTATTGTAAGCGTCAAGTACTCCACAAATTAACTTGA
The DNA here is from genome assembly GCF_003015145.1 of Candidatus Phycorickettsia trachydisci. Lineage (NCBI taxonomy): Bacteria > Pseudomonadati > Pseudomonadota > Alphaproteobacteria > Rickettsiales > Rickettsiaceae > Candidatus Phycorickettsia > Candidatus Phycorickettsia trachydisci. Next base: position 89,614 of record NZ_CP027845.1, on the reverse strand, counting down.
CTTCATTATGCGAGTCATCTTTACACTCTTCTTGATCATCTTCTGAAAATCTAAAATCGCGCACACCAAATAGTAAATCAGATAACTGCTTTGTACTCATATGATCAGATTTAGCACCATGCTTGAGTAGAAAAATTGTCTCTCTCGAACATCCAAATTGAGTAGATAAATCTAAAGGTGTTTTGCCTACTTTATTTCGAGCATTAATATCTACTTCTTTCTCTAACAGATATTTAATAAACGGAATATAGTTAAATTTAATATCATCCAATCTACCCTCAGTATGGCGAGCTACTAAATGTAATAAAGTATCCTTATCTCTGTTGGCTAATTTAAAAATATTAATTTCATCCTTAACTTGAGTACTTCTAACCTTGTTTGTTGATTGAAGAATTTTATTTTTGCTCTCAACGAATTGACGAAATTCTTCAAACTTTCCGCTGCATACAATTTCATTGACCTCATACCAAAAGTCCTCCGTATTAATTTTATTGACCTTATAACACGAATCTTTCACAATAATTTTATAACCTTAATTTTAAATTACAATTATCTCACGACCTGGGATGATACCAAAAAGATTACCATTTTGCAATAGATTCTCTATCTCTTTTGCTTTCACTTTTCTAAATCCACCTTAAGCAAAGCCAAGATTTTCTCCAGCCTCAACATTAAAATGAGTTTATTAATAACAAATGCTTTTGCTTTATACTGGTTATATTTAGTCTAATACAGTACCATCAGGATCTCCAACAATAGAGGTACTTCCCAATTGATCTACTAAATTATCATCATCAAAGTGAAAGTTTGTTCGCAATCTCTCCGATAACTCTAACTTTTCCTCTGTAGGAGAATGAGATTCTATATCCTGCATGAGCTCATGAACATGGCTATCTATTATGCCTTTGTATTCTCGAATACTTCCTTCACCAGACCTTGAAAATGCTTCAGCTAATTCTTCGGGATATGTTGATTTGACTTTATTATAAGCATCAAGTGCTCCACAAATTAACTTAACTTTTTCATTCAAATTATAATCTTCAGGATAATCAATTAATTGATAGCTCACACTAAATAATAAGCTAGACAACTGTTCGATATTCATATTACCAGCTTGAGCCCCGTGTATCAGCAATAATTTCGTCTCTGCCGACGCACCATGTCTTAGAGATAAATCTAAAGCTGTTTCTCCTTTATTATTTTTAGCATTAACATCAACTTTTTTGTCTAGTAGGTATGTAATAAATGAATTATAATTATCCCATTCGTCACCACCTTGAGCATTAACGGAATATCCCACTAGATGTAAAAGCGTGTTATCATTCTCATTCTTTGATTGAACCATATTTTCTTGTTCAACTAACTGACGAAATCCTTCAAAGTCATGATACATTATAAAACCTGTAACTTTATGCCATAAATCTTCCATAATAATTCCCTTTATTTAGTTTTAATAATAACTATATTAATGGTCTCATAACTTTAGTGTAATGTCAAAATCTATACATTATGTAAAAAACTCTCTATCTCCTTTTCCTTAACCTGCCTAAATCCACCTTGGGCAAAGCCAGCGTTTCCCCCAGCAGAGCCTTCGAAGCCAGATGCAATCTTCTTTATGAAATCAGCAGTGTTGTATTCACCTTTAGTTGCTCCAATTATTGAAGTTCTCTCATCTTGCAGGCAAATGATGGCGACAATGGAATCTTGGAATTTTTGGGCACAAAAATTGACTACATCTTTAAGGTTTTTACTACTTGAATCACATATCAAATACCTAACCCACAGATCATCTTTTTTAAGCATTTTATGCTCAAATATAAAGCTTTGCTGCAAAAGTTTATTCTCAAGATTTACGATACGTTTGTTACTTTCTTTTTGATTTTCCTCTAAAAACCCTTTTGCTTCTATCAAATTTCTGTTCTGCTCTTGAACTAAATCCAAAGCATCTAAACCAACTACAGCCTCTATCCTTCTTACGCCTGATGCAACAGATGTTTGAGAGACTATCTTGAATAAGCCAATATCTCCACTTCTTGCAACATGCGTACCTCCGCAAAGTTCAATTGAATCGTTCTTGCCCACAGATATAACCCTTACTTTATCGTCATACTTCTCACCAAATAACATCATGGCACCCATAGCTTCAGCTTTATCTTTGTCCATAATGCTGATTTTTACTTCTAGGTTTCTAATTATAACCCCATTAACTTGTGTTTCGATTTGCTCTATCTGCCCCAAAGAAAGCGGCTTGTCATAATTAAAATCAAAACGCAATCTATCTGCTGCAACAAGAGATCCTTTTTGCATTACATGAGTGCCAAGTACCTTTTTCAATGCACTATGCAACAAATGTGTTGCTGTATGATTTTTTCTAATATTATCTCTATACGAACCCTCAACCTCTAAAATTACCCCATCTCCAACTTTGATATCTTTAGCGATAGCAACTGGTTTGCAGAGATGCGCATGAAAATTCAAAAACTTTTGAGTATCAGTCACTTCTAATACATAAGATTCGCTAGTAATTTGGCCGATATCTCCTTTTTGCCCTCCAGATTCTGCATAAAAAGGCGTTTGGTCAGTTATAATCCAAAAATCTCTATTTGGCTTTAGACTATCTACAGTATGGTTATCTTGAACTATACCTATTATTTTTCCTGAAGCATTTAATGTATCATACCCAACAAATTTTGTACTTGGGAGATCTTGTAACTTAAACCATACTGATTCCTGCTTTTCATCCCCAGATCCTTGCCATGACTTTTTACCTTGTTGCTTTTGCTCTTCCATTTTAGACTCAAAGCCTTTTTCATCAACCTTCAAACCCTTTTCTCGCAAAATATCCATAGTTAAATCTAAAGGCATACCGTAGGTATCGTATAACTTAAATGCACTTTCTCCTGACAATACGCCTCCTGGCTTTAAATCTTTAATCTCTTCGTTTAAAACCTTGAGACTATGATTTAAGGTTTCATGAAACCTAGTTTCTTCGCTTAACATTATATTTGCGATCACATCTTTTGCTTTTACAAGCTGCTTCTCCCCCGTGATCTTAATAAGGTCATCAAGCAATAAATGCATACTAGGATCTTTAGTCCCCAGTTGTTGCAAATGACGCATTCCCCTTCTCATAATCCTACGCAAAACATATCCTCTTTCTTCATTTGAAGGAAGAACGCCATTTGCAATTAAAAATGCACTAGATCTAAGATGATCGGCAATGATTCTGTGTGAGAATTTTTTCTCATCGGTTGCTGGAACTTTTGTCAATTTTTCAACTGACGCTATAATTTCTTGGAATAAATCTGTTGCATAATTGTCACACTGCCCCTGTAACACTGCAGCAATCCTCTCTAATCCCATACCGGTATCTATGGATTTCATTGGAAGAGGTACTTTTTTACCTCTTACTTGATCAAATTCCATAAAAACTATGTTCCAGATCTCAATATATCTATCACCATCTTCGTCCTTAGTTCCAGGTAAACCTCCAAATACTTTTTCACCGTGATCATAGAATATCTCGGTACAAGGTCCGCATGGTCCCGTATCTCCCATAGACCAAAAATTATCTTTAATCTTTATAATTCTATCGTCACTAAAACCCGTGAGCTTTTTCCAAATATTTAAAGCCTCTAAATCTTCGGGATGTACGGTAACATACATCTTATTTGCTGGGATAAGGAAATCTTTCGTCAGCAGCTCCCAAGCATAAAATATTGCTTCTTCCTTGAAATAGTCTCCAAAAGAAAAATTACCGAGCATCTCAAAAAATGTATGGTGCCTTGTTGTATATCCAACGTTATCCAAATCATTATGCTTACCACCTGCGCGTACACATTTTTGACTTGATACTGCTCGCTTAAAGCTTGGCTTTTCAAGACCTATAAAGATGTTTTTAAACTGAACCATACCGGCGTTAGTAAACATTAAGCTTGGGTCGCTGCTTGGAACAAGAGAGCTTGATGGAACATGTTTGTGAGAATTTCTAGTAAAGTATTCTATAAATTTATCTCTAACTTCTTTTGTCTTTAAATACATAAATATGATTTTAATTTTAAATCTTTAGGTTATAGTATTGATTGGAGCGAATTTAATTGCAAGAATATTTGATGAGTAAAAAGATAAGATCATGAAATTAGTTATAGTTGAGTCACCCGCAAAAGCAAAGAGTATTAATCAATATCTCGGAAAAGATTATACCGTACTTGCATCTTATGGTCATATACGAGATCTACCATCTAAAAAAGGATCCGTAGTGCCCGAAGAGAATTTTTTAATGAAGTATGAATTAATCGATCGCAGTCAAAAATATGTAGCTGCTATCGCCAAAGAGGCGAAAAAAGCAGATGAAATTATCCTTGCAACCGACCCTGATCGTGAAGGAGAGGGTATAGCGTGGCATGTCGTCGAAGTTTTAAAAGAAAAAAAAGCGGTAAAAGCAACAACGCCAATAAAAAGAATAGTCTTTACCGAAATAACAAAGCAAGCAGTACAAGATGCCGTCAAACATCCTAGAGACATCGACTTAAGCTTAGTAGATGCCCAGCAAGCACGAAGAGCCCTAGATTATTTATTTGGCTTTACATTATCTCCAATTTTATGGACCAAGCTTCCTGGATGTAAATCTGCGGGGCGTGTGCAATCCGTGGCGCTGCGTATTATATGCGAGCGAGAAAGTGAGATTCGTCACTTTAAAAAGGAAGAATACTGGGATTTACATGCAGATTTTGCAAAAGAAAATAACGAGCAGTTTAGAGCTAAGCTGATACAAGTTGATGGTCAAAAGTTAGAAAAATTATCCATTTCTAATGAGAAAGAGGCGTTAGACCTAAAAGAGCAGATGCAAAGTAAGGACTATAAAGTCTTAAGCGTCGAGGCAAAACAACAAAAGCGTAATCCTCAACCACCTTTTATTACATCGACTTTGCAGCAAGATGCATCACGCAAGCTAGGGTTTAATACAAAATTAACCATGCAGCTAGCACAAAGGCTTTATGAAGGCGTAAATATTGATGGAACAGAAGCTGGGCTTATAACATACATGAGGACAGACGGTGTTAATATTTCTGGCGATGCAGTTAATTCCATAAGGAAATTCATAGAAGATAAGTATGGAGATAAATTTCTTCCAAAAGCCCCTCGCGTTTATAAATCCAAATCTAAAAATGCTCAAGAAGCACACGAAGCAATAAGGCCAACCAATATTAATCTCACCCCCCAAAATCTACAAGGAAAGTTGGATGATAACCTACTAAAGCTTTATACTTTAATTTGGAACAGGGCAGTTGCTTGCCAGATGGAAAGCGCACTTTTTCATATAGTAACGGCCAAAATTACTTCTACAGATAATAAATTTTTACTAAATGCAAGCGGATCTACTTTAGTTTTCAAAGGTTTTTATGAGGTATTTGGTCTTGATGATAAAGAAGATGATGATAAGAAACTGCCACCTTTAACAGAAGATGAAAAGCTTGAGTGCAAAGATATAGAGGCAAAACAACATTTTACAGAACCTCCACCTCGTTATAATGAGGCAAGTTTAATCCAGAAGCTTGTTGAACTTGGAATTGGCCGACCATCAACTTATTCTCCAATACTATCCGTCATACAAGAGCGAAAGTATGTTTATCTAGATGACAAAAAGCGTTTTATTCCTGAAAATCAAGGTATTGTCGCAAATGCTTTTTTGGTGAATTTTTTCAGCAAATACGTAGAATATAGTTTTACGGCAGATTTAGAAGAAAAGCTAGATGAAATTGCTGAACATAAGAGAGATGGTAAGGATTTGCTCAATGATTTCTGGACTTTATTTTCCTCAAGCGCTGGCAGTATGCAGGATGTTCGTATTACCGAAGTGCTAGAAAGGTTAGATCGCATTTTATATGATGAGGTATTTGCGAAAGAAGATAAAACGTGCCCTACATGCAAACAAGCAGAGATTTCTCTAAAAATAGGTAAATACGGGGCGTTTTATTCATGCAAAAGGTATCCAGATTGCTCCTTTACCTTGAAACTTAGCACACCTGAGATAAAAGAAGAAATAAATGCCCAAGCACAGGAAGGCACAGCGCCACCCACAACACCACTTGCATATTTAGAAGATCACCTACCTATATACTTAAAGAAAGGGCCATATGGATGGTACTTGCAAGTAGGAGATAATCCTAAAGATCCAGGGTTTAAAAGGGTAAGCATTCCGCCTAATATTAAGCCTTCTGAAATTAACCACGAGATTGCCAAAAAATTAGCATCCCTCCCAAGAAAAGTTGGTGTTGATAAAGATAATCATGAAGTGATTGCTGCAATAGGAAGATATGGCCCATATTTAAAATATAAAGACAAATCTTTTGCTTTACCCAAAGATAAAGATCCGTATACTATTGACATTGAGTCTGCAATATGGATTATTGAAAATAATGTTACAGAAAATAAAAGAACTAAACGAAAATCATAATTTATGAAATCCTACGATAAATTAAGCAATATGGTACACAGAGAAGGTTACATATTTATTGCCATAGCGGTCGCTGCAACTTTTGTATTTTCATCATTAAACACCAATCTTGGTTGGATATGCTTTATAGCAACCATATTATGTGTATATTTTTTCCGCAATCCTCAAAGAGTAACTCCTGTTGGAGACGATCTAATTATCAGCGCTGCTGATGGGATTGTTGTTGGAATTGACAAGGTCCAACCTCCTGCAGAGCTAAAATTTGAAAATGAGATGTTAAAGGTGAGCGTATTCCTAAATGTACTTAATGTGCACGTAAACAGGATACCCGTAACAGGTAAAGTATTAGGTCTTTATTACAATCCTGGCAAATTTATAAATGCATCACTTGATAAAGCAAGTGTTGATAACGAAAGGCAAGCGGTAGTCATAGAAAATAAAAAAGGCGAAAAAATTGCAGTAGTACAAATTGCAGGACTCATTGCTAGAAGAATTGTATGCGACCTTGAAGAAGAGATGGAAGTTAAATCTGGCCAGCGTTATGGGATTATAAGATTTGGTTCAAGAGTTGATTTATATCTCCCAGCAGATACTGTGCCACAAGTTGCAGTAGGTCAAACTGTAGTAGGAGGTGAGACTATTATTGGAAAGCTTGGCACTCAACCAAAAAATACGCTAGAGTTCGAAGTTAGGAATTAAAAAACTAGCCTTGCAATTTCACAACTTATCTTTTTAGCTTCTTTAATACAAATTTCTAAGTCATAATAAAATCAAAAGTTTTATTATCTTATGGAAACAGAAATTCAAGAACAAGATAAAGGTTTTTTACCTTTGGATATATTGATACATGGTGATATGGAAGGAATAATGGGAGATGCCCTCATGCTTTTGTCAATTCATACAACTCGTGAACCAAGTTATTTAGAAACAGTTAAGTATATATGTAAGACTTTGTCAGTCGATCATTCTAAACTCAATTCCTTGCAAAAAAATATAATAAAAGATAACATAACTTACCTAATGGTTCAACATAAGATACCTATGGATGATGTCTCAGATTTAGTAAGCTTTTTAAAGCATCTGGATATCAATATGATTGACTTGCCAGAGACAATTAATTTGCAAAATCTTTTGTTATCTAAATTTGATATTGCAGCAGATATCATAAATAAAGCTTTAACTAAGCACAAAGTGTCAAAAAGAGATATCGACAATTTTTTAATAAAAAGAATTCAAGTATCAGACTTAATAGAAAATATATCAACAGATAAGGAAAATAATTTGAGTAAAATGGCTAAAAAAATGTCATTTCAACAAATTGTGAGATTTTTTACTGATATAGCTGATTACAACACATTTATAGATTTTAAAAATCACATCCAGTCACGCCCCATACCAGTTGATTGTTCTTTAAGGATAGAAACCAAGCTTTTTTATAATTTTTTATCAAAAGGAAGTACAGAAGAGTGTCTGAAATTACTACCTCAAATTGACACTTTAATACAAGATATTAAAAAACAAGAAAATATAGATTTAGAAAGTAAAAGCTCTATAAGTAACGCTTTGTTCACAGAAGCACTTTACCATATGAATAATGCTCAAACCAAATTAGCAATGCACAAAATTTTAGAAGCTATTGAAGTATACCCACCTGATAGTTTTAGAAACGCAGATAGTACAATATTAAATATTGATAACTTTAAAACGTACGAAACAAAGAAATTTTGGCTAGATAAGCTTATTCAAGCATGGCCTTTAGAAGCGGAGATAAAGACAGTTTTGTTAGAGTGGTTTTTAACAGGTTATGTCCTTAAAATATCACTAAATACTAGATTATTAAAAAAATTCGAAGATCTAAAACTTAACCTACAAGCAAATATTAAAATAAGGGAACTAAATAATGCTATAGACTCATTTGAAATATATACTAAAATTTCATTCTATGCTCTTAACTACAATATTGAAGAAGTAGAAAATTTACTAGCAAATTTAGCGATAAATAAATACATACCATCAGAATTTAAATATACCGTACAAATTAATACCTTACGTTTTATATCAAGAAAAGCAGCTGAATCTATTATCCCGATGATAGTACAGCTAAAACCACGAGATGATGATTTTGTATATAATTTAGTTATGGCTGATGTATATATTAATTTAGCTGACAATGTTCCAGAAAAAGCAGTTGAATATTCAATAAAGATTTCCAATTATATCCAAAAAGCTAATTTATTGTTTAAAGATGGGACACACAAAAATTATCTTAAAGCAGTATTGATAAACTTGAACAAGTCTATTGCTCTTAAATCTTTTACACTCAGTAAGGAGTATCAAGAATATATAGATTTTCTAGAAAATATAGGAGAAAACTTTACTATTATAGAAGATCATAGAAGTATACATGAAAAATATCAAGCACTCAAAAAAGAGGCAGAAGAATTACAAAAAAGAGATATATCAGGTGAGCCTGAAGTAGTATATTCTTGGAAAATAGGCAACCAAATCTATGAATCAACAAACCCAGATGTAGTTTTAATAGATCCGGATCAATTAATTTTTGGGATAAATGATTTAAGAGCTACAGAACAGGAACTTGCTCCTTTTGACGAATCATTAAGAAAAGGTTTTATAGCAGATAAGAAACAAGGAAAAGGGTTGAAACTTATTCCAGAATTAAGCCTCATAGAAGCTAAGGACAATAGCGGCAACAGACTGACATATCAAGTGATACATGTCAACCCGGAAGGAGCAAAACTAATAATATCTAAAAATAAATTAACACATAAAGGCGTTAAGATACAGACTGTAAAACCAGAAGGAGCTAAGAAACAATCAGACAAAATGTACTATCAAGGTTGCAAATCTGAAACTTGCCCTACTTTACCAGATCTATCAAAGCATGTGATTAAATGGCAAGAGGTGTATGGTTTAGCTCAATCAACATCGTCTAGAGCTCAAACTAATCTTGGTGGAGGCAGAAGTATATAACTTCATAGCAACAAATTAAACTGATATCTTCAATTTCAAATATCTCCACTTATCTAAAAAATCATCTAGTATAAGTTTAGCTGCAATTTGATCATCCATTCTCTCAGCTTTACCAGCCTTAAACCCAGCTGCGCTTAGCTTCTCTTGCGCCTCTCTTGTAGTACGATACTCATCTTGAAAATACAGTGGCAATTTTGTTGCAAAGCGAAGCATTTGACCAAATTCTTGAAACACTTTATCATCATAACTTTGCGAATCTGGCACTCCTAAAACAAAAAGCCCAACATTATATTTTATAATTAAAGTATTTATCTCTTTAAGAAGAATTTCGGTGCTTGAAGTTTTGATTGTAGTAATAGGAAATGCATTTTTAAGCTGAGTATCAGTTATAGCAATACCTGTTTTTTTAAGGCCATAATCTATGCCCATTGCATTCTGAGATTTTTGGAGCAACTTCTCCATATCTTGGCAAATTTGTTCTATCATATAGATCTAAAACGCGGTACTGATGAATTTAGCTGTTGTTGTTTTATATAAATAAAAAACTGACTGATGGAATCTACTATATCATCATGCCGCGTATCTGGAAAAGATGTAATTTGCTCGATAACTTCATCAACCCAACTACTTTCTTTTGGCAGGAGTATTTGCTCTAGCGTGAAAAAAGGCAAAATTGTAGCAAAGCGCGTGATTTTATCAGTTTTAGGCTTTTTAGGAAGAATATTATGGAATTTTTCTAGTTTTAAGTCTTGAATAAGAGACTGACCGCTTGCTTTATCTTCAATCAAGATAATCTTTGGCTGCCATTTTCTTGCTAAACGTATCATAGCATCTTTAAGGTATGAGTACTCAAGCTTATCAGACAAAAAGTCAATAAGATAATATTTATTTTGACATACCCCCCAAGTAGTACAGACTGAATAATCAGACAAGTGATTAACCTTAATTGCTGTATCCCAGCTTTGGTATATTGCTTCAAATTGAGGCATTTCATCATAAAACCTAATTTCAGATTTTTTAAGCATACCGCACGTAGCTTTTTCTGGATCTTGCAAATATTGGGCTCTAAAGTTTGCTATGCCCATTTCTTGTTTAAGTTTGTCTAACAGCTCTAAAGGTAGCCTTAGAGGATCGATTGAAGTACCTTTTGTAAATATGTAAGATTTTTTAGATGAGCTAAATTGTTGATCTTGATCGCTGATGGCTGGTATTTTTAATAATCTCCAACTTGTTCTTTTCAATAAGTAAGCACTTAAGTCTTTCTCATGAAGACGCTGCATCACCAATATAATTGCACCTTTATTCTGATCATTGAGACGGCTAGTAAATGTTTGCTCGAACCAATTACAAGTTTTTGTTCTTAGTTTATCTGAGTGCACGAAAGTCGGATTATGTGGGTCATCTACAATCAATATATCAGCCCCCTCACCCGTAATCGAACCACCTACAGATGTTGCCAGCCTAAAACCATATTTGCTGGTCATAAATTTTGTCTTAGTGTTACAGGTAGTAGATAGAATGGTATTTGAAAAAAGTTCTTTATACCACTTGGTTTGCATAATAGCTCTGCAGTCCAATGAATGTTTAGTACTTAAAGCTTGAGAATAGCTTGCAACAATAATTCTCTTACTAGGATCAATACCCAAAATCCAAGCTGGCAGTGCAACGCTAATACAAATAGATTTAAGGCATCTAGGAGGAATATTAATAATAAGTCTCTTATGCCTGCCTTTAATAACATCTTCCAAATAATCAGCCATCAGATCAATATACCACGCATTGCTAATGCTTATCCCTGGGTTAATCGTATCAAATACTTTCCAGATAAAGCTTTTGATATCACTACGCAATATTGCTTCTAAAAGCAGTTTTTTATTCATGTTAGACGCCCTGTAGATTTAGTCTAGAACATATTACGCTTTTTATGTGCTTGTACTAACGCAAAAATTAAGAATTTCTTAAAAGTGCCTTAGTAAAAGTTTTGGAATAGAGTTTTTAGTGTTATTGTAAGCCTAAATATTAACTAAATTGCTTATAAAACTATGTCAGAATTTACAAATATCACTGTTGCATATGGCGATGGCATTGGACCTGAAATCATGGAAGCAACTCTTTATGTTTTAAAAGAAGCTAAAGCAAAAATTACGATTAAAACGATAGAAATTGGGGAAAAGCTTTACCAAAAAAAGTATACATCAGGTATCAGCGAAGAAGCATGGGATACAATTTTTAAATCAAAAGTACTTTTAAAAAGTCCTATAACTACTCCTCAAGGTGGCGGATATAAAAGCCTGAATGTTACGTTGCGCAAAGCTTTAGGCCTTTACGCAAATGTACGCCCCGTATCTTCGTTTTACCCGTTTATCACAACAAAACATCCAAAACTTGACTTAGTGATTATTAGAGAAAATGAAGAAGATCTTTATGCCGGCATTGAATATCGTCATACGCATAACACATATGAATCAGTTAAACTAATCAGCCAAACGGGATGCGAAAAAATTATTCGCTATGCTTTCGAATATGCAGTGCGTAATGGCCGCAAAAAAGTAACCTGTTTTGTGAAAGATAATATTATGAAATTCTCAGATGGAATATTTCACAAAGTCTTTACTGCCATTGCTGCAGAATATAAAGGTTTACAATCTGAGGTTTTACTAATGGACATAGGTACGGCAAAGCTTGCCACAACTCCCGAAAAATTTGATGTCATCGTTACTTCTAACTTGTACGGAGATATTATTTCAGATGTTGCAGCTGAGATTTCAGGATCGGTGGGACTTGCAGGATCCAGTAACATAGGCCTTGATTTTGCTATGTTTGAAGCTGTCCATGGTAGTGCACCCGATATTGCAGGCAAAGGTATAGCAAACCCATCTGGTCTTTTAAATGCCGCTGTTGCGATGCTAGTGCATATAGGTCAAGCAAAAACTGCCGCCTTAATTGAAAATGCTATAAAGAAAACTATAGAAGATGGTATTCACACTGCAGACATATACAAAAAAGAATCTTCTAAAGAAAAAGTATCAACTATGGAATTTGCAAAAGCTGTTGCTAAAAGATTAAAGCAAGAACCAAGTAAACTTCCTAAAGCATCTTACCCCGAAACAAAAGGTAAAAATTTTACATTTAATATAAATGCAAGTAGCAAGAAGACTTTAGTGGGGGTTGATGTGTTTATAGACGCTCTTAATACAACCCCAAATAAGATAGCTACAAAATTAAAAAAACTACCAAAATTAGATCTAGTGCTAAAAGTAATTGCGACAAAAGGATTAAAAGTATGGCCTGCGCAAATCGACGAAAGTATATTAACCGATCATTGGTGTTTACGCTTTATGGGTCAGAATATTTCTCATAAAGATACTGTAAAGCTACTGGAAGCTCTTGCAAAAGAGAAAATAGACTTTATAAAAGTAGAACATTTATATGAGTTTGACGGTCAGCGTGGGTATAGTTTATTTCAAGGAGAGTAAACTTTATGTTGTTTTTAACACGCCGTAAAGGAATTTGTAGTTTAAAAACATATATAAATAATGAAAATTATAACTTAATGGTAAGATGAGTCTCAGTTACGGCTGTTTAACAATTTATTATAAGGTTTTTTTATATGCAATACAATAAAGGTAACTTAGCTCTCAGAGTTTTGATGTTTATTTTTCTTTCTTTCTGGATAGCCTCTAGCGCTAACGCTATGGGTTCTACAGCAAGTGATATTATCGGTAATAACTTATGTACACTAGTTAAAAACTTAACTGGTTCTACAGCAAAAGCTATTGGCGTACTCGCAATGATACTTGTATCTTTTGGTGTTATGACTGGTAAAGTAAATACCTGGACTGCAATGTCAACAGTTATAGGTATTTTTGTGCTCTTCGGTGCATCTAGCTTAGTATTATATATTTCAGGTAGTAGTACTACAGGTTGCGTTTAGTAGCTAAAAATGCGTTTGCAGCAGTTTTGTTAAGCTGCCTGCAAACTTCTTCCTATAAATGTCAGGTAATTTTATGCGGTGTAATAATAAAGATAGTGTATCATTTAGAGTCTTATTATTGATCCTACTTTCTTTCTGGATAACTACTAGCGCTAACGCTATGGGTTCTACAGCAAGTGATATTATCGGTAACAACTTATGCATACTGGTTGATAACTTAACTGGTTCTACAGCAAAGGCTATCGGTGTGTTAGCGATGATACTTCTAGCTTTTGGTATTATGACTGGCAAAGTTAATGCTTGGACAGCTATGTCAACAATTATAGGTATTTTTGTGCTTTTCGGTGTGTCAAACTTATTATTATATATCTCTGGTACTTCTACCACGGGTTGTATATAAGCTGAAAAGATGTTTAAAACAATTGAGTTATAATACTTACAAAATTTTAAGTATTAAGGTAAATTTTATGCGATATGATTATAAGGGTAATCTACTTTTAAGAGTTTTATTATTTGTTCTGCTTTCTTTTTGGATAGCCACTAGCGCCAATGCTATGGGCTCTACAGCAAGTGACGTTATAGGTAATAGCTTATGTGTACTAATTCATAATTTAACAGGCGCCACAGCTAAGGCTATTGGAGTTTTGGGTATTATTATTGTCGCAATCGGAATTATGACCGGCAAAATGAAACATTGGACTGCGTTGCCAACTATAATAGGTATATTTGTTCTTTTTGGTTCAAGTACCTTAATAACATACATGGCAGGTGTAGATGTTTCCGGCTGTTCTTAGTCCAAACTCTTAAAAATATTTGTTTGCAGTTTATTCTGCAAACATTTACCATTTCTTCTCTTTTTATTCTTGAATATTTTATCCAAAAATAGTACTCTTATATGAGCTGGTGTTAGGCGTGGCCTTTAACGAATCTGGTCAGGTTCGAAAGAAAGCAGCCATAAGTTCTTGGAGCGGGTTAGCATCAGCCTGAATAATCAAAAAGATCCATGCGTAAATCTTATTTGCCTTTAGCTCGTAAGTATAGACCTACTATTTTTCCAGATATAATAGGACAGGAAGTTTTCACAAAGGTCTTAAGCTACTGCATACAAGAAGAAAAACTTGCGCATAGCTTTCTATTTACAGGTATAAGAGGCATAGGCAAGACAACCTCCGCAAGGATTGTAGCACAAACAATTAACTGCTCTGAGACAAGATTGCAAGATGGAGTTATAGTTAGTTGTCGAAAATGCACAAATTGTATTTCAATTCAAAACCAATCTCATCCAGATGTAATTGAATTAGATGCTGCAAGCTATACAAGCGTTGATAACATAAGAGATATAATAGAAAAGTCTGTATATTTGCCCGTGATGGGTAAATATAAGGTGTTTATCATTGATGAAGCACATATGCTCTCCAAAAGCGCCTTTAATGCTTTGCTAAAAATATTAGAAGAGCCACCAGCGCAAGTAGTCTTTATGCTACTGACAACTGAGCCAAATAAAATCCCACTAACAGTTGCCTCTCGTTGTCAAAAATTCAATTTAAGAAGACTTGGACTAAATGACTTGGTCAAACTTTTGGATAAAGTATGTAAGTCTGAAAATATCGTTTACGAAAAAGGAGCTTTAGAATTAATTGCATATAAAGCAGATGGTTCTGCAAGGGATGGCTTAGTATTATTAGAGCAATCATGGAATCTGGCATCTAGAAATCACGGCAAAATAACTAATAAGCTGCTTGAAGATATACTGGATTTGTCTTACACAAGCTATGCAATAAACTTCATAGATTTTATTATAAAAAAAGATATTACTGCTGCTTTAGATCTTGCGAAAAATCTATATGACCGCAATTTTGATTTTGCAAGCTTATTAGATGCAATCATAGATACCCTCACCTGCCTTACCAAAATCTCATTTGTACCAAACTATGACATCGGCTTTTATAAGCATTATGAGGCTGATTTAAAAAAACTTTTAGATGGTAGTGATATAGGTTACTTAACAGCTTTGTGGCAGATTTTCAATAAAGGTCTACCAGATCTTGCTAGCGGAAAAAGCAGTTTGATGTATTTTGAAATGCTACTGATTAAGGCCATGTATTCTAGGTCTATGCCCAGGCCAACTAATACAGCAAAAACTGAGACGACTCCCAAACAAGAAAAGCCCAAAGTAGTTGTGGAACAAAAGCCTTTAGAACTGAAGCAAGAGGTGCAAGAAGACCAATTGGTAGAGGAAGATTTTGTGGATTTCATCCGCTATACCTGCGCTAAAACGCTATTCGATCTGTATCACTTTCTCATGAACGAGTGTGAAGCGGTTGAGTTTAGCAGAAGTGCTGCTAAATTTGCCGCTGTTAATATTAGTGCAGAGATAAAAAATAAATTAACTAAAGCTCTTGGTTCTTGGGAAAAAGACCTAAAGGTTACCTTTATTAATAAGGTAAAAATCACTTCGTTTAATGAGAAACTTAAAACAGATTTAAAAAAGGATAAACAATTCCAGTTTGTCCAATCAATTTTTCCAGAAGTCGAAATTAAAGAAATAGTATTAGATAAAGTCTCCAAATAATATGCGTTACTACGTTACCTCCCCTATTTATTATGTAAATGACAAACCTCATATAGGACATGCTTATACTTCTATAGCTTGCGATATTATAGCAAGATTTCAGCGCCTTAGTGGCAAGGAAGTAAGATTCATGACCGGCACTGATGAGCATGGTCAGAAAATACAAAAGTCAGCACAAAATGCCGATATCGATCCACAAGAGTTTGTAGATAAAGTGTCTGAAAATTTCCGCGAATTAGCAAATAAGACAGATATTTCTTATGATACCTTTTTGCGTACTACTTCTGAAAATCATAAAAAGTGCGTAAAACACGTGTGGTCAGAATTAGTAAAAGGCGGGCATATTTATTTAGGTAAGTATGCGGGATGGTACAGCGTGCGAGATGAAGCATTTTACCAAGAGAGTGAGCTTGATGAAAATCGTTTAGCTCCTAGTGGATCAGCAGTCGAGTGGGTAGAAGAGCCTTGTTACTTTTTTGCCCTTTCGAAATGGCAAAAGCCTTTACTAGACTTTTACGCAGCAAATCCTGATTTCGTAAAGCCTGTAAGTAGATTTAATGAAGTTATATCTTTTGTCAAATCAGGCTTGCAAGACTTAGCAGTTTCGCGCAAAAGCATTACCTGGGGCATTCCAGTTCCTGACGATGAGGAGCAAGTGATATATGTATGGCTTGATGCTTTGACATGTTATATATCGTCTTTAGGCATTTTTGATAAAGAGGGTAGTTTTAAAGAATTTTGGCCCGCAAATGTTCATATTGTAGGAAAAGATATTTTGCGTTTTCATGCTGTATATTGGCCAGCTTTTTTGATGGCATTGGGTCTTCAGCCTCCAAAGCAAATCATGGCCCACGGCTGGTGGACTAATGAAGGAGTCAAGATGTCTAAATCTTTAAATAATACCATTGATCCAATGGAATTGGTTAAAGATTACAGCACAGACTATTTACGTTATTTCTTATTCAGAGAAATTAGCTTTGGTGAAGATGGGAATTTTTCAAAAGAAAGTTTTATAAATCGAGTTAACAACGAATTAAACAACAAAATTGGTAACTTATGTCAGCGAGTTCTAAGCTTTATATTTAATAAATGTGAGGGACAGCTTCAAGTAGACAGCGTCAATGATGAATTATTTAAAAATGCAAATGAGCTTTTAGGAAATATGCAAAAGCATATGCAGAATTTTGCTCTGCATTTGATGTTAGAAGCTATTATTAACTTAGCTGATCAATCTAATAAGTACATGGAAGAAAAAGCTCCTTGGACTTTAATGAAAAGTGATAGAAAAGCAGCAGAAGAGGCATTGTTTGTTTTAGTAGAGGTAATTAGATATATAGCAATTAGCCTGCAGCCATTTTTGCCAGAATCTGCTAATAAGATATTGGATCAGCTAGGCGTACCTCAAGATCAACGCAAGTTTAGCTGTTTAAGCGAAAATTTTGCTTTGAGAAGTTTTAAGATTAATGCCCTTCCAACACCAGTATTTGCTAAGATATGTTAGTAGACTCTCACTGCCATTTAAATATGCTTCCCGACTCTTTAGAGTCAATCAAAAGAGCAAATGCTGCAGGAGTGAGTTACATGCAAACTATTTGTACAAAGCTAAGCGAAATAGATGAGTTACTTAATATTGTCCAAGAGGATGGAATTTTTGCTTCTTGCGGGGTTCATCCATGTCACATTAAGCAAGACACAGATATTCCATCTGTTGATAGGCTGGTAGAATTATCGCAGCATAAAAAAATTATAGGCTTTGGCGAAACAGGTTTAGACTACTACTACCAACAACATAACAAACAAGCACAAATCAAGTCTTTTACAAATCATATTGAAGCAAGCAGCATGAAAGGATTACCCCTGATAGTACACACCCGTGATGCAGATAGTGATATGAGCAACATTTTGAGATCTGAATATGAAAATAGCAAATTCTCAGGATTAATTCACTGCTTTACATCAGATATAAATTTTGCCAAGAAAGTTTTGGATATAGATTTTTACATCTCTATCTCTGGGATTGTAACCTTTAAAAATGCAGCTGCCATAGTAGAAGTTGTTAAATACGTACCTTTAGATAGGCTTCTAATAGAAACTGACTCTCCATACTTAGCCCCAGTTCCTATGCGTGGCAAACAAAATGAGCCTGCTTTTGTTAGGTTCGTAGCAGAGAAAATTGCAGAATTAAAAAACATCTCAAAAGAAAAAGTAGCCGAACAAACTACCAATAACTTCTTTAAACTTTTTACAAAAGCAGCATGAAAGATATAATAAAAAGAGCTTTGATATCGAGCATAATAATAGCTTTAATGGTCTGGGTAGATCAGTATACAAAAAGCTTTTTTATCGCTTACCTTAAAACTAGGGCTGGCTATATTTTGCACATAAATAGCTTTTTAGATATGGTTTATAGCTGGAATTATGGTATTAGCATGGGCTTATTTGATAGCCATCATAAATACAGTAATGCAATTTTTTTAGTCATAAACTCAAGCATCATAGCATATTTGCTCCTTGCTTATATAATAGATAAAAACTCACCTAAGTTTTATCTAGTAGTTATTGGAGGTGGTGCGGGTAATTTGTTTGATCGCTTTACAAGAGGAGCTGTATTTGATTTTATAAGCGTTCATTATCAAGAATATTATTTTCCTGCATTTAACGTCGCAGATATGTTTATTAGCTTAGGAGTGATTATGTTATTTTGGGAAATTTTTCATCAAAAAAAGAATGGAATATCAAATTCTTAACAGATCAGTTATCAAGATTTCAGGAGATGACAAACATAAATTTTTATCTTCCATCACAACTAACATAGTTGATCAAGACCAACTAAGCTACCAACTTATTCTGTCTGCAACTGGACGTTTAATTTGCGATTTTTTTGTTTTTCCTGGAATAGATGAATATTTTTTAGATACTGGCTTAAAAGATAGACTGCTTAGTACTTTGATAAAATATAAAATGCGCTCCAAGGTGCTTATAACAGAAGAAGATTTACAAGTTGTATATTCTGATCAACCGTTTGGTAAGATGTCATTTAAAGACTCAAGGTATGATAAACTAAGATACAGAAGTATTGTCTCTGATGGTTTGGATAAAGGGAGTGATTTATATATGCAAGATAAGTATGATTATGGAATACCCGATGGAGAAATCGATATGATTCCAGATAAAACAATTCCTGTTGAATTCGGTATAGATATCTTAAATGGCATTAGTTATACAAAGGGATGCTATCCAGGTCAAGAAGTTATAGCCAGAGCTAAGCATCAAGGAGTCGTACGTAAACGCTTATATTTATTAGAAGCAGAAAACGATATTGCAAGTTCCAATGGCGCTGAAATATTGCATCAAGGCGAAAAAATAGGCGCTTTATGTTCAAGCTATAAAAATAAAGGCATATGTTTGCTTCGAAAAGAAGAGCCATTTTTAGAAGCTTCACTAGAAGATAAGACAATTAAGATGAAGATAGCGCCATGGTATTAGATTTTGAAGCTATTATTAGTTTACTAGAAGAAGGAGGGCAAATTGCTACAAGCATGCAACATAACTTAGAGGTCAAGCGTAAATCTGATGGTAGTTTTGTTACCAACGCCGATATCAAGGTAAGCGACTTCATCACCGAAAATTTATCTAAAATTACCCCCACAATTCCAGTGATCTCGGAAGAAGATCATAGCATTCATTTTGTTGGTAAAAAGTTTTGGCTTTTAGACCCAATAGATGGTACAAAGCATTATGTAAAAGGTAAGGATAATTATGCTATTAACCTTGCATTAGTCGATAAACACGTACCTATTATTGGATTTGTCTATCACCCTGCAACAAAAACTCTATTTTTCAATAATGAAGATAAAGTGAAAAAGATTGTCAATGGCAAAGAATCCATAATTCAGCCAGTTGAAGGAAAGTTAAAGATTTTAATGCCCGATAATCAAAAAAATAGCGCCAAAATTTACGAACGCCCAGACTTATTTGCCCAAGTCCCACCCTCCTCTAATGCAAATAGATTAGCAATGGTTATCAATGGAGATATAGACGTTTATTATGTATCTAAAATGCTAATGGAATGGGATACCGCTGCTGCGCATAGCATACTGCAGCAGATAGGGGGAGATATCATGGATAAACAGGGAAACACGCTTGTGTATGGCAAACCTTTGTTCGGCAATTCAGATCTGATAGTATGTAGTAAGAGGGCTATGGATAATAAAGAAATGATATTGAGATTTGCATGATAGATACATTATTAATATATGCCGCAGGTTTTGGCAAACGTATGATGCCCTTAACACAAAATTGCCCTAAACCATTACTTGCAATTGCAGGCAAACCAATGCTATACCACTGCCTTGATTTAGCCACAAAATTTCCATTTAAAAAAATATACATCAATTCCCATTATTTAGCTGATCAAATTAGCGAAGCTGTAAATACCTATAAAAAACAATACCAAGGGACTGCGGAAATTAACGTTTTGCATGAAGAAGTAATATGTGAAACTGGGGGCACAATCAAAAAGTTTTATGACCTTCTCAGAGATCAAGAGGCAATTTTTACCATAAATAGCGACTCCCTTATTACTACTCAAGGCAATATATGGCAAGAGATGCTTGAAAAATGGGATCCACAAAAAATGGATTTTCTAATTTGTATCAGTCCTTTAGAGAGGTGCTATGGGTCGGTCGGTAAAGGTGATTTTGACATAGATACTCAAGGCAAGTTAAATCGAGATAATCCTCAGAGGGCATTCATGTCATGTGGCTTACAAATAATAAAACCATCTCTAATTGCAATCTACCCCGATGATATCTTTTCTCTCTCCAAATACTATCTTTATCCTTCAATTAGTCTCTATGGTCATGAAAATAGCGGCCATTTTTATCATGTCTCAAATCCAGAAGATTACGAAAACATATCTGAAATTATAAAATAGTTAAGATATTGCAAATTTATAGTTAAAATAATATACTATAAAATAAGATGATGTAAAAATTAGGAGTAGTTATATGAAAAACTTTGAAGACTTACTGTGCTACATAAGAGAAAATGATATCGATGGATTCAATTCCCTAGCAGATAAAATATATCTTGATTCGGGAGATAAAAGTAAGGCTATCGTCCAAGCAATAAGAACTGGTAACTTTGAAATGTTTAAATTGGTTTATTCCAAGTTACGTATCGACGAAGGATCAGAGGCAGCCGATGAAGCTATGTATGAAGCCGCCAAGAAGGGCGATATAGATATAGTTAAATTTCTTCACTCTAAAGGATTTGATTTAAATAACACAAAGTTATGGGAAGGCTACACGGCTATACATTCAGCTGCGCTTTCTGGCAATTTTGAGTTAATTAAATGGTTGATAGATAATGGATCTGATATCAAATTAGTAACAAAACGAGGAACAAACCTTTTAAATTTAGCAAGCTACAGTAATTTTACGGAGCTAATGCAGTTATTGCTAGCACAAGGTTTTGACGCAAATTTTCAAGAGCTAGAAGGTGTGTATGCAGACGGCTTCTCACCTTTGCATTGTGCAGCTGGCCATATAGAAGCAGCCGCTTTACTGTGCGAACATGGCGCAAATATTGAAATTAAGGACAAAAATGGATTAACGCCAATATATTTTGCTGGCATATGTGGACAGCTTAAAATGATAGATTGGCTTTATGAAAAAGGTGCAAAAATTGATTTTGCCACAAATGACGGACTAACCTTTCTTCATATTGCAGCACAAAATGGACATCTAAAACTTATAGAGTCACTTATTGAACAGAAATTTGACGTAAATGCTACAACAATCAAAGAGTCTAAAACTCCTTTACGCATAGCAGCTCAGCATAATCAATTCGAAGCAGTAAAGTTGCTTGTTAAACACGGAGCTAATCTAAATCTGCCAGACCACGAAGGAAGAACCCCGGTGTACTGGGCAGCTTGCTGCAACAATCAAGCAATGGTGGAGTGTTTATATGAAAATGGGGCTGACATTTTTGGCAAATATGAAAAAATAGAAGAATCCCTACTTCATGTGGCAGCTGAGAATAATAATACACAACTTATTGAACTATTAATCTCAAAGGGCGTTGATCCTAATATTCGAACTAAGAACGAATACTTTGACTTTTACAGGAGCGAAACCGGAATTTTCTACGAGACACCCATGCATCGTGCCGCAGATTGTCGCGCCTTCGAAGCTGCTAAGCTACTTTTTTCCTATGGAGCAGAGCTCGACATACAAGACGGAGGTAGCAACACTTCCATGTATAACGCCTCGTATCGAAACGACCTTGATTTAGTCAAATGGCTTTATGAAAATGGTTGTTCAATTGATACATTAGGCTGTGAAGGCAGGCCAATACATCGAGCTGCGCGTGGTAATAGTTACGATGTAGTGAAATGGTTAATAGAAAAAGGAGCTGATATTAATGAAAAGCAAGAATGGGGCACTCCACTTGACATATGTCTTGAATCCCAGAACTCAGATGTCGCTATGTTATTATTGAGCCATAAAGTGGCTATCAATATCAATGATATAGGCTCATTCATTCTGGACACCTTTAAATTTCTAAATGAAAGCAAAAATATTAAAGATAACATTCGAGGCGGTCTTTATTTGGTTAACACTTTCAAAAAATTTTTGTCGGAAGACCATGATCCATCTGATTATGGTGGTATTTTCAATTATCCTTGGAGAAATTTTGTTAATTATTATCAAAAATATATTCATTCAGAGATCATAGAAAAATTCATCCAGGAATTATTAGACGAGCTTGTAGAAATCATTAAGGAAAGCAATCTAGATGCTATTGAGGTAAATTTAACAGAAAAAAATGTAATAGAAATATTAACACTCCAAGGAGAATGGATAGAAATTGCCCAAGAAAACAAAGAAAATGAAAAATTACACGATTCATTGGTATCTAATGTTATTGATGAATTAGAAAAACCTAAATTAAAATTGCTACAACAAACTCTCCAAGTTGAACCGCCACATAAGCTCACTCAAATAGCTAAAGATGACATGCTACAAACTTTAGTGTCTTTTTTGAGCCACCCTGATCAAATGAGTTTGGCCAAAGCATATCAAGAAGATACCCAGCCGCAGACAAAGAAGCCTAAAATTAATGCGCCAGATAATTTTGAAAACACACTTCAGATTCCGCTTGAAACATCGGCATCAGGAGAACTGAATGAAAATATTGACCAGCTATAGTTGTATTTTAAGGATTTATCCCAAGTCTAAGAATCGCTTGAATCTGTTGAAAAAGACATAAGTGAATCTTTGGCAATAAGCGATTTGTCGTGATTGTAATCGTAGTTTGTTTGACAGTTTTGGTCCTGATGATCTAAGTCATATACTTTATCATACATATAAAGATTTACTGCTGATCTACGTCTTGCTTCTTCGCGTCTCGTTGTTGGTGAAGCCGCAGGCTTAACGTTCAGAGATAAAGATATCAGCATCTCATCTAATGGCTCATCATTACTAATAATACGATTGTAATCTTTATATATGTTAGCAATTATGGTACCAACATGTTGCATTGCTAAGGCAGCTGCCGGCGTAGAAATTATTTCCTCACCTATAATATTTTGTTTTAAGCCTTTTAATTTTTTTTCAATCCATTCAAGTTTTTTATTAGATCCAGAGGCTTGTAAACTTATTTCCTCACCTTTAAGTTTGGTTATAGCAACGGCTGCTTTTACAATATTTAAGCTTAATTCATCTTCAAGAGGAGATTTTTTTTGAATAATATCATTGATAATTTGGATTTTATTTTGTAATTTGAGTGTTTGTATAGTGGTATAAGTACCAACAACAACCAGATCTAGAAATCCTACAACACTAGCAACAATTGGTAGACCTCTAGACGCTGCCTTGCTCGCTTTTAGGAAGAGGCGAATACCGTATTTTGCTGCTGTATCTGAGATATCTTCACATGTTTGTATAGCACCATTGCTAAGGGTTTTGTATGTCGTGAAGTAAGTATTGAGACCATAATAAAAAGTAATACAATAATCGTGTAATTTAGGTTCTTGCTTTTTGAAATCTTGTAGGGCTTTTTGCACCCTAGCTCTTTCATCTACCCCACTGAGTACCATCATTTGATCATGTTCAATTTGTTGTTCCCTAATAGTTTCAAAGCCCTTTTGTAGATCTGATAATTTTTTTCTAATTGTACCTAAGAATGGCTTTGTGCTATCGAATGACCTACTTGTCATCGATCCAAATACTGATCGTTCAGCTACATTTTGTACATCCTTAAATTTACTCTCTAGATCGCGTAACTTACTTAGATACTTTATTTCAACTTCTTCTATTTTTTCTAGCAACCTTAGTTCGGAATGTTTGTACAAAATACTCATCAATTTTGCATCATTTAAATATTCAGATAGTTCTTGGTTATCGAAAAATAATGCCATTTCTTTGAGTCTTGAAGGGTCTTTAACTAATAGATAACTTTTAGGATAGTGATAAAAAAGGAACTTAAGGGTCCGAGGTCCTTGTCCGCAAATGCTCATTTCCACTAATTTATCGTTAGCATCAGAATCTAAATTAAACACATCTCCATGACGTTCTAATAAATAATATATAATATTAGTGTTACCTTGCATTGCAGCATTACATATGAGGTTTTGATTTAAAGACATATCAATACTGTATTGTTTGGGATAAGTAGTCGATAATTTAAACCAATAGTCCATTAATCGTGGGTCTGGCAACATAGATGCATAGTAAA
The DNA here is from genome assembly GCF_003015145.1 of Candidatus Phycorickettsia trachydisci. Taxonomy (NCBI): domain Bacteria; kingdom Pseudomonadati; phylum Pseudomonadota; class Alphaproteobacteria; order Rickettsiales; family Rickettsiaceae; genus Candidatus Phycorickettsia; species Candidatus Phycorickettsia trachydisci. The sequence goes on along the minus strand of NZ_CP027845.1, from coordinate 64,918 downwards.
GAGCTGTGTGTCCATATGCATCCTGCTCATTAAGATCTAAAAGCTTATATTGAGATGGTTTTGCCTTAGTTAATTTTTTGAATAAATCAACTAGATAGGCTGCAGTTTGAGGACTTTGGATTTTATGTATAAGGGGTCTGTTAAACTGTCCTTGCAAATTTGAAATACCCTCCTCTTGTTTAATTGCCTTCTCAAATAGGCATTTAATAATATCAAGCTTATCTTGATAGATTGCGGTATGAAGCGTAGTAGTTCGATTGAATCTATTGCTTGCCCTTATAATATCAATATCATCTCTTGACACTAGAATCTTAACCACCTCTAAGTTATCTTGGCAAATTGCATAATATAAAGGAAAATATCCCCAAATATCCGGTACATTATAATTTTCCTCATCATTTAGTAACTTAATAATTTGTTGTTGATGTTCTTGTAAACAAGCATAATGAAGTGGATAATTGGATTTTAAGATTTCTTTTTGAGTATTCTTAATTGATTCTAAATCTTTGATTTCCATAAAAAGTGGAAGACAAGAACTATAAGTTGGATCTGTTAGTTCTAATTTAGAGACTACCTCTTTTTCGAAAAACCTTTTTAATACATAAGGTGAAAAATTTGCTGCTATATCGATTGCCGTAAAACCTTCTACATCAGGTATTTTTACATCGATATTTTTCATATCTAGAAGTTGCTCAAGTATTTTTACCTGCGCAAAATAGCCAGTCAGTTTATTGAGTAAAAGATGTAAAGGAGTTTGTCCATCTTGATTTTTTTCATTGACCATTTGTGATAACTCTTCTTTATGATACTCGATAAAATCTTCTTTGGCGTACATCACCGCAATATGTAAGGCAGTATTATCTTTGCCATCACGGATTGATGCTGAGTTAGGATGAGAAAGAAATTGGCTTATGCTAGGATGATTGAGTGCTTGTTGTAAAATTGAAGTTGGTATATTGAATATGGCGTCGGAATCGTTATCTTTAAGCATACTATATAAAGGTTCACCAATTCCAAAATTATATTTAGTGATTAATACTTCAACTATGTCGAATTTTCTCTCGATTAATGCAAATGTTAGTAAATTGCGATCTTGGTTGTCTACTTTTGATTCAAGGTTAATGTCATTGATTAAAATCAATTCTATAACTTCGAGTTTATTTTGTTTTAAGGCCCAATGCCCAAGTGGCATCCCATCGAACCAACTATCTAATAATTCAGGCGAAATAACTAAAATATTACCAACTAATTCAGTATCATCTTGGACAATCGCATGTTGAAGTTTTTCTCGAAGATCAAAATTGAATCTCTCTTGTAAAATACAAGATAGTTCCTTATTCTTAACAACTATCATGAATTCACCAGCAATATTCCTATCTTGTATCTGGTCGATTAGTTTAGTATTTAATCCTAATAAATATTCTGCAGCTTGAGGTTTGAAGCAGCTCAAAGCAATTTCTAATAGTTTAGTATGACCTTCTCTGATGCTATGAGCGACTGGGCCTGATTTAGATACAATTTTTTGAATTATGTCAAGGCAGGTGCTATCATCTAGATCTCGCAATAACTCTTTTAGTATCTCTTCAAAATTTATGGGTATTCGGAGCATTTGAGATATTAACCATTCATCCTTAGTTTGAATAATTGCGACAAATAAAGATGTATTGTCTTCAAAAGAAATTTTTAAATTAAAGTTAATATTTTTTTCTGCGAATAAACTAAAAACTCTTGAGTAACTTTTTGAGAACAAAATCAGATCTAGTAAGATTCGAGCTTCTTTGGGTATATACGGATCTTCACTGTCCCAAGGAAGGTTTGCCATAAAATTTATAATATCCTCCTCTTGTCCAAAGGTGCTCAAGGCAGGGAATAAGGTATGCCCCTCTAAGTCATTATGTAAGGTATAAAGTGATAAAAGATTGTATAAGTATGAGTTAAGATCGCTAATATCAAGACTTAATGCTCGATTGAAGCACTTAATGGCGCCTTTATAATCTTCGTTTAAATATAAAATTTTCCCTTGATGATGATATACAAGGGCATCATCAGGATCAATTTTAATTGCTTCATTGTACATGCAAAGGGCCGCATCATACTCACCTAATAATTCTAATATCATGGCTTTACTCCGGACGTATTCTACTGGCACCTCACCATTAAGCTTAGAGCTTAGATATGTATCAAGAGAATCTGGTAGTGTTGCAATATCATTCAAGGTGCCTATTACATCTTTAGAGCGATTTTCCAAAATTTTGATAAAAAATGTTTTAGCTTGATCTTCCTTGCCTAATTCAAAAGCAGCAATAGCTGTGTTATACCAACAAACAGTGTCATTTGGATTTAGCTCCAGTGCGCGCATGTAAGAATTAAATGCGGTTTGTTTTCTATTCGCACTATATGCTGCATGACCGATTAAATTGAAGTATAAGATATTTGTAGGTTCAAATTTTGATGCTTCTTGATATAGAATCATAGCTTCTTCGTCTTTGCCAAAGTACGAACCCAACCATCCTATTTTATAACATACTGCGTGATATCCTGTATTTAATTCAAAAGCTCTATTGTATGATGCAAATGCATCTTTATAGTATCCTTGATCGTGCATCGCAACTCCTCTAGCAAAATGCACCAAGTAATCATCGGGATTTAATTCTATCGCTTTATCATAAAATGAGATTGCATTCGGTTTTTCATCTAATCGGTCCAAACACATGCCATTCCAATATAATAAAGAGGCGTCATTAGGCGTTATCGCTAAAAGATCTGAATAAATACTAAGAGCCTCTCCAAAACTCCCTGCCTTATATAGCAATTCAGCTCTTTTTAACTTAGCTTCAGGACTTTCATCTACATTTGAACTATGAGTCCGAAGGTGATGTTTTGATGAGAATTGTCTTCTTAACTTAGCTCCAAGGCTTCCATCTGCATTTGAACTATGAGTCCGAATGTGATGTCTTGATGAGAATTGTCTTCTTAGCTCGAACATGGTCGTATAACCCAATCTGTTGTTTTATATAATTAGTTAATTAGGTTTTCAATTATGACTTTTTGATTTTGACCTTTAACTTTGTGTAATTATTGACTTGGAGATAGCCTTGGAGAATATTTAAAACTTTAGAAATTCCTAAAATTAAAAATTTTGTAGTAAAAAAGTCACGAACGTTTATAGTTCGTTTAAAAAATTAAATCTTTTGCGAAAATCTTTGCTTGATTTTACTTAGATCATTCTTGTCGATAACTCCAAATAACAAGTTAAGGAGTATATATCCTATACAACTTACTAAAATGATAAAAACCAGACTTATGATTTTAGATACAAAATTTCCTTCATAAAAATAGCGAAAGAATAAGCTCTTAGTGTAGAGAATACTGCCTAAAGTGACCAAATTTAGAATTAGCAATTTAATAATAAAAAGACTCAAAGTCCTGCTAAAAACTAAGTAGTCCATCTTATGTGTTAAAAATAGTAAAAGAAATGTATTAAACCACGCGCTAATTGAAGAAGCAGCCGCAATCCCGAGTATGCCATAAAATTTCATTAGCGTTATATTAAAAAATATGTTGGCAATGACTGTATAAATAGTAATTTTAAAAGGAGTCTTAACATCACAATTAGCATAAAAAGCAGGCGTGAGGATTTTATTTAATATAGACGCAGGTAACCCTAAACATAATGCAATAAGGCATTGTGCCGTAAGGTATGTATCCGAGGCTGTAAATGCCCCTCTTTGATAAAAAATACATGTAATAAAATCCGCGATACAACCAAGACCTATTGCTGCGGGTAATGCTACGATTAGGCCAAGTTTCATACTATTCTCAAGCAAGGAGTTTGCTTGTTTAAAATCGCTTACTCCATAAAATCTTGCAAGCTCTGGTAATAACAAAGTACCGAAAGCCGTACCAATTAAAGCAAGCGGCAATTGAAAAATACGCTCAGCATAACTTAAAATTGATATTGCTCCTTCAATAAAACTTGCCAAAGAAAGAGAGATGAAAGTACTAATTTGAGTGACGCCAAAACTCATGATAGCAGGTAGCATTTGCACCATTAAAAACTTGCTATCTTTAGATATCATAGTTTTTGTTAAATGGCAGCTTAAGCCATATTTTCTAGCACTGTAATGCATAAATACGAACTGCAAACCTCCAGCAAGCAAGATACCGAAAGCAACCATATGAGGGCTTTGCTCGCTTTTATCTAAAAGACATGATCCAATAATAACGGCGTTAAACAAAATAGGACTAACGGCAAAATATAGGTAATGTCTTGTGGCGTTTAATATGCCACCCAAAAGCGCAGATAGAGTTATCAGGATAAGGTATGGCATTGTAATTCGGCACATCATAACGCAAAGAGCAAATTTGCTAGTATTACCAATAAAACCTGGTGCCAAGATATATAGCATTTGTGGGGCAAAAATCTGCATCAATATTGTAATTGGTATGCTAGTACAAATAAGAAGCGTAAAGATTTGATTTGCGAAAATTTTGGATGATTTTGGAGCATTATGCATCTTTTGGCTATACATCGGCACAAATACTGAGGATAAGGCCCCTTCGCCCAGAATGCGTCTAAATAGATTAGGAAACTTGAGAGAGACATTCAGACAATCAGCAGCAGCTCCAGCGCCGAACACATAGGCTATGGTTTGTTCTCTAAGAAGCCCTGAAATTTTTGATAAGAGCGTAAAAAGGGATACCAAAATCCCCGATCTGAATATAGACAATGTACATTAACATAAACTCACTATTAATTAATAATACCAAAAGAGACATCTTTTTGTAAATTAGCTAATGTTAATAAACTGACTGTTTTTGAGAAATTTTTGAGAGATATGGATTAAACTCAAAGATTTGGGTACAGTTGTAAATTTAAAAATATTAAAAATGATATTGTTAAAATTAATGTAAATGTAGTAGCATTAAATTAATATTAACTAAATACGGAGTATTAATATGAATCAGGAGGAACTTGCAATGACTCTTCTAAGTATAGGAAAGAGTGTTATCGAATTCGATAAGCATATAGATGAAAGTCATAAAAGAAAGCGTTCTAGCCGGTCCAATGAGAATGAGGATGCAAGTCATAAAAGGGGGCGTTCTAACCAGTCCAATGAGCATATAGATGAGGGGAGTATTATAACAAAGAGCTCTGAAAAGCCCGATAATCCTATATCTAAAGAAGATATGATTCGGTATTATGCAATGGAGGTAGATGGATTAATACAGGAAGCACAGAAACAAAACTTACATCAAATTGCTTCATGGTTTATAGAAAATAAGGAGGATCTATGTGTTCTTTATGACCCCCAATATACCTACATAGCACCTAGTCATACTCCCCCTGGACCTTCTAGATATTATGAATTGCTACATACTGCTGCTATGCATGATCGAAAGGATGTAATAAAATTTTTATGTCACTTAGGATACGATATCAATCTTTATAACAAAGACTTGGAAACGCCTTTAGGAATTTGTATAGCACAATGCAAAACGGAACTCGTTAAATACTTTTTGGGTCAGGGAGCAGATGTGAACAAGGGTTCTCATTATAATTTTGAATCATTAAATAAAGGTACCCTAGGATTGTTGCTATCTCCTTTGAACATAGCTATGGTAGAAAACAATTTCCAAATTGCTTTATTACTGCGTTCACGAGGGGGTTATATACAGCGTCATCCGTCCGAGATATCGTGGTTATCAAATTTGAGCCCTGGATTAGCAGAAGATAAGTACAAATTTAAGGATGATACATTTCACAGACTGATATTAATGAATGGTTGTTTAGAAGCTGAATGTAAAGATCTTAGGCTTCTTCAACTAAAACCAAAAATCTTCAAAAAAGTCATAAGCTTTGGTAGCAATTTAGAAAAGGTTTTATGTGGCCTCTATTTCCTCAATAAGTCGTTAGAAGAATATTATGAATATAAGAGTGAGAATTTTAAAAATATTATAACTATTTTGATGGAAGAATTAGCTGCTCCAATGCTCAATCTAGCTCATCTTGGCGACCAAAGAGAAACATTCCTTACTAAATTAGAAACAAAAAAAGTATTATACGAAAGAATATCTAATGAATGTTCTAAGATAATCTCTTTAAATAAGCCACCTCTTAATTCAGCAGCAAAATGGGTTACTGTAATCTCTGAACCTAAGGATCAAGAATTTTTAGAAATATGCTCAAGTTTAAAAGAAAAAGTACAAACACATAGCCAAGCGCCAGTTAATGAAGTGAATCTTGCAACTGAAGAGACTCTAGACCAAACGGCAGTAATGGGAGATTATTCGGGCGGCGTTGAAGAAACTAAAGGCAACGGTTAAATTAATGCCACAATTGGCTCATCAATGCTCAAAATAGCTATAAGTCTCTCTGTTTAATACATATTATGTCCACCATTGACGCATAGTGTCTCACCTGTAATAAAACCACTTTCATCTGATACTAAGAATAAAACTCCACGAGCAATCTCTTCTGGCGCTCCTAGTCTTTTAACTGGGATTTGTGCCACTATTGCTTCTATAATATTTTCAGGCATTTTACCTACCATCTCGGTATTAATATATCCTGGTGCAATACAGTTTACCGTGATATTTTTTACAGCGGATTCTCTTGCTAATGCTTTTGTAAAGCCTATGATACCAGCTTTTGCTGCTGAATAGTTAGTTTGACCAACTTGCCCTACTTGAGCATTGACAGAACTTATATTAACTATGCGTCCGTATGATTGATCTCGCATTTTTTCAATTACGCACCTAGACATATTAAAGCATGAGGTAAGGTTAGTATCGATTACAGCATGCCAGTCTTCAGGTGACATTTTGTGCATCATTTTATCTTTCGTGATGCCTGCATTATTGACAAGAATACTAACAGGAGTATTAAACTGATCTTCAATCGCGCCTACTGCTTCTTTACATTCTTTAAAATTTGATACATCCCATTTTTTTACTGTTATATTATGTCTTTTATAAAAATTCTCTGCAGCTTCATCGTTGCTATGATAGCTTGCAACCACCATAAAACCATGTGCATGCAAAGCCTTAGAAATAGCAGCTCCAATACCTCTTGTGCCGCCTGTTACAATAGCGAGTTTTGTCATATAATTACCTTAAATAAGTTGATAAACCAGAGTTTATCTTTAAATATGCTAGCGTGAAGAAGTTTTAGAAAAAATTTATATAAATTTTTTGAAGCAGTGGTTAAAAAGTTATAGATGAGATAAAAGTTGAATTTTATCTTAAAGATTTGTATATTATATATATTGAATTAAATTTAGGAAATTATGAACAGTGAAGCTTCTTTGCCAATATGGAAAACAGTTAAATATCTTCTGAGTCACTTGTGGGAGGATACAAAAAGATTAAAAAGGTTTTTCTGGTTATCGTTAGGATTATTATTATTGGCCGGGATAATAGGTTTTATAGTAGGCATAATAACAGTATTATTAGGGTTTAGTTTTGAAAAAAATAATATATTCTTTGAATACTTTTGCTTGGTTCTCGGATTGATGCTAAGTACAATTTTATCAAGAAGATGTCTTATAGAGCTTTTATCTGACTACTGCAAACTACATAATGCAACTATGAGAGTTTTACAGTATAAAAAAATAAAATACTTATTATACCTTAGTATTTTTTTTCTTTTTGCTGCTACTGAGTTGCCCCACAATTTTCCTCTTATTCCAGCCATTTTGTCAATATCTATATGGGATACAATGATACAACCTGTTGCAGTGATTGAAGGGCCCACTGTACAACCATCTTACAATTGGAGCTGGAAATATATATGGCGTTTATTTGTTATTGCATGGTTAGAATGCCTGGTGTTTGCTTTTATATTAATACTATTGTTTGGTTCTGTTGGAGGAGGATTGTATTTATTGTATTTCTTATGGCCAACACATTATATGATGATTGCTATGATGACAACTTTTGCACTTTTTTGTTTATCATTAATCTTATTCTACATAATGTCTTGGGGTGCTTTTTTAGCGAGATTTTCTCTTTTTCTTTACCTCAATTTTCCTCAAAAATCTGAAGAAAGAGGATCTGATATAGAGCTTGTAGGTAGTACGACAATCTAGCTACAACCCATAGCTAGGGATAACTTTTGCCGGGTCTTGGTTTTTGACTTTAAGTTTTTCGGCTTTAATGATGGATAGGATATCTTGGCAAGTGCGCCCAAAATCATCGTTAATGACCAGATAGTCGTAATCTTTGAAAAATGAGGCATATTTTCTGGCTTTAAGCATGCGTTTTTGTATGATCTCCATCTTATCTCCACGCATTGTCATCCTTTTTTCAAGCTCTTCTAATGAGGGGGGTAAGATAAATATCGTAACAACAGAGAATTCTGTATGAAGTTTGCTAATGGACTTTGCTCCTTGGGGATCAATGTCAAATAATACGTTGTGTCCATTATTAAGATGATCCATGACAAAGTCTTTGGGGGTGCCGTAAAAGTTATCATAGACCTGAGCAGATTCTAGCAACTTATCTTCTTTTAGCATCTGTTTATAAGTCTCATGATCTATATAGTAATAATCTTTACCATCTTCCTCATTATCTCTTTTTTCACGTGTTGTAACAGAAATTGATAGATGCAAATTGTCACAATTTTTTACTAAGTATCTTGCAATGCTTGATTTCCCCCCTCCTGAAGGAGAAGAAAGAATGAAAATAATACCTTTATTCTGTCTCATTTTTTAACACTTCAAGCATTTGATCTAAATTAACAAGACCTTGAGAAAACTCGTCTAGATTCTTTAGAGTATACATATTTTTTGCTGCTTCGTCTTCACCTATAATTATTGCATATTTAGGTTCATACTTATTTACGGCTTTTTGCATTATATCTTTCATTTTACCACCTGTCTCAATACTGCATGCAATATGGTTTTGGCGTAAAGTATCAGCAGTTTTTAGTGCAAAGTGTTTTTCTTTATCTGTAATAGGTAAGATAATAACAGGTTTTGTTTTGCTTATTTTTTGATTACAAACCATCATAAGTCTCTCAATACCTCCAGCAAAACCTATTGCAGGAGTAGAAGATCCTCCCATTAATTCTGCTAAGCCATCATATCTTCCCCCTGCCATTAATGTAGACTGGGCCCCTAAATCTGAAGAGATAAATTCAAACACGGTATGGCTGTAGTAATCAAGGCCTCTTACGATACGCGAGTTTACTACATGGTCTATCTTTAATGCTTTTAGTGCAGCTAGCACTTGTTCAAAATATTCTTTTGCTTGATTAGTATAGTAATCTTGTAAGTTTGGAGCATTTTTGACCAGGCTGATGTCACACTCTTCTTTAGAATCAAGGATACGCAATGGATTAGTATCAAGCCTTATTTTACTTATTTCAGAAAGCTGGTTTTTATGATCATTAAAGTAATCAAGTAATGCTTTTTGATAGTTTTTGCGAGATTCATTGCAACCTAGTGAGTTAATCTCTAATCGGTAGTTAGCAATACCTAAGTTCTGCAGAATTTCGTTTGCAAGAGAGATGATCTCTACGTCGCTTGTATAGTCTTTGAAACCAATAAACTCTACGTTAATTTGGTGAAATTGTCTCTGACGACCAGCCTGTGGGTTTTCGCGTCTAAATACAGGTCCCCAAGAAAATAGCTTTAGCGGCAGTTTATGCTGGAGGCTATTTGTGAATACAGCGCGCATAATACCTGCTGTAAATTCAGGACGCAAAGTCAGGGAATGCTTGCCTTTATCTATAAAGCTGTACATTTCTTTGTGCACTATATCAGAAAAATCTCCTAAACCTCTGCTGAACACTTCAGTATGTTCCATGATTGGGGTGAAGATTTCCGTACAACCACGCAATATCGCTTGTCTTTTTGCAGTCTCTACTATATGACTTAGCCTTAAAGCATCATCAAAAAGTACGTCTTTACATCCCTTTATTGATCTTAAATTAGTCATCTTGGTTAAAATCTATTTGATGTCTTAATTTTAAAATTGCTGTTACATTAATTAGAACCAACAAACCTCCAGATATCATCATGATAGTTAAAGCCCTTTCTGTAGGAAGGTATGAAAAAATGCTAAACAAAATGACAGCAGTAGTAAAGAATATATAATTTCCCCACTTTTTTGATAGAAAACGAGAAGTTTTCACCCCTGCTGTAAAGTATGCTGTGATAGTTGTGTAAATTGCTAAAAATAGGAACGAGATAACTAGAAAGTTACTGTGTGGCAGATAATCATACATAAGGTTTTGCATAACCTCTTTACTATCCAAGACATTTTGGCACCAAGCGCCTGAAGCAGCTACAGCAAAAGCCGTTAGAGTGCATAAAAAACTGTCAGTTAAAAGAGCATATATTGCCATCTGAGCTTGCACTTTCCTTTTATGCGCATTTGTTTCGCTTTGGATTACTGATTCATAACCTATGCCAATGTCACCTGAATATACGGCGGTTCTAACTCCATAATATCCTGCAAGCATCATTGAGCTACCCACAAATCCTCCAATCGGGGCTTGTCCTACGAAAGCTGATTTAAATATGTCTAATATCACTGAAGGTAAAGAGCCTATGTTTGCTACAATAATATATAGGCATATGAAGATATAAAGGAAAACAAAAATTGGTATAAATCTACTGCACATTGTAGCTAATCTATTTACCCCTCCTATCCCTACATACAGAACAATTAAGAGCAAAAATAAAATAATTATAGTTTTATCAATAGCAAAAGTTTTTTGTAAGGTCTGAACTAAGGTAGAGAATTGATAAACTTCAATTGAATATATGCACAATAGTACTGCAGAAAAAGAAGCTAAGAATTTACCTATTATTCCATCAAATGCGGCAGGTATAAAAAACATAGGACCTCCGTCATAATGACGTTTGCTATTTAAGACGCGGTATTTAATTCCAAGGTATATTTCGGAATATTTGATTAACATACCAAAAAAAGCTGTTATCCACATCCAAAATATACTGCCCAGACCTCCTATACATATAGCAGTACTAACATTTATAATATTACCAACACCTACCATTCCCCCCACTGAGGTGATATATAATTTCAAAGGGTTAATGCCTTGAATATCTGTTTCTTCAGATTTATGCCTAGATTTTTTGAAATTATGAGTAAAATTACGTAAAGCATAAAACTGAAAACCCTTTGAATAAAAAGTAAGATATAAGCCGCTGATGCTAAGAAATATAAAAACGACGTAATCCCATAGAAAGTACTCTACAAGCCCTAAGTACCTAAAGATGCTATCAATCATCTTGCTATTACCGCTTTAAGTCTGGATAGAGTTTGATCTTTACCAATTAAAGGCAGTAATAATTTCATCTCAGGACCATTCTCAAGACCAGTTAATGCTAAGCGTAAAGGCAGAAATAGATCTTTACCTTTCTTGCCTGTTAACTTACTTAATTCACTGGTCCATTTGCTCCATGTGGTCTCATCAAAATCTTTCCTAGGAAGGGCTTCTAATGCTTTTTCTATGAAATTAATATCAAACTTAATGTCTTTAATATTTGGAGCAGATTTACAAAGAGTCCACCAATTTTTTGCATCAGTCAACTTTGCAATATTGTTACGTACAGCAAGCCAAAATTCTTCCTTTACTTCTTGTAAGCCTATGTTATCCAAACCGCTCTTTACATCAGCAAAATCAAGATATGATAAAAACTTATGATTTAAAGTCCACAGGTCTTCGGGATTGTAAAAAGTAGGTGAAAGTGAAAATGATGAAATATCAAAATCTTCGATTAATTTCTGTAAATTTTTCTTCAAAGATATAGGCTTTGAGGTACCAAGGTATGCAAAAAAACTATTGACCACCATAGGCTCTATGCCTTTATTCTCAAGTGCTAAAACTTCATATCCTCCAACTCTTTTAGATATCTTATCACCTTTTGCTTTAATTAAACTTAAATGTCCAAACTCAGGTAATTTAGCGCCAAGAGCTTTAAACATTTGAATTTGAATTGCGGTGTTGGATATATGATCTTCCCCGCGAAAAATATGTGAAGTCTTGCAAGCAATATCATCTATTACGCTGCAAAGTAAATATGTAAACGTTCCGTCTTCTCTAATTACAATCGGATCACTGATATTTTCGCCTTTATATAATAAATCTCCCCTTACCAGATCGTTCCATGCAATATCTTCATGCTCAAGTTTAAAGCGATAGTGAGGTTTTTTACCTTCTGCTTTATACTGATCTTTTTGGTCATTAGATAATTTTAATGAGCTGCGATCATAGATGGGCGGCATGCCTGCTGTAAGCTGACTTTTTCGCTTAATCTCAAGCTCAATTTTATCTTCAAAACATTCATATAACCTGCCGCTTTTAAGTAATTTATCAACAACTTGCTTATATTTATCTAAATTATTAGACTGATACATAATTTCATCCCAACTCAGCCCTAACCACTTTAAGTTTTGCAAGATCATTTGCTTGTTATAATCGGAGCAGCGAGATAGATCTGTATCATCTATTCTCAAAATAAATTTGCCTCCCATTTTTCTTGCAAATAGATAATTGGCAAGTGCAGGACGAACGCTGCCTACATGTAGTAATCCTGTTGGAGACGGAGCAAAGCGAGTAATAATCATAGAATTTGTCATTTAAGTCTATAATTTAGGATGGTAGCTTCTTAAGAGATATCTCATCAATTAAGCGATTTACCTTCATAAATTCTTCGAAGGTATTATCGTATATGAAACGAATTTCAGGAATATATTTTAATTTAACTTTGCTAGATAACATCTTGCGTATAGTAAATTTAGCATCATCCAAAGAGCTTAATAAATCTTTTGGAGTAGTGCTGCTACCTGCGCAAGGAACAAAATAGCATGTGATAAGCTTAAGATCCTTTGTAACATTCAGTTTTGTGATAGAGCAGTCAGCAATTTGGCTCCCTTGAATTTTGCTCATCAAGAATATTTCATTTAAGGCACTCTGAATAGTACTTGCAACTCTTAAATGCCTATATTGACCATTATTTTTTATCATTCTCTTCTACATATATGAAAACTTCGATGTTATCACCAACCTGTATATCACTGAAATCCTCGAATCCAATACCGCACTCAAAAGTCTCTTTGACTTCTTTAACATCATCCTTAAATCTTTTTAGTGTCTTGATTTTGCCTTCGTGTAATAACTCTTTACCTCTAAATAACTGACCATAAGAATCACGTTTAACCATACCTTTTGTGACGTATGATCCAGCAATTTTTCCAACTTTAGTGATCTCAAATACTTGACGCACATTTGCTTGACCAATGAACTCTTTGACATAAGTTGGCTCTACAAGACCTTTCATCAAGTTAGTAACATCATCTATTAAATCATATATGACGGAATAATGTCTTATATCAACTTGCAGCTTATTAGATGAAGGCCCAAGTGTTGTCTTGGTGTTAAATGCAAAAATGGGAGCATTTGAAGCACTAGCCAAAACTGCATCAGAGTCATTTACGCTACCAACTGCGCTATGAAGGATTCTTAAATTGACTTTATCTAAATTTATTTTTGCAAGTGACCCCGTAATTGCTTCAATCGAACCTCCCGAATCAGCCTTAAGGATAATTGCAAATTCTTTTGCATCATCTTGTGCAAAAAGGTCTGTAGACTTACGTAATTCTTCAGCAAGTTTAATACTTTTTTCTTTAGATATGTGACTATACTGCTCTGCAATTTGTCTTGCTTGTTTGTCATTCTCGATAGCTACAAACTTATCTCCCGCTCTAGGCACGCTTTCCATGCCAATAATAGTTGCAGGAGTACTTGGCTCTATAGATTTGACGGATTCTTTTTTATGCGTAAAAATTGCTCTAACTTTACCATAGCAACCACCAGATACTATAGGATCTCCTACTTGAAGAGCGCCCCTAGTTAGCAAGATGCTAGTAACGATTCCTCTGTGCTTGTCGATTTTTGCATCTAGCACCACTCCACTACCAAAGGTATCGGGATTTGTTTTTAGTTCTAATAAATCAGCTAGCAGAAGAATAGATTCTTCAAGTTTATCTAGATTAATCCTTTTAAGTGCAGATATAGGTACGAAAATTACGTCACCACCCATATCTTCAGCAACAAGATTATGTATCAAAAGTTCGTTTTTTATGCGACTTACAGCTTGATCCACATTATCGACTTTATCAATCTTATTAACCGCAACTATGATTGGCAGGTTTGCTGCCTTAATATGATTAATGGCCTCAACAGTTTGATGATTAATGCCATCATCTGCTGCTACAATCAAAATAACGATATCGGTAATTTGAGCTCCGCGGCTACGCATCTCAGTAAATGCTTCATGGCCCGGAGTATCAATTAAGGTAATCTTACGTCCATTTGGTAACTTGACTTGATAAGCTCCGATACTTTGCGTAATACCCCCATGTTCTTTACCTGCAACATCTGTTGATCTAATTGCATCTAATAAAGAAGTTTTACCATGATCAACATGTCCCATTACTGTAACAACAGGAGGGCGTGGTTTTAAGTCTTCTGTACTATCAATTTCTCCTTTCAATATAGAGTCAACTGTTATAGCTTCAACTCTTTTAAACTTATGTCCTAAAGCTTCCACAACAAGCTCAGCAGTGTCGAGGTCAAGCGTTTTATTAGCATCAGCGATCATTCCTAAGCTAATTAAAGTTTTTATTACATCTGATACTTTTTCTGACATTTTATTTGCTAATTCGGCCGCAGTGATGCTCCCGTAAAGCTCTACTTCCTTAATAATTTTTTCTTGAGGTTTTGCTTGTTGCTTATTATGTGATTTATGCCTCTTTGACTTATGAAATGTCTGTTCAGACTCTTCTTCAAGATCAAATTCTATCTTTCTTTTATGTTTCTCTTTTAAATTTTTCTTGAATTTAGTTTTAACACTAGGACTTTTTGCAGGCGCTTCCTCTGATTCTTCTACGGATTTGTACTCAGGAGGTTTAGGAGTGGCTGCTGCTGGTTGAGGAGAAGAGGCTTCTTGCAGTATAATTTCAGGTACTACTTCTTCCTCTGTCTCTTTTATAAAATTTGCCTTAAAGATTTCACGCGCTTTAGAGCTCTCTAGTAATTCATCTTCTTCGGAAAATTGGGACGCCTTTTTTAAAACATCAAACCTCTTAATTAACTCCTGATCCGTTAAATGACTCTCCTTAGCACTCTCCATAGAAGGTGTTGCAGGAGTTTTTTTTAACAAATTGCTAGAAGCCTTAAGATCAGCATAGTCTTTAGCGAGTCCTTCTGTGCTGATGTTACCTAGCCTCAGGCCAAGTTTTAGGGGTTTTTTATTAGTCATATTTTAATAGTAAACTTAAGCTTCTAAGGATTTAGCATCCTGAATTAATTTTTCAGCATCTGCCCTGATGATAAGATTATTAGGCAGTATTGCCTTTAAATCTTCAGGCTGCAGTAGTACAAAGTCTTCTAAGCTTTTGATACCTTGCTTTGCTAATTCTAGTATATCTTGCAAGTCTAAAAAGTCCAAAAAGGATATTAATGAATCTTCCACACCTAGTTCTGCTATGCTCTTAGCAGTTTCTTTTTGGGTTTGTTCTATATGGCTCTTAGCTCTTTCTATCAATGCCGTAGCAAGATCTTCATCAAACCCTTCAATATTTAAAAATGTTGCTACAGAAGTATTAGCTATTTGTTTTACGGATAAAAACCCTTTAGCTACCAAAAATTGCGCAAGTACTTCTTCTAAATCAAGTACACTGCACAGCTCCTGGCTTACTGTATGGAATTCCGTCAACCTTCTTTCAAATTCTTGGTCTTCTGTAAGAATTTCAATATTATATCCTACAAGTTTTGATGCAAGACGTACGTTTTGTCCTCCACGACCAACAGCCGATCTTGAAACATCAACAGGTACAACCACTTCAATTTTATTTGAGGTATTAGATAATTGAACCTTTTTCACTTGGCTTACAGAAAGGGCGTTTGTAACGTATTTAAGTATGTTATCGCTCCATGCAACTACATCAATTTTTTCTCCATTTAAGACTTCAGTGATTGCCTTAATTCTAGATCCTTGTATTCCAACACAACATGCAATTGGGTCAGTACCATAATCAACCGCTGAGACCGCAACTTTTGCTTTTGAACCAGGATCTCTTGCAATTGCTCTGATTTGGACTAATCCATCCCTTATCTCTGGAACTTGCATCTCAAATAATTTGACTAACATTTTATTGCTTGTTCTTGATAAGAAAATTTGAGACCCAAAATCTTCGCGACGCACTTCTGCAATATAAGCTTTAACTAAGTCTCCAACCATAAATCTATCAGTTGGAATTAGCTGGTCACGCTTAAGGATTGCTTCACTTTTCCCTAAATCAACGATAAGGTGACCATATTCGACTCTCTTAACAGGCCCCGTAATAATATCTCCAATACGATGGATAAAGTTTTCATATTCTTTTTCTTTCTCAGCTTTCCTGAGGGCATTAGTAATAGCTGTACGCGCTATCATTGCTTCGTGACGACCTAAGTCCATCGGGGGAAGAAGATCAAAAAACTCATCTCCAATTTTCATTTCAGGGTCATGTTTTTGAGCATCTTGAAGAGAAATTTGATCACCAGGCGAAGTCACTTCATCAACCACGCTTAATACCCTATAAAGGTTTATTTCACCCGTTTTACGATTAAATCTAGCTTTAATAAGATGGGTGGTTCCGTATCTGGTTTTGCCAATCTCTTCTATAGCACTTTCAATGCCTACTATGAGATGTTCTTTCTGTATCCCTTTATCTCTTGCAAGAGCATCTACAATGTTTATAATATCACGATTTCCTAAATACATATGTTAACCTTTTAGTATTTTTCTAAATTCTTCATCTGTAAGCATTAAATTAGCAGACTTAATTAATTCCATTGGAATTTGTAAGTCCTTTTGATCTTCATCTTTTGATGATTTTTTATTTTCAAGCATTAAGTAGATATTCAGATCATCTGAACTAACTAACCTTCCCTGAAACTTCTTTCTTTTATCCAAAGCGCTGTATAATTCAAGATTAATATGACGCCCTACAAAACGTTCAAAATCTTTTTGTTTAACAAGCGGTCTTGTAAGACCAGCAGAAGATACCTCTAAAACATAAGAAGTATCACCCAATAACCCTTCCACATCTAAAAGTGGGGAGACGTTGTTACTGATTTCTTTGCAATCTTTAACACTTAAAGGAGTGTTATTTGCTTTTTCCGCAACTAGTCTTAAAATTCCGTCTTTCAGGTTTACTAATATTAGCTCAAATCCAAGTAATTTTATAGTATCTTCTAAAAGATGAAATGCTTTCTTTTCTAACTCTGTAAACCTCATATCAAATTATTTTGGAGCTTAGTTATTTGAAACTATCTCCCATTGTCCATCAGGTGTTCTACAAGCTTTGCCATAAGCCCTTTGGAACTCTCCACCAATTTCTACAACGTGAGTATATTCTCGACAGTGCCTACCTTGATCTGGATAAGTTTTTGTAAGAGTGATTTTTCCGTTATGTCCATTATCAGGATTTTGCCACGCCACAGTTGACCCAGTGGGAGCAGCTTCTAGCGTTCTTTGAGTTGCCTCAGCTGCTAATTTTTTATCTTTTTCATCCATTTTTTGACCAATAGCTCCTCCAATGAGTGCTCCAATACCAGCGCCAAGCACTGTGCTAAATCCGCCTTTGCCAAACTGTGACCCTATAAGACCACCAGCTACTAATCCTATACCAGTACCTACACCTTGCTTATTAGCATTGCATGCAGACAATAAGCTTGCAATAACAAGTAAAACTACGCTATTTTTAATAAGTATGCGTTTCATATATTATTATATTAAAGTTAATCTTTAAGCAGTTTTCTAGAACGGCCAACTTTACCTAGATTAGTATTATAACAAATTATGAATAAAGATCAATTAGTTAAGAATGCATCATATGCTTCTGTTGCCACTGGTGTGTTAATCCTGTTTGTGAAGTTATGGGGGGCTGTACATTCAAGTTCCGTATCTCTTTTAGCCTCTCTTGTTGATTCGATGCTTGATGTCACAAGCTCTATCGTGAACATGCTCGCTGTGCGCGCTGCCCTAAGCCCTCCCGATAGTAAGCATCGCTTTGGACATAATAAGATTGAAGATCTTGTTGTTTTTGGACAGGGGGTAATATTTATTATTTCAGGAAGCTTTGCTTTATATGTTGCCGTAAGTCATATATTATTAGGCCAACATATCCAAAATTCTGAGACGGCATTGAACAGCATTTTAATATGCACAATTTTAACCTTAATTTTAATTTCATACCAATCTTACGTTGTTGGAAAAACTAATTCGCAGCTAATTAAGTCAGATAGGATTCACTATATTTCTGATTTAGGTAGCGATTTGGCAGTTATAATATCTCTGTATGCATCCCAATATTTTCACTACGTAGATTATATATTTGGAATTATTATCGCTCTATATATTATGTCTGCCTCTATAGGACTTTTAAGACAATCTATCAGGAATTTGATAGACGAAGAATTTTCTGATGAAGATAGGGAAAAAGTCCTAGAAGTTTTAAGGAACGACTCTAATGTTTTAGATGTGCATGATATGAAAACAAGATATGCTGGTAATAAAGCTTTTATACAATTTCATATAGGTCTTGATCCAAGTATAAGTCTTATAAAAGCTCATGATATCGCAGATAAAATAGAAGCAAAGTTACAAGAGATCTTTCCCGAGAGTGAGGTTATGATTCATCAAGATCCTTTAGGATATGATAAACATGTACAATACAAAGAAGATTTAAGGCGAAATGCAAAGAATTGAACAAGTAATAAATGGAGCTATTGAAAAGGTAATGTTTAAACGCCATGGCAAGGCTTTTGCTAAAATATTCGCCAACTGGTCAAACCTTTGTAGCCCTTCTCTTGCGTCAATTTCTGTACCTCTTAGTTTAAACAAAATTGATAAGGTGTTGTTTATAAGTTCTCACAATCCCGCAAAGGCAATCGAGCTATACTTTATGCAAGAGGTTATTCTTCAACGTATTAAATTACTTTTAGATTCTCATGGAATTAAGCAAAAAATCGATAAAATTCATGTCCAAAAATATGAATTTTAGATATGTGTATAAAACATATATCCAAACTAGAGTTAATGATCTGACCTTAAAATATTGTATTCATTAACTCAGCTGGATATTAAAATTTCTAAGCTAGAGATATGCTTGTATAGAAATTTTTATTTAAACGATATAAGTTGTTACTCCGGATTCTCCAATTTGAGCAACCTCCACTTCATCAACTTCTTGATTTGATGAATAACCTAAATCTGCATAACCTGTGTTATCTTCAACTATTGTAGATGATGTAGATGGACTGTTGGAGGCATTATCTTCCATATTTAACAGGGATTTTGCTTTATGCATAGTCAGATTAGTTGAGGCCAAAATTTGATATATTTCATCCGATGTTAAATCATAGAGATTTTCGTAGCATTGTGCTACCTGTTCATGTGTATAGCCTTTATGACGTAAACTTTCTATCAAATTTGCCAAACTCGCAACCTCTGAATCTTTATTAGTCTCAATACCTTTAAGTTCTGCGATGATCTCTTGTAATGTCTCCATATGTACATCTTGTGCTTCGTTTAATAATTTGATCTTTGCTTTTACTAGCTCAAGATGAACTTCATGGCTTGGATCGCAATCATAAACCTTAGAGAGATATTTAACTACAGTCTTATTATTTCCATCCGCCGAAGCTTTTGTAGCTAATATCTGAGCAACAGACTTGAAATCTTCTCTTACATCTTCAATATTATCTACCTTTTTAAAATTTTTAAACGCAAGTTTATGATATTTGGTATCACCCGTTAACTCTCCTAAACTTTTGTAACATTTAGCTATTTTACTACTTTCGCAACTTTTTTGTTCTAATACCTCTATTAAGTTTTTTAAGTCTTTGATATAAAGATCTTTATCGACATTGCTATTTTGAAGCTTATTTATAGCTTCATGGAATTCATCAATAATTTCTTGCACGCCATTCTGAGATTTGTCGCATTTTAACTTTTCTAAAAACGATTCAGTATCATCACTGCTTTTCTCGCTCAATTCATGAACTTTAGAAAAACATTTACTCGCTATGTCATATTTTTGTTTGTTAGCAGCATCCATACCCGCATTTGTTAGTGCAGATACTAATTCTTGCTTTGAGTCATTACTTAAAAAATCATAAGTCCACTCAAACTTTTTAAAAGCCTCTTCGTATTTACCTTCTTTTAAAAGTTGTTTTCCCTCAAGAGATAAATTTTTTGGCTTTTCTAAAGCTTCATGAAATTTAGTAATCGCCGAGTCATAATCTTTTTGATGTGCAAGATTAATACCATCTACATATAACTTGATAATAGGATTATCAATTGTTAAAGAACTTGAGAAATATAGTTCGGCAACTTGTTTATATTTTTGTTCACTTAACAGTCTTTGACTCCAACTAGCTGCTGTATATTGTTTACACTCTTGATAATAAAATGCCTCCTCTTTTTTTACCACACGTAATTTTTGAATTGGAGTAGTAGCCAAGTCCATTATAGCTTCATCAATCTTACCCTCCTCAACCAAAGACATTATTTTCGCATTCCGAGCAAAAGCTAAAAAACTCTCTTTTTCATTTTTCTTAAGTTCTACAGGAGTTTCATAGGCTTCAATAAAGCTTTTTTCAGCTCTTTTAAAATTACCTTTGTTATATTCCTCTTTGCCCATATCGCGTAGAAGCCATGCCTTACTTTCCGAAATCTGTTGAAGCCATTTTTTTAATCCATGTTTTTCACCGCTAGCCTCTATACAAAACAAAGCGTCGTTATAAAGTTTTAAACGCTTTGTATAAGATTCCGGCCTTGTTCCCAAGAGAGATGCTTTGTCATATAGACTTTGCACCTCTACTTGCCAATTTCCTTCCAATACTTCTGGTATTTTTCCTTTTAAAGAGTCGCTTTTCCTTTTCTTCAAAGATAACTTTTCTCCTTTACTAGAAGATTTTACAACAAAATTACCATCTTCATCATCGCTCATCTTCATATAATCGCTGTAATTACTTGCCTCATCATCAGAGAAATGGCGGTTGATAACACCATCTACTGCGCGAAAGGATTTACCATTACTAGAACCACTTACCGCGTTTGCAAAATTTGCACTATGCGAACTCGCCCCACTACCCAAGTTATATTTAGCTTTTTTAGATTTTTGCGTCGCTCCTTCTGATTCTAAAGATCTTTTCAAATTAGAGGTATTATCAAATGGGTTTGAAATAATTGAGGAACTAGCGCTTGCAGCATAAGGTACATTTTCTCTAAAGCTTATTCTTGCGTTTCCATTTGTTCCTTGCTCCATCTCCCCTTCCCTGACACGGACCAAGGTCTGGGTTGGATTTTCTATATATTCGTTAATTTGATTTATAGAACGATTACCTTTATCTGTTTTAGCCATAACCTTAAAATTATTTAAGTTTTATAATATTAAAATCTATATATTATAATAAATATTATTTAATATCAAGTAATAATATTATTATTTTAAATATTATTATGTTTAAGTTATTAAATGATAATTATAATTAAGATAAAATATGTTTTTAAGGGTGATTAGATGAATTGGAGAGGTGTTGATTTCACTCTACATAGTTAATTAACCGAAGATTAGGACTTTTCTACTCTGAATTTTTCATTTTATCTAATTGATACTCATGCTCTGTTAGCATGCAAAGTGTTCGTATTCATCGCTAAAATTAAAAACTCTTTGCATAAAAATCTCAATCTCAAGTTAATTGACTATAAAAATAGGCAGAAAAGCTTTAACAAATAAGTTTTTTATGTTTTTGGACTGCATAATTATAGACAGTAGTATCAAAATATATCAAAGCTGTTGAGTTTCACGCACTTTTGTCAGTAAAATACTCAGGTTTGCTAATGATGCCTAATATATTTACATCAAAGCAAGTTGTTGTTTCTTAATATCATCTTGGAATTGGTCAGAAGTATATGGAATACCTCATCTAAATTACGTAAGGTATTCTATGAGACTGATGACATTACTTGCAATACTATCAGAGAGTTTCCTAGCTTGATTAATCCAATTTGAATTTATTGCAG
This sequence comes from Candidatus Phycorickettsia trachydisci, assembly GCF_003015145.1. Classification (NCBI taxonomy): domain Bacteria; kingdom Pseudomonadati; phylum Pseudomonadota; class Alphaproteobacteria; order Rickettsiales; family Rickettsiaceae; genus Candidatus Phycorickettsia; species Candidatus Phycorickettsia trachydisci. The sequence goes on along the minus strand of NZ_CP027845.1, from coordinate 42,806 downwards.
CTCCCCCGTACTTAACTCAAGAACTCCCCATTTATCCACTCCCAATTCTTCTACTCCGGGCTCTTCTAACTTTGCGGGAGTTAAATCATGATGCATCTCCTCACCTGGAATATCAGAAGAAGTGAGTAACTTAATACCATTATCGAAAGCTTTATAACTATGAATGGCAGATCCATATAAACCACCTGAAATATTTAGAGCGCTTTTAGTAAAGTTGATCAGATTGGCTGGTCCAAGAGCAAATTTGAATGCATTATACACCGCAGATGTTGCTGCTGGATTTTTCATAAAAAGAGGATATATTTTATCAAGAGGCCAGGTCACTATATTCAAAGCATTGTTTACAGGGGTGGATAAAACCTGTTTCATTGGAGCCTGCATAGTGCCTTTGGTAGCTTCTGCTATAAATAAATCTTTTGCTCGATCAGCACATTCTAAAGTGTTTTGAATATACTGGGAACCAGCCGCTTGGCCGTAGATATACATTTGTGGAATATTTTTAACAATTGTGCCCAAGTCTTTTGATGCCATTTTAGCGTGACTTTTAGCCTTACATTCTGCAATAAATTTTTCTGAGACCCCCATATATTTAAGATCACTAAATCCGCTATAGAAAGGCTTAGTAAGATTGTTGCCAAATCTATTAACCATTGAACTTAAAAATTTGCTAGAATGTTTAAACATAAAATACACAATTGAATCATTAAATTTACTAAAATGTACCAAAAAAGTACCGTATATGCAATCACTTTATTCAAAAAATCTTATCTTAACTTAATGATTTCAAAACTAAATATTATGTAACACAATAATTTTTAAATCGCAAACAATCAAAAAGCAATCTATTTAGTACGATAGGGTATAACTTTAGGTAAAAATTAGAAATTTGAAAAAGAGGAATATGCAGACTTTTATTCTTGATAATATCATTTTTTCAATTTGCATTTAGATTATAAAAAATTGAATTAAAACTAGACACTGAAATCATAAGAGAAAATTAAATTTTATCTCTCTTTGCACTAAGTGTATTGAAAATTTAAAATCTTGATTATAAATATGTAATTATAGAATCTAATCTAAAATATTTTGTAATTTTATAATGATATACTTTTAAATTTAGTAAGTATATAATTATGAAAAAATTAATAATAGTTATTAAATGCATAAATTAGAATTAACAGAAAACTACCAACAAATTGAAACAGTTATCAAAAATAAATTTCCATTTTTAACACAGGACATTCAAACTATAGATATAGATGGCGTTATAGGAGACGCGATAGTTTTATTATCTACCCATTCAGTTTACCATCCGGAGCTTTTAGAAATTGTCAAGCTAATTTCTAAGGAATTTAAGGATCAAAAGCCTATGCAATATTTATATATCTTAACTAATGTTTCCCATATTATAGATAATCATCCCATAGCAAAGATAGATCTCCCTAGAATTCAAAATAATTTTAAAGAACTTGTGATTTTTTTGAAGGAACAGTATGGAATTGGAACCGAATCGTGGTTAAAAATGATTAATAATCCACTATTTAGAGAGAAAATTTTTGGAAATAAGAAGTCTAAACTTTATCCTTATGTTGAAAATGAAAGTCTCCAAATAATGGATGATGAACTTCAACATATTTATTTACCTCTTAAATTTTTAAGAGATCAAGAACAAATCGATAAGGCTAGTATATACAGGTTGGATATGATCTGGTACAGCGCTTTTGATGATTTAGCAAAAATAGTCAATAAAATATTTAAACAAGAAGAAATAACGGATCAAGAGCTCTGCGATCTGTTTAAAAAAGATGTTTATCTCAAGGGGTTATATACAGAGAATCCAACAAAAATGGAACAAATAAGTAAGTATTTAAAAAACTTCTGCATTAGCTGGACCTTAAGATTTTATGCTGACTTATTAGATATAAAATCATTTAAGCAATTAGAAAGTTGTTTCAATAAGGAGATAAAAGAAATTTATACCTCTTGGTCTTTGAGGATTAAAAATAGATTAACTGATGAACATCTTGTTGTAAATAAAACAAATTTGAATGAGCTTACGAAACTTATTGGCGAATTAGAAGATGGTATTAAAGATTTAAAATCTCAAAAATATCCATGCAAACAAACAATAAATGACGCTTTAAATACTATTGCTAACTATAATTGGAACTATAAAAGTATAGAAAAAGGATTTGATTATTATATTCAATCGATAGAAGAAAGACCTCAGGATGTTTTTAGGCAAGCTGATGTCTACATCACAAGTCTACGTAATATAAGAAATCGTGATACAAAGAATAAATGGTTAGAAAAATACATATCTTATTGGCCTGAAGAGCTTAAAGAAAAATGTTTGACATGGTTTAAGAAAAGTGATGATAGGGTTAGTTCTAGCAGTGAAGAGATTTTTAAAAAACACAATATAGCAAAGCATAAATTGTTGAAAATAATAGCAGATCCCCTTTTGCAAAATGCTATTAAGATGGATTTTTTAATAGATAAAATATTCTTTTACTGTGAAATCAATAAACCGATAGAAAACGTTGCAAATTTATTGAACCAACTGCAAGATATAAATGCCGTTCCCAAAGTTAAGTTTTCGATAGAACTTAGTATTCTTATAGCTTTTTGTAATCATCCTAGGGTAAATGTTCTACTAGATAATTTAGGAATAGCAGATGAGAGTCTTTCTTTAGAAGGTAGTTTAGTGATTGCTTGTGCATTTTATAATGCTTCTTTAAAAGCTTCTAATGAAGCTTCGAAGTATTTAGAGAAATGCGCTCAATATACAACCTTAGTTAATACATTATACGAGAATAATCAAGATCACCTAAAAGATTGCGAATCTTCTATCATTAATATAAACAAGTTATTGGTCATAAAGTTGGTTAGAGAAGGGTCAGAAGATGTTGATTATCGAGAATACCTTGACTATTTAGAAACAATCTCTCCAAAGGACGCTCAAGGTCTTGAAGCTGAGATTAGAGAAGTAGAAAGTTTAAAATACTTTACCGAATTTGTAGAGACCCAAACTTTAGAGCTAACACCAACTCAAGAACAGGAGTCTTTGGATATTGCTAATCTTCAAGAGAATGGGCAATTATCTTCTCAAATCGCAGTTATCGATGATAAAGAAAAATGGAGCCAACTTGTTGATTGGAATGAAAGAGCTCGTAAGTTTCATCAATTACAACAAATGAGAAAGGCTAAATTAACGGAGTTTGCTAAAACATATTGTAAGCATAAAGTCTCTGATTATAAATCTACTTGTCGCTTTGAAGGAGAGGATTATGAGTTTGGTAATCCAGAAGTTTTTGAAGTAAAAAAAGGAGAATATGCAGTAATTACCAGAAATTTATATTTGGATAAAGTAACAAAACAACGGTTATATAACGCTGTGAGTAAAGGTTTTTGTGATTCATCTGAAGAAGAAGGTATCAGGACAATACATAACCAAGATGGTACAGAAGGTTACTATATTAGTAAAAAAATATGAATATGAGGGTTATAGCTCCATCAATGATGGAAACCTCCCAAGGAAAATATATATTTTTTTCAAAGATTATTTATCATGAAGAATTGGGTAGGTTGTATAGCGAAGGTTTTGAAACGAAGGAGATTCCATATAAACCTGGAGATAATGGGTGTAAGATGGCAGAGGAAGTATTAATAGGCGATTTTGATTCTTACGATGATTCTTGGGAAACCCACTCTATGGGTGAAGATTATTTTTATCAAGGTGAAGAAGGTATGTAGTAATAAATTAGGCAATGTGAACTAGATGATCCAGTTTATTAATGGCTTTGTCTGAGTAATAAAAAATTTATACCTCTAAAACAACATGAGAAAAAGCTTTATCTATGAGGGACTTTAGTCTACCGAGCTCTTTACTTGCTGCTAAACTCAGACAATCAGCCGCTAAGTTTATTACTTGCAAATTCACGCCATTCTTCTTTGCAATTTTGCGTAAAGTCTCGATTGCAAGTTTGCCTTCAACAAGCTTATCATGTCCGGAATTAGGATTTTGTATCAGATTTAATCCAAAGCTCATATTACGAGATTTTTTGCTCAACGCAGTAAGCAATGTATCCCCTATAATACCTAATTCACTAGAATTTTGATTCGATCCTAAAGTCCTTGCAAAGAGCTTAATCTCAGAGATACCTTTGGCAAGTATCGCGCTTTTTGTATTCTCTCCATAACTAAGACCGGTTAGTATACCAGATAGTATAGCCAAGATATTTTTCATGATGCCTGATAACTGCAGCCCAATAACATCTGTTGACGGAACCACTATAAACTTATCACTTGATAGAATATCAGCAACCTTTTCAGCTAAAGCCTCATCTTCGGAAGCTAAATTAACAGCTGTAAGATTACCCGCAATAACTTCATCAGCAAAACTTGGTCCACTTAAAACCATAATTTGGTTTTTGAAATTTTGCTTAAAAGTCTCTGATAAAAACTGTTCTTTTACTGTATCTAATCCTTTGGTAGAAATAATTAAATTAACCTCTGGATTGAGATTAATTGACTGCAAATCTTTTATTACTTGGCGTATTGAGTAAGAAGGAGATGCAATTATGATATTTTGATATTGATTTAATTTTTCTAAGTCTAGTTCCGCTTTTATTGTGCTATCTAAAACAAAACCTTTGTTTGTGTTAGAGTGATTAATGGAATTAAAAGTGGCTGGATTTTTTGTGAACAGGGTGCAGCGACCAAATTTATTATTCATAGCTACAGCAAGAGCTGTTCCCCACACACCAGAACCCAAAATGCATACACTATCTTTCATTTACGCAACCTCAGCCAACATTAAATCTCCTTCCACTTTGGATAAATCCACCTCTAGCAATATATTTGACGGCTTTTCACTTGATAACTTAACTTTAATAAAATTATCTGTATGACCGATGCTTCCATCTTCTGTTAAAACTATAGCTTTGCTACCTACATGCTTATTTAGAAACTTTGACAGCTCTTTTTTTCCTTCATCACGCAAAATTTTTGCTCGCATTTTGCGTAAATTCTTTTCAACCTGAGGCATTCTAGCAGCAGGTGTGCCGGAGCGCTCTGAGTAAGGAAATATGTGCAAAAACTGCAGACCAGCCTCTGAGATTAGGTTTTTAGTGTTATTAAACATTTCATCTGTTTCTGTTGGAAATCCAGCAATAATATCAGCGCCGTACGATACATTACCTCTAATTTCTCTTAAACGATGACAAAAATCAACAACCTGTTCTCTAGTATGTCTTCTTTTCATACGCTTTAATATCATGTTATCACCGGCCTGGAGACTTATATGATAATGAGGCATTAATCTTGGCTCATATGCCATTAATTCAAACAATTCATCATCAATTTCTGCAACGTCAATAGAAGAGAGTCTGAGTCTTTTTAATTGTGGATTTAAATTTAATATTCTTTTGATCATTTGGGCTATAGTCGGAGTGCCAGGAAGATCAGAGCCATATTCCGTGATATCTACCCCAGTAAATACAACCTCTTGATAACCTTTAGCAATTAAATAGGCAATATTACTTGAGATTTGACCAATTGGAACGGAACGACTATTACCGCGCGCAAGAGGGATCATACAAAATGTACATCTATGATTACATCCGTTTTGAATTTGTAAAAATGCTCTTGTTTGCTCGTGATATGCGGTAATCATATGCTCTGCAGTATTACGAACTGACATGATGTCGTTGATTAGGATTTTTGGAGCATCAAGCCTGTAGCTTGCTGGATTTAATTTTTCTTCATTGCCTAAAACTTGATCTATCTCAGGCATATCTGTAAATTCTTCAGGTGAGTACTGAACAGCGCATCCTGTAACGATGATTTTGCTATCTGGGTTATTTTTTCTAGCTTTCCTTATGGCTTGTTTTGCTTGACGAGTAGCCTCGGCCGTTACTGCGCAAGTATTAAAAACTATTACATTTTTTAATTTTTCATTAGCAGCATTTTGCTTGATCACTTGACTTTCATATGTATTTAGCCTGCATCCGAAGGTAACAACTTCAACGTCGTTTGCAATTTTATCCATAATATGAACCCGTTGCAATTTTGTGAGCACTGCCTGACATAATGATATCTTGATTTAGAGATGACATAAATAAATTTCCAACATGAAACCTAATTATAACATCTTGATCAATAAATTTCAACTTTTTACCTGCAGCAAAGGTTGCGCATGCTCCGCTACCACACGCCATTGTAAAGCCAACACCCCGTTCCCAAACTTCTAAATCAATCTGATTTTCTATAAACTTTGCAAAATTGACATTTATACCGCCAATTTTTTCAAACATTTTTTGTAGTCTATCTCCTAACGAATGTTTATCTTGGTCGCTTAAGTTATTATAAAAAATAACAATATGAGGATTACCCAAATCAACACAAACTATTTCTTTCGGGTTTAAGCCATAAAGATAAGCGATATCTGTTACGGCACTTGTCTTAGGCATCCATTCAGCTTCAAATTGGGCCTCTCCCATATTAGCCTGAATTAAGCCGTTATCTAAAATTTTTACTTTCAGAACTTTATTCCCAACAATAATCTCCAAATCTCTTTCTTGATGCTGCTCAAAAATATGCAAACCTAAGCATCTTGTTGCATTGCCACACATTTTAGCACTAGAGCCATCAGCATTATATATCTCCATCGAGTAGCGTTTTGGGGAAAGAAAAGAATGTACTATCAACTGATCACAGCCAATTCCCGTCTTGCGATGGGCAATTTTCTGGATAAATTCTGCGTTAAAAGATATTGGTAAATCTTTCTTATCAATAAAGATAAAGTCATTACCAAGGCCATGCATTTTAATAAATGGTATCATAGGAGATGAATTCTTTTTGGCTCTTTTGTCGTCATAAGCACATGCTCAAATCCTCAAATACATTAAAGTATTCTCCGGTTTTCCGCCCGCTTATTCCTAAAAATACCTCAAAAATAATCATCTCGCAAGCAATGCTCTATTAACCATAAATATGATGCCAAAATTTTTGACGCATTACAAACAGTAAACAGAGGCTTATCGCACTTATAAAGGTTGATAACATAAAAAATGATGTCCATCCTAAGTGCATAACGAGAAATCCTGCTACCATAGGAAGAACAGAGCGAGAAATTCCCATAACGCTTGAAAATAAAGCCTGTTGAGTTGCCCTATATTCGCCTTTACAGATTGCTGTAATAAACGATATGTAAGCAGTCATAGCCATACCACCTGTAACGCCTTCAAAAACACTTGTAAATAAATAAAGAGTTAAGTTGTTATCTACGATTGATAACAAAATAAAAAACAAGTGCGCAATGCAGTGTATTAGACCAAAATACCATAACGCTTGTACTATATTAACCTTACGCATCAAATATCCTCCCAGTATCCCTCCAGACATAACTCCTACGCTTGAATAAAGCATTGAGCCAATTGAAATTTTTGCTTCAGTAAACCCAATATCAAGTAGAAATGGATTAATCATTACAGTAATGAAGTTATCGGGAATGCGGTATAAAATTAAAAAGAGAAAAATAATGGATATAAATAACGTTGAACCTATAGGTTTTAATATATCTTGTAATTTTATTTTTCTAGACTCACTCGTATTTTCGCGCGCTTGGCTAATGCGCCCTAAAAGCTTTGGTAAAACAAGTGCTATCAAGAAGATTAAAACAGCTGAGAGTTTATAAATATCTTGCCAAGTTATGTGAATCGAAGCATATATTCCGCCCGAACCTCCTATCAGCATACCCGTGCGATAGCCAAATATATATATTCCAGAGATTGCGCCCTGATCTTTTGGTTTTAGGATTTCACTGCGCAGAGCGTTTGCTAAACTGCTGTACGTAGAGCTTAATAAAGCGATAGTAAATGCAAGAACAGCGACCTCATTTAGGTTTTTATCAGGGCGAGAGCATCCTAAAACAAAAACGCATGCAGCAAGAATGATCTGAAGCACAAATATCCAAGCAAGTGTATGTCCCATCTTTTTTGTCAAATAGGGCAGATTGGACTTATCTATTAAGGGGGCCCATAAGAAGTTTATGCAATAAGGCAAATTGATAAGGGCAAACAGGCTTATTGTAGAATGGGCTATTTGTTCCTTTGCAAGCCAGAAGTTGAGCATACAGGTGCTTAAGACCAAAGAAAGGCCGCAGCTGATTGCTATCAGCAAAATTGCAACTTGTACTTTAAAATGAGCAAAATTTTTTATTTTAATAAACACAAAATTAGTATAGAATCACACAGGATACTAATTTAACAGATTTATTTGATGCTGCAAATGTTGCATATATGTTTTATATCAATTTTGCTTTGCTCGTGTGCTTCAAAAAGCCCTCTATACTTAGCAAATCAGAATTATCATATACAAAATCTGTAAGCGGTCGTGGCGAAAAGGTAGACGCGCAGCACTGAGGGTGCCGTTCCTTAACGGGAGTGGAAGTTCAAATCTTCTCGACCGCACCATGTCAATAGTTTAACTAAAAACTAAAAAAGATGTAATGGCACGTAAAAAGACCTTTAAACCTCTATACGTCGAAAATATCGATGAAATTATTGAGCAAATAAGCGCTCTTTTTGAAGAGGATAAAACCTCAGCCATTAAAACCTTAATAAAAAAACTACATCCAAGTGATTTTACATCCGTTCTAGACCACAGCTCGAACAAATTGCAAAAAGCCATTATTAGCATTACTCAGGACAGCTTTGATCCAGAGAGTATTGTCTGGATGGGAGAAAGCGCTAAAAACGTATTACTTGAAGTTTTAGGATATGAAACACTTGCAAATCTTATCGAAACATTAGATTTAGAAGATTGTATTGAGGTTCTTGACGACTACGATGAACATGTGATTCGTAGCTTAATCGAACATTTTTCAGATAACAAAAAAGCTCTTGTCACTGAAGGTTTAACTTATCCTCACGATACGGTTGGCCGTATTATGGAGACTAATTTCCTAGTCTTTGCCGAACATTGGACAGTGGACCAAAGTATTGCTGCCCTAAAAAGACATAAGATGGATCAAGACCCGCATGCGGCAATTATTGTTGATAAGCAATATAGACCTATTTCTACTATTTCGCTACATAGACTATTTTTTTATAGCGGCGATACTCTTATAAGTAGTTTGTTTAACAAAGGGTTAAAAATTGTACGCGCATATGAAGAAATCAACGAGCTAGTATACTTCTTTAAACAGTATGCTCTTGCAATCGTACCAGTTGTGAATGAAGGGGGTAAGCTTGTAGGTAGCGTATCTATAGAAAATATGCTTTATATTATTGAAGAGAGCACAGAAACCGATATGATGGGATTAGCCGGTGTGCGTCAAGATACTTTTAGCACTATTTTTGAGACCACTAAAAGCAGATTTTTATGGCTTTTTATGAACTTAGTAATAGCCTTTATCAGCGCTATAGTGATATCTAAATTTAGTAATACAATTTCTAAAGTTATTGCAACAGCCTCTATTATGCAAATTGTAACATCGATGGGAGGTAATGCTGGATCACAGGCCATGACCGTAACAGTAAGAGCATTATCAAAAAAGGATATTAATAAATCAAACATAACAAGGATTATTATAAAAGAAATAACAGCTAGTTGTCTCAATGCCATGCTTCTTGGGGGGATTGGATCTTTAGTAATTTTTGTCACTTATGGAGATTCAGTTCTAAGTCTGATATTTGCTGCTTCGGTATTATTAAATTTTATAGTTGCGGGACTCTTTGGCACATTGATCCCAATCATATTAGATAGTATGGATTTGGACCCAGCTACTGCTTCAAGCGTATTTCTCACTGCTCTAACAGATAATTTTGGCTTTTTTACGTTTTTGGGGCTTTGTTATTTATTGTTATGAAGTATATTTTAATGTATTGCTTTTTTTGACAATACTCACACAGATGCTCTAAATATCTCACCAAAAAAATTTAGTTAGTGATCTAACAAATCAAATTTAGATTTTAAACTTTTTATCAAGTTTAAAAATAATTTATTTTCTTCTGTAGCTCTACATAATATCAAACTTCCTTGTATTAATGTGATAACTTCTACAGCCTTTTGCTCAGCTTCTTGCTTATTAAGACCGCGTTCTGTAAATACTAAATAGAATGTATTGATTAATTTATTCAAAAGATTTTTAGATGCTGTTTGTATTTTTGGATTTGCATTAGCAATTGTTGTAACGTCAAGTAAGCAATTACGTTTGCCAAATTGATAAAAATCAGATAAAGCATCCAGCAATTTATAATATTTTACCTTAGGAGCAGCGTCGTTGCTTATTATTTCATTAAATTGCGCTGATAATATTTCATCTACGTATAATATAATTTCTAGAGCTATTTGACTTTTGCCTTCAGGAAAAAAATGATAGATACTAGATTTTTTTAATTTTGTTGCATTCGCTATGCAAGAGATACTCATTTCTGAGTATCCCTTGTTGCAAATTACCGGTATAAGTAGTTCTATTATTTTTCTCTTCATATACTTAGAATGAAACCATATGATAACCTTCCAGCATATATTTTGCAAGGCTTGTTGCCCCTCCTACGTTAGGAATGTGAAATTCTTCTAGTAACGGAAGTGTTGTCACATTGGCTTTAAAAATATCTGCGCAAGCTTTTGATGCTCCTTTTACTTTTTGTTTTACATTCATATATAAAGCATGACCAGGATGTGATGCATCCTCTAAAAGATTTACCCAAAGAGTTCCCGTTCCTTGAAAAAAGATTTGAAATTCCTTACCTTGTTGATTCAAATCATTAGCTAATACTAAAGCATTAAGTACTCTACCTAAAGATTCTTCTTGATTATGGTTTGGGTTTGATAAAATTACGATTCCATATTTATTCATAATATCTTGCTTGTTTTAATTATTAAAATTGTACCGAACGATCGGTACAATTGTTATTTAAACATATATCCCATAAGTTGTCAAGTGAAAATTTTTTTAACGCTTAAAAGTATGTTTATGAATTATAGTTAAAAAGTCTTATAGAAAGTATTATTATGATAAAACAGCACCATTCCTAGTGCACAGGAATGGTTTTAACTGTATCCTTTTTTTCCTCAGGTTTTCTAACTTTGATGACAAGTACGCCGTCAGAAAACGAAGCATCCACCTTATCTGGATTTATGTCAAAACCCAAGTTAATACTTCTTTGAAACTTACCGTACGAAATTTCATAAAGATGAAAAGTAGATTCTTCTTGACGATTTTCATCTTTTTTCTCCCCAGTAATTATAATGCGATCTTTGAGTGTATCTATTTTGATATCGTTTTTATTCACGGCCGGTAATTCTGCCTGAATCACTATTTCGTTTTTAGTTTCAGCAACATTAACTGAAGGAAATTGTCGCATTGGCGTCATTCCATGAATAATTGGCACGTCCGCAAAAAAGTCCTCAAACATACTATTCAAGCGATTTTGAATATTGGATAAAGAAAGCTTATCTTTCTTAGGTGTTAGATTTCTTATCATACAAATACCATGTATTTTTAGTTACACTAAAATGCAAACCTGCACATTTTTATTATAGTATATCTACATATAAGTTTCAATGCCAATCATTCTGACATATTAATTACTAGCAGTAAATAACTATCGAATATCTTGAAAATAATGGGGATGTTATAAAAAGGTACTTACGAGCTACTATGAATAAAAAGCGAAAAGGCTCTTTAGTTTTTAGATTATGTTGTAAAAAAGTAGCGAGATTGATCTACAGCAATTCAAAGGTTATTTAATTTACATGACTCATCTATTTTTAGCTTAAGATAATGATTAAACATATTATAATCATATTATGAGCGATAATAATTACTCTCAAGCTAAAATCCAAATCATCACTGATGAAGCCGAAGCTAAAACTCAAGTTACTACACAAGTAGTTGAATATTTAAGAAGTCCAGAAGCTCGAGCAAATTTCACAGCCGGGCATCTAGAAAAAGCGATTGAAGCCGTAGAAAACTCCAATGATATAGCAGGGCTAAATGGTGTAGTACAAGATTTTGTCGACGTACTTGGTCCCAAAAGCATTAAAGCTTTAGAAAATAATCCCAAAAAAATAAAAGAACTTGCTAATAGCGCTGCCAGGGCTATTATCTCTCAAGTTAAACCAAACGAACAAGGTTTAAAATACAATAAACAACAACACGAAGCAGCTTTATTGAATTTTAAGAAATTAGATAAAAGTAAATTTGATCTTGATAGCATAGGATTGGGAACAGAAATAACAGATATGTTAATACAAAATGCAGATACTTTACAAGCAAGCAGAAAGTTAAAGCCACACTTGGTGGGAACAATTTTAGCGACTCAGCTTGTGGAGCATGACGAAGTTGAAGGCAAAAAAGAAGTAATTGTAGCCTTAGCGGCGGGTATGATAGCAAAAGTTACAGGTCAACAAACCCCTTTTAAAGAGGATTTATCAAAAAAAGGAGTTCCACCATACCAAGTGATCAATGCAATTGTATCAGCAGCCGTAGATATAGCAAATAAACCAGAATACTCTAATCTTGGACCTGAACAAGCCATGATGTTTGGCAAACAACTAGGTAAAAACACGAGAGATGAACTGTATCAAAATAAAATGTCTAATTCTGACAGTTTAGCAAAAATACTAACATCAAAACACCGCGACAGCTACAAGGCATCAATAGTGCCTCCTACAATAATCCAACAACTAGCGTCCTCTTTGAGACCTTTGAAACGTTCTAGAACCATTAGCACTCCCAGACCTAATACAAGGCAAAAGACTGGCCCAAGTCTTTGATAAAACAGGAATAAATTTATAAAAATGGCGATAAACCTTAGTTGGAGTATGATCTATAGCCTCTATACTTTTAGACTAAACTATTGCGTATAAAACTTTTTACCCTATGAATGCTCCCCCTTTATGGTGTTTGTTATTAGGTTGATTACCTCTAGGAGTGGTATTGCTGTGAACTGTCGGTGATCCCAAAGATTGTTGTCTTTCAAGACTACGTTTCATTTCTGCCCCTAATGTTTTTGATAGCTCCTCTCTAATTGCAATATTTTTTGAAACATTTAATTGTTTCGCTATATTACTACCAGCTCTACCACCATGTCGCAGATTTGTATAACAAGAAAATGCTACGGCGTTACCTTCAATGTCGTGATCATAATTTTCAAATAAGTCTTGCGCTTCTTGAATTGCACCTTTGTTTGTAGAATCTTGTTCTAGTATTTCTCTTATTGGCGTAAAACCATTTATGTGATTTACTGCATCTGCCCATGTATCCGTAACCCCTTGGTTTGCTCCTGGAGATGATTTTTGATAAGGATTTCCTTCAGGATTCATAAGGCCTTGTGGTAAAGAAAATACCGCTTCAGGCCCCTCTAAACCTTGTTGTTGCATTTTGTCGCTTCTTGGGACTGTTAAAGTTTTTATTTGATTGTCCACTTCGTTTAATTCTTTATGTGCCTGGTCATAAACTTTGTTGGAGTTATCACTCTCTGCCCACGCTTGCGTTAAAGGAATCTTACTCCACAAGGTAGTATTTTTTACCTTATTTACAGTTGCTTCTTCTAATTTTCCTTCTAACGTTTTCCGTTCTTGTTTTAGTCCAGATAATTTAGCCGCTTCGTCAGCAACTTTTGCCAAACCAGATAAATCTTCTGGTCTAGGTGTTGTGTTTTGCTGATTTTTTGGAACTTCTCCCCAAACAGTTACAGCGCTTTGTATAGGCTCTTTATCGCCGTCTTTCTCGAGAGCCGAAGATGTATTTTTTCCATCAGACAGATTAGGGTCTTTAGGTTTGGGTCCACCCGCTAAATTACCTGTCATTTCACTTAAACGTTCATTTACGCTTTGAGTTTCGTTTCTTGCTGGGAGGTGCAGATCTGTAGTAGATGCTGAATTAGCAACTTTAGCATGTTCTGGGGCAGCCGCAGCTTTATCAGAGGCTTCTTTTGCCAGTTGGTCCAAAGATTTCTTAACCCATGGGTCAGCTGATCGGTTTGAATTGGACTGAATGCTTGGTAATGGTTGTAAATCAGCCTTTGACAATTGTCCCCGTCCTTCAGAATGTTGAGTTGTAGAAGGTTGTGCTTCTGTGCTTAAAGCTTTATTATTTGTTTCGTCTAGAGGGAATGATTGCCCTACTCCCGAACCATACACTGGCCTTTGTTTTTCTTGTTTTCCGGCTGCAGAATTTCCATAAGTTACAGTAACTGGATTAGTAGTTGGCTCAGTTTGTTTATTAACTGAAATATCATTTGACTGTACCCTTATTTCACTTACTTTCCTTAAATCTGTCGTTGTTGGTTGAGGTACAGATGGTGATTCTAGAGTTGTCGGTTGTACAGGCGTTGATGGAGTAGAAGTCTCTACTAATTTCTCACCTCGGTTAACATTATCAGATCCAGTTTTAGTAGTTTGACTTGGTGTATCACTGACTGTTGGCGGGGCTGGGCTAATAACTGCAGGTTGTGATGGACCTGTAGGGACTGCTTGAGGTAGAGGTGAAGAATCTCTTACAGCTGTTGGTGCCTGTGTAGATATTGGAGGTTTAGGAGGCATAGTTGAAGCTTGGCGAGGTCTTGACTCTTCAACACTTTGTGGAACTGGAACAGGATGGGGAGGAGGAACTGGAACAGGATGGGGAGGAGGAACTGGAACAGGATGGGGAGGAGGAACTGGAACAGGATGGGGGGGAGGAACCTGAACCACTTGAGGTGGTATGGTCGGAGCATTTGAGATAGGGGCTAATCTTACTCTATTCTTAGCTCCACTATAGCCTTTTCTATATACTGTGTTAAGTTTGCTTTGATCTTCTTTCGTTGGTCTTTCTGTTATTTGTTGCAATACACTCCGAAACTGTTCTGTGGCTACTTCTTCTCTTTGTGACTGAGGTAGATCTGCAGTTCTTGTTACAGGTTCAGGCGAAGATACTGGAGTTTGGTTTTGTATAGGTTGAGTTTGAGTGTTGATATCTAAGTTTTGTTCTAGGGTTTTTGTTAAGGAGGTTGTCTCCATATTTTTAGAAAATTCCTCTAATTCTTGATTCTTGCTGGTAGTAGTCTTTATAGATTCTTCTACAGATCGCACGAATCCCCCCAAAGCTTTTTTCCTTTCTTCGTCTTTTAAGTTTACGTCTTTTTCTATTTTTTCTAACTCTTTAAACGAAACTAGACCTTCTCTCTTTTGTATTTCATTAAGTTGACTATAGGCCTTACTTGCTTTATCAGGATCGGCGCCTTCTAGTGCCTCAATTTTTAGTTCGATTTCATTCACTTTATTAGAAAATTGTTTATTAGCATCATCTTGTTTTTTGAGAAGTTCATTAGCTTGATTAAACAATGTTGTTAATTCCTCCTTCATTGGTTCAGGCTTCGGAGGCTCTGATCTTTTTATTTCCAGAGGTGGTAGCGGTGTTAGAGAAATATTTTGTTCAACAGGGTTAGGAGCGCTTTGTTCCTTAGTATTTGTGGGTAATGGATGTAAAGGCAAAGAGTTAGTATCCGGTTCTGCCGCTCTTGCGACCAGAGGAGCTGATGGGGGTACATCAGATTCTTTAACTACTTCCGGTGCTGTAGTTTTGACTTTTAGTTTTGGTAATTTTTGTATACTTTGATTAATGTCCGTCAAATTATTATTAATACCTTTTAGGTCATTTCTTAAACTACCTGGTATGCTTAAGATATCGTTAGTTTTAATATATCGTTTAGAATCTGGTGAATTTAAAGTTTCTCTTGTTTTTTCTATTTTTTCCTCAAGTTTGTTAACTTCTTTATTTAATATTTCTCCTATGTTATCACCTGTCAAAGATGTTCCTTGTAACCTGTTCTTGAGCTCCTTAGGCATAAGTGTTGAATTTATAGCTAATTCTTCTAAATCCTTTTGACTTATATCTTGTATTTTTGTCCTTAGTCTACTAACTTCTTGTTGTATGTCATCAATACTTTTTTGTGCTTGAGCATATTGCTCAGTCGTTGCTAATTTTGGCCTTTCAACCTGAATTGCTTTTTCTAATTCTGCATTTTGTTTATCTATATTTGTAGTGACACTATTTAGCAATCCTATTTCTTGCCCATTTTTAGCGGCTACCTCATTAGACAACTTGTTTAAACTTTCCTGCTGATTTTCTTTATCTTCTCTAAATTTTGCTAACCTTTCTTCAAATTCTTTATAATCTTTTTCTAATCTATCTAATGTATCTTTGCCTAGTTTTTGAAGCGATTCTTCCGTTGGAAGATTTGGAGCACCTAGTTTTCTAGCTTCTACGAAGTTTTCCATAAGTCCTGTTTTTTTTGCTCCAGCTGAGCTTGTTGCATCACGCATCTTCCTCAGATCACCTTCTATTTTTTCTATGAGTTTGTCAGCTTCGCTTTGTTTTGGCGTGATCGGTTCTGCTGTTTCGGTTAGAGGAGTAGTAACTTCAGGTTTTACATATTTAGAACTATCAATTACATTAAGGCCCCCGATAGAAACTGTGGCTTTTGTTGGAGCTGGTGGTGCTATTTCTGGTGTTTGGCTTGGAGTTGATGATCCAACGTTTATTGTAAGTGCGTTACTCATATCGGTGTTTGTTGGTACTAAGCTATCAGTTTTTTGAGTTGTATCATCTCCTCTTCTTAAATCAGGAGCTGTAGTCCTAATTTCAGGTGTCTGAATCTCTGCCATTGCTTGGGTAGTGTTCGATGTAGTCCCTACATCTGCACTTGAAGATACAGAGGTTTGTTCTACTTTAAGGCTAGTGCTTCCAGACCTTGCTACAGTTACACCCTTGAGAGAATTTTCTCCAAAGGCTTCTACGTTATTTGATAGCGTGAGATTTTCGCGTTGTTGTAAAAATGACGATTTTCCAATATTTTGCGAAGTTGCTTCATTTTGTAATGGAGATTCTTCTAACGGAGTTTGAGAGGATAATTCTGGTTTAGGTTTCTGAGCCTCTGTCTCTTGTTTTACTATCTGCTCAGGTGCATCGGCTTTTTGTTCTGCAGATGGAGATTGTTTAAATATTTCATTATTTAGAGTTATAGCATGTTCATCTCTTACTGTCTGAATGGATTGATTTGTCTCTTTTGCCTCTTTTATAATACTTTTCAATTTCTCCTCCGTGGGTTTTCCATATTTATCACCATATACCTCAGAATCTAGACCTTGCGCTAAATTTTCAAGCCGTTTATTAAGTTCATCATACCTCTTAGTGACCTTAGTGACTTTATTTTGAGCCTCTTTAATGTCTATTCTGATTACTCCATCCCCTGGTCTATCAACTTTTTCTTGCTTGTCTCTTGCATCAAGAGTATCCATCATGCCCGTAAATCTTGAATTGATATCTTGTATGGCTTGACCAATATTTTGTACTGCCCTCCTAGCTTCTTCTAGGGTCTTTAAAATTTCTTCATCTTTTTGTTGTACAACTGGTGCTTGAGAAGCTAATGCTACACTCTCTCGTTGATCTTGCTGGATTTCTTCTAAAATACGAGCCATTGGAGGTAAGGGAGTGGTTATAGCTTTTTCTGGTTGTGGTGGCGGCGTGATTGCTTGAACAGTTTCAAGTTGAGCATCAAGGCCCATCTTTTTAGAAGATGCTATTGAATCTTTTAGTTTATTTATGTCATCTTCGTTAATTTTTAAAGGAGATTCCAAAGCTTTCCTTTCATCTTGGCTGGGCATAGGAGAAAGTTTGTTTTGAACTCTTTTTAGCTCATTCCTTAATTCTTGTAATCTATCTTCTACTTCTGTATTACGATTTTCAAACTCATTAGAGATTTTTGCATAATCTTGTTTAGCAGGATGATCTTCTCTTAAAGGCTTTACGGTGTTTTTCAATTCTTCAAGACTTTCTCCCACTTCTCCAAGACTATTTAGATAAGACTTACCTTCAGATATTCTTGATTCAAGAGCCTTAATGTATTGCCCCCTATCCATTTCTGCTATTCTAGCTGCTTCTTGTTTTTGAGCTTTTTGAACTTGATTATACTCCCGTAAGGTATTGTTTACTTCTAAATTAGTTTGTTTGATTGAATCAGAAAATTTATTAATTACTTCTATGGCAGTCCCAACATCTCTTATTGGATTTGTATATTTTGGCCTCTCTTCAGTTTTTGGTATGACTTCCCCAGGTTTTTCCATTCTCACCATTTCTTCATCCAGCTGATTTAGCCTATCCTGAATCTCATTACGATCACCCTGTATGTTTCTAAAATTGTTGCTATGTTCTTGGTATTTATCTTGACTATCCTTGGCTTTGTCCTTAAAGCCTTCGACTTCTTCGAGTTTTTTGAGCTTACTCGCATCCTCTTTTAACTTTTCAAGAGCCTTAGAGGTTTGTTCAATAGCTGGATTAATAGTATCTAAATATGTTTGAGATTCATTCTTGCGAGTTTGAATTGCGACAAGATAATCTGCTTTTCCTTTTTCTTCTCTAGCAACTTCTCTACCCTTCATTCCACGATATGCAGATTGTATAGTAGTTGCTGCATTTCTTTTTTCAATTGACCTTTTTAATTGATCTTGCTGTTGCTTTAATCCTTGTTGAATTTTAGCTAACCTTGCTGCAGTTTTCCTTAACCTCTCAAGTTCTTTTTTATCCAAAGTTTTTTGTCCAGCTTCATTAGATTTTTGTATAGAATCAGAGAGAGTGTTAATTAATTTTAAATCTTCCTCGGAACTTCTCACGGGGGCTCCAAATTGTCTACGCTCTTGCTCATCTGGTACAGTAGCATCTGATTGATTAACTCTTTTGATTTCTTCTTCGAGAACAGCTAGACCATTTGCAACCTCTTGACGAAAATTTTGTACTTCATTGAATTTTTCTTGATGTTTTGGTAAGTCTCGTTGAATAGGATGATTAGATTTAAGTTGGGTAGTTTTTTCCGTTAAATCTTCTAGACCTTTTTGTAAATTTTCAACAGCTGGACTTATATCTTTTAAATACTCTCGAGCCTCATCACGTCGATTTTCAAGAGTTGCTATATAATTTTCTTTTGCTTTTTTATCCTCTTCAATCTGCTGATTATTTGATACAGCAACTGCTTGAGGTTCTTGAGGTATTGTCTGAGCTTGAGATGGAGGTGCGGCAAAATTTGCTACTTTTTCCTTAGCGATTTTTTTACTTACGTTTTGGGTAGCAGAGCTAATTGCTGTGGCTACAACATTTGTTGCAAGCCCAGCAGCAGCAGCCATAGCCGCAGCTCCTTCTTTAGAAGTACGTTCTATGGCATTATCTTCTGCAATCTTTGCTGCTTGATTTTCTTTTTTGTCAGCGGAGGTATTTTGTACTGATTGTTGAGTTGTTACAGATTTTGCTTGCTCAGAATTAGAGAGATCTACCGCCTTATCTTGATCTATTTCTTGTGAAGGTTTTATATCAGGCGATAGAGATGAATCAACTATGCCCCCCTCTTCTGCTTGTCTTCCTGAAGGAGGTGGTGGCTTGATATCCTCTGCCTTAGTCCTACGAGCGGGATCGTTAGACTTATTGAGGTCTATTTCTTGCGAAGGTTTTATATCAGGCGATAGAGATGAATCAACTGTGGCCCCCTCTTCTGCTTGTCTTCCTGAAGGAGGTGGTGGCTTGATATCCTCTGCATTAGTCCTACGAGCGGGATCGTTAGACTTATTGAGGTCTATTTCTTGCGAAGGTTTTATATCAGGCGATAGAGATGAATCAACTGTGGCCCCCTCTTCTGCTTGTCTTCCTGAAGGAGGTGGTGGCTTGATATCCTCTGCATTAGTCCTACGAGCGGGATCGTTAGACTTATTGAGGTCTATTTCTTGCGAAGGTTTTATATCAGGCGATAGAGATGAATCAACTGTGGCCCCTTCTTCAGCCTGTCTTCGTGAAGGAGGTGGTGGCGTGATATCCTCTGCCTTAGTCCTACGAGCAGGGTCGTCTTCTATGGCTAATAGTGGTTGTGGCGGTATCTGTATTGTTGGCGGTTGTGGTTGCTTAGCTGCTATTTCTTCTAATTTCATTTTAGCTGCTAAATCTTGCATCCTACTTTCATCTGAGGTGCGTCTACCATCTATGATTCCTCTTAAGGCTCTTTCTTCAAGAACTCTCCTTTGCTCTTCTCCTGCGGATTGACTAATATCTTGTTTGGAAGCGTCTTCTCTGTCTTTAGCTATTAAGGTTGGAGCGATACTTTCAAATTTTCTAATAGCACTATCAACTTTCTCTACAGCACCCGCTCTTCTTTCTTCTTGTGGACCTTCTATGTCTTTAGCTGCTTTTTTAATCCAGCTTGAACGTAATCTGTCAATTTCTTTACCTTCAAGTATCGCCTTGATTACTTCCATCTCTAATCCACTAACCTGTCCCAAGCTACCTTGTTCAATGAATTTTTTGGTACTTTGAGTTGGAACTATAGCTTGTTCTGAAGGTCCTGATTGTGGGGGCGTTTCTACTTTAGGATCTTCAGTTTCAATTTTAGGCTGCTCTTTAGCTCTGGGAGTCTCATTTTGTATGGTAGCGTCATAATCTTGGCTTAATACCTGAAATTCTTTTTTTATCTCTCCGATATCGTTTTGAAAGTTTTGAAAACTTTCTTTTAAATCTTTTGCATTTTCAGTTCCATAATTCTGGGGGTTGTTAATTCTATCCTCTAAACCTGCTAGGCGAGTTTTAAATATATCATATTGCGTATCTGCTTTTATCATCTTAAGCTCATCTTCTTTGACTGGAGTATAAGCCTTTTCATCTTCTTTTCTTTGTTGAGGCGATGCTTCTTGATTAAGTTTATCATCAAAAATATCTAAAACACTTTGACGCTTCTTTTTTAGATTGGTAATGTCTCGTTCCATTGATCCTAATGATTGCTCTGCTTCTTTTAGCAGTTTTGCTATATCTTCAGGTGATTGAATTGTTTGAGGTTTCGATGCAATCTCCTTTTCAGCTGTGTCAAACATTTTTGCAGCTGCATTGAGTGCTGCATCTTGGCCCTCTTTTTGTGCAACAGCTTTTTCGGCTTTGTCAAACATTTTGGCGGCAGCACTAAGTGCAGTACCCTCTATATCTTCTAACGTGCGTTGTGGCTTTGTAGGAGATGGTTGTGGTCTGTATATCTCTTGCTGCTTTTGGCGATTTGGACCAATGTTTACCCCATCTAATGCTAATGCGGGCTGAGATTTTTCAATTTTATCACCAGCAAGACCTTGTGAGCGATTTTGACTTATTTCTGCCTGCAGAGCTCTATAATCACCACATGTCATTCCAAAATAAACTTTTTTACCATCTCTAATGGCATATAACGGCTCATCATCTTTGCCTTTATCAAAGATTTGCTCAAAGCGACCTGTAATTTCACATCCTACTTTTTTTCCTCCTTCAAACTTTACGTTCAAACGAGGTACGTCTGGTGCATCAGGAACCATTTCATTACCATCATACCTTACGGCAAATGACATGCTAACCTCACCCTTATATTCCATGGTATCAGGAATTTCAAGACGCCTACATACCCCTCCATCTTTGTATTTGACAAGGCTTGCAGTAATTCTATCTTCTTTCTGACCATCAACAGTAAATCTAAATTCTTGTTTTCCTGGTCCAATATCTCTCCATTTAATTTCTTGAGGAGCTTGACCAATGGCGTGTATAAACTCTTTACCCGTTTGCAAGAATTGTTGAACAGCTTGTGTGTGTTCTTGTGGTGAATGCTTTGGATCAGTAGGTTTGTCGATTTGATTTAGCTCAGTAACAGGTTGTCTAATCTCTTTGTCTATTTCAACTGAAGCTTGTTGGGTAAGTTCTGGTTTAGGCTCTTGTATTGCTTTTGATATATCTCCAATATCAGGATTGAAGTAAGTTTGTACTAAGTGAAGCTTTTGTTCTAATTCTTTCCTATTATTATCATTGATATAATTCTCTTGTGCTTGTGTGTTATACGCAAAATCCATACATCTAGCTAAGCCTTCGTTATTTTCTAAAGCTCTATTTATGCTTTGCTGATTGGGCATCGTTCTTTGATCTAAAGACTCAAGAGCAATTGTGCCTAGTACTTCTGGTAAATCTGGGTGAATAGTAGATTGATCTACTAAATTCGATAATACAACTGGATTTTGTTCTAATCTACGTCTTAATCCTGGACTATGTCTTAAGGAGCTTACAAAATCTCCCAGAGCTTTTTCGTCTACTTCATTGCCTTCCACTAAACTACGCATCACGAGCTCGTTTGCCATTACAAGTTTTGTTTTATTATCAACAGCACTAGGTTTAATCTGTGCAAATTCTGCATCTGGCATCTTATGATCTGCTAATTTTTTTAAGACTCTTTCAGGTAAGTAGTCTCTCATAGTATCTATAGCTCCAAAATCATATAATAGCCCGAGGGTTTTAATTAATTTCTTTTGCTCCGTTGATTCTTTACTTTCATTAATGAATTTCATTCGAGACTTAGAAGCTGTTGACTCTTTATAAGAGTTGATTGCGACGTCTGCAGGAGTATGTCCTTCTACATTTATACCCTCTAAAAGTCGCGCTCTGTTTATGGGAGTAACGGAGGATAATAAATTTTCGGCGCCTCGAAGATTTCCTTCTTGGATCATAATGTGAAGAAGACTGTTTCCTTTGTCATCCCTAGCATGTATTTCATTACCGAGCCCCCTAGCTGCCTGACGTAACTCTTCCGCATCATTTGTCCGAGCAAATTCATGAGCTAATGGTCTTTCTGCTACTTTATTTTGCTTATTTAACTCTTCGTAGTATGTTTGAATTTTTGAAGTTGTAACTTCATTATCTCTTCCAGGAGTTCTTATATCGCTTAGGATATCTTCGCGCATCTCAAAAGTGCTTTTTTGCTCAAAAGATTTAGGAGTTGATCTAATGTTTATAGGGTTAGGCAGATCGGTTACATTCATACCTTTGGATTTTCTCTTACCCAATACGTTAAAAATTGGCGGCCGTTTATCCACGGTTGGCTGAGGAGTATTTTGAGATGTCTGCTCAGGTGTATTTGTTTGAGCTGGTCCATCTGAAGATTGTGCGTTAGGTTGTGTTCTTTGTCCTTCTATTTGTAGCTCTTGAGGGGTTTTACCCGATCTATCTTGAGTTGGATCAATTTGTCGTTCTTTTGGTTTAAGAGCCTGTGATATTTTTTCACTATTTTGCTTAATATAATTTTTAGCTATATCAATCTTTTCTTCTAAACCTTTACGTTCCGTATATTCTGCCTTCACAGCATCTACAAACTGCATACATTTGGCTAAAGCTGGGTTGTTTTCTAAAGCTCTAGTTATATTTTGTTCACCTGAATTCGTCCTTTGATCTAAAGACTCAATAGCAATCCTACCTAACACTTTCGTTAAATTTGGATGATCTAATGGTTGATTAATCGCTATGTCAGCCAAATTAGATAATGCAGTTGGGTTTCTTTCTAGAGCAAGCCTTAATCCTGGACTATGATCTAAGGATTTCTCAAAATCTGCCATAGCTTCTTTAGCAACAGTGGAGGAGCCTTTGTTTAATGCATCTATAACACGATCATTTTGTATTACGAGTGCATCTTTAGACTGAACGTAGCTGGGCTTAATCTCGTCAAATTCACGATCTGACATCTTGTGATTTACTAAATTTTTGAAGACTTCTGGTGGTAGTCCAGGTTGCAGTGTATCAATAGCGCCAGCCCTAGATAGAACTTCAAGGGCTTTTGTTAAACCCTTTTTATACCTTGTTGGCGAAGTATAAGTAGAGTAAGAAGGAGGCATATAAGTTAAATTATGTTCATCATAAATTGGTTTCCATTCCTTCTCATTAATATAATCATCTACTGAATTTATCAACAATTCAGCTGCTAAGTCAAAAAAGGGGGAATTTTCTGCGTGGGCACCAATAACTGTGGTTGTAGCATTTCTTCCTCTATTATTCTTTTGTTCTAAAAGTACAGCTTGATCTACAGCATTCATTGATCCTCGTAGCAAATTTTCTATTCCTACCATATTGCCCTTTTCGGCCATCTGGTGCAGTATATTATTTCCTTCTTTATCGGTAGCAGTTATATAATTACCTAATGCTCTGGATATGCGATCCCACTCTTCAGGGCTTTCTGTATTCTTGAATTCAAAAGCTAAAGGCTTTGTTTCTATTTTATTTTCATCACGCATCTTTTCGTAATACAGCTGAGTCTTTAACCTAATAGCTTCAATATCTTTTTGAGAATTATTCTCTTTTAGATCTCTAATGATTTCTTGACGCATTTGAGGAATCGTTTTTTCTTCAAAAGGTTTATCTACTCTTGTAGATTTTGTTATGTTAAACATATTAGCTATGTTCATTCCGCTATTACCAAATACGTTTACACTTTTCGTTGATTTATCAGCTTGTTTGGTAGCATCTTTTGTTGTATCTTGAGGCGCTGTTATTTGTGGAGATGGTTGTGTTACGTCTCTTGGCAAAGCTTGTGATTTTTGCTTTGATTTGCTAGTAACATTTTTGATCTGGTTGTTTTGAGCTAATTCTTCGGGCATTTTGTCATCTTTTTCTCTAACAGTCATGCCTGGACTTTTTGTAGCTAAATATTTCACGATAGCTTTATTTTTCAACCGATTAGCTACATCTAATGGAGTCGCTCCAAGTTCATTTTTAGCATTAACCTCAGCACCTTTTTTCACTAAATATTCAACTAAAGTTTTATTTTCTGACTGAACAGCCTCATGTAAAGGAGTTGACCCGATGTTGTTTGTAGCTTTAATATCAGCCCCTTGGTTAATCAAATATTTAACAATATCTTTATTTCCTAAAACAGCGGCTCGATGTAGAGGAGTTGATCCAAAAGTATCCTTAACATTAACATTAGCACCTTGCTCAATAAGAGCTTTTACATCCTTCGCATCCCCTGTTAGAACGGCTCGATGTAAGGGGGCATTACCTAGGTTATCTAATGTGTCAATATCGAGATCTTGTGGACCAGATGAACCAGGAACTATACTTATAGGCTTCGAATTGTGATTTTCCAGAGCGAAATTTTGTGGAGTGTTTGTAGATGAGGTTCTTTCAGAACCTGTTGGACTAACATCCTCTGCATCTCCAAACTCGTCTACTTTTTTGCTGCTAGTATTTGCTACTACGTTTTGGTTTTGATGGATATTAGTAGTGTCATTTGATTCTGGTGGGATGTCATCAAGAGTTATAGAGCCAGAATCAACGGAACCTCTTTCTTCTCCTTCGAAAGACTTTTTGCCTAAGTTTATTTTACCCGAGCTTCTTGTAACATTTTGCCATTCTCCTTGAACATTTCCCAATGTCTGTTGCTCTTGTGTTGTACCTTTAGGTGTGGTTTCTGGAGTAAGAGTAGCTGCTGATGGTGGTGGTGTTGAGCCTGGTACTGAAGTACCTTGTATTTCAGAGGCGTTAGGGGATGACGAGCTAACTTCTGCCCTTAATACAGTTGCTTCTTTGTTTGCAATAGGAGAGAGCGAATCTGCTTGTTGTGGAGGTGGCGGAGGTGGTAAGTCATCAACATTAGGACTCGTCTGGATTGGTGTGTTAGGATCAATATTTTTAGGAGGTGGAGAAGTATATGTTTGTCCTGTACTTCCTAAAGTTATAGAATTAGATTGTGCGGTTTGAGGGGGCTGATTATTTTTGGCATCTTCCAGCAATTTTTTAATCTCTGGATTATTGGAGGTATAGGATAGAGGGGTTTGCCCTATGTTATTTTTCAAATTGACATCAGCACCCCCCTGAAGTAACGTTTTAACTACGTCAACATCTTTAGATCTACGAAAAAAAGATAAGTGCGTATCACCAACAGCTAAGTGCAAAGGAGCGCTTCCGTCCTTGTCTACAGCATTAATCTTTGCGCCTTCTTGTCCAACTAAATACTGCACAGTATCTGGACCTCCTAGTTCAGCTGCGAGATGTAAGGGAATCCTTTTGTTATTGTCTACAGCATTAATATCTGCACCTTGTCCGACTAAGTACTCCGCAATATCTTTCTGCATGCATGTAGCAGCATAATGTAAAGGAGTGCGTCCTGCTTTGTCTAAGGCATTAATGCTCGTACTTTGTTGTCCAACCAAATACTGCACAGTATCTAGATCGCCACGTTCAGCTGCGAGATGTAAGGGAATCCTTTTGTTATTGTCTACAGCATTAATATTTGCACCTTGTCCGACTAAGTAATCCGCAATATCTTTCTGTGCGTGTGTAGCAGCATAATGTAAAGGAGTCTTGCCATTCTTGTCTGGAGTATCAATCTTTGCTTCGTACTCAATTAGATACTGTACAATACTTTGACTTCCATTTTCAATAGCATAATGTAAAGGAGTTTTCCCCCCCTTGTCTGCAACCTCAATATTTGCGCCTCTCTCAATTAAAGACTGGATAGTGCCTAGATTTCCATCTTCAGCAGCATAATGCAAAGGAGTCTTTCCAAGCTCGTCTTGAGTATCAATCTTTGCTTCGTGCTCAATTAGATACTGTACAATACTTTGACTTCCATTTTGAACGGCATAATGTAAAGGTGTAGCTCCTATTCCATCCTGAATATTAACACTTGCCCCTCTCTCAATTAAATACCTCACCATATCTTCCTTTTCGGCATTAGTATCCGCTGAATTCTTTACTTTTTTACGTTGAAATCTAGCAACCTCATGTAAGGCTGTTGGCGTTAGAGCATTCCCCCGCCACTTAGCATTAATATCTACACCTTCTTCAAGTAATCTCTCTACCTCATCTTTGTCTCCATGGCGAACGCAAATAACTAACTCTTGGACTTTTGGTCCGGTGGTTATCTTTTGTTGTGTTGGGTTTTGATTTTTTTGATCATCGTTTTGAGCCATATAATAACCCTTTGGATTTTAATTTAGATCAATTATAAATTAAAAACCGATTTAGGGTTTAAGAAAGCAGTGTTTATACCTATAATAATTCAAAGAAGTGCTTATGTTACCATAGGTAACTATTATGTTAAGAGTAGAGGGATTCACCTGGTAATGAGTACTCATGATGGTTATGGATGAAAGGAACATCGTCTTGGATAGAGTGTATGAGGGATTGGTATTCGGGCTCGAAGTTTGGGGTATGGGCGACAGAAAGGAGATGGATGATTTAGGTATGGCCTTTCTGTTTGGCTAGGTAAGAGGCGTCAAAGCCGTCACAGTCCTTGGCATTGATATTGGCTCCGTGGTGTATGAGGAGTATTACTGATTCGTAGCCGTTATTTGCGGCTGCTGTTAGTAGGGGTGTCATCAGTTCAACCTTTTGACTTAAGAACTATTATATCCTTCCTTAATTATCAGGATATTAGGATAGTAACACTTATGGCTCTCAAACGTTTATCTTGGACTTAGCTCAAGATTACGGTAAAATTAAGATTATTTACCTAAATACTTAAAATATGAGCATTGATTTATTACTTTTTTCATCCTTTTTAGCTTTAAGCTTAATTTTAGGAATCATAAGCAGCACAAAAGTTCACAACATCTCAGAATACGCTATTGGTAATAGAGATTTTTCGACTCCAACATTAACAGCAACATTAATTGCTACATATATAGGTGCAGGAATTTTTTCCTACACGTTAATCGAAACTTACAGACAAGGTATTTATTTTTTAATACCAGCTTCCGCCGAATCAATATCATTGCTTATTGTTGGATATATCTTGGCTCCTCGTATGGGAGAATTTTTGGGCAAACTTTCTATAGCCGAAAGCATGGGAGAAATGTTTGGACCAAGAGTTAGGCTCATAACCGTAATATTCGGCTTTATGAGGTTAATTTGCTATTTAAGTGTAAATTTTAAAGTTTCATCCAAGATTCTAGAGCTAATCTTCGGTACTTCTGGCGAATACGCTACGATTCTGAGTGCTCTGATAGTGATAATTTATTCAACATTAGGTGGCATTAGAGCCGTAACTTTTACTGACATCATTCAATTCTTCACCTTCGGTTGCTTAGTTCCTGTTATAACCATTATTGCTTGGCAAGCTTTAGGTGAGAAAAGCAGTGCCATGGTCTTGCACACCCTAACAACAAGCGCTCTCTTTGATTATAAGGCTGTTTTTGATTTAACAAATCCCAAGTTATATGAAATGCTTGTAATGTGCGTCTTTTTTATGGTGCCTGATTTAGGTCCAGATATTTTTCAAAGAATTTCTATGGGACGAAGTGTAGGCCAAGTAATGAGATCTTTTATGATAGCAGGCTTTGTTTGTTTCTTATTTTAATTTATTGTAGTTGCTCTTGGCATATTTATATTGAGCGATAATCCAAATTTAAAACCTGATGATTTGGTAAGTTATATAATTGATCATTATTCTTATGTAATAGGTTTTAAGGGTATAATTTCTATTGGCATAATGGCTATGATAATGTCCACATCTGATTCTTTAATTAACTCTATATCAATAATTTTTGCTCATGATTTTTATAAACCTTTAGGGTTTATATGGGCTAAAAACGAGCTTTTTGTCGGAAGAATCGCGGCATTATTATCGGGTCTTCTTGCGGTATTTTTTGCCTTGAAAGCTGAAAGTGTATCGCCTCTAATAATTTCTTTTGCTGGTCTATACTTACCCGTGGTAAGCATACCCTTTATTTTTGCTATTTTCGGTTTTAGAAGCTCCGAAAAATCTGTATTATTTGCAATGACAGGATCATTGATAACTATATTTCTTTGGAAAGTACTTTTTTCAGACTCAACAATAGATAGCTTTATACCAGGAATAATAGCAAGCATAATTTTCCTCTTTGGCACACACTACCTCACAGACCAACCAGGAGGATGGGTTGGTATAAAAGACAAAGAAGCTCTCATTGCTATCAAGCAGCAAAGAAGTTTCAAGCTTGGTCAATTCTTTCATTCCATAATAAACTTCGACTTCGTCAAACCTCTAGAAAAAAATAGCCCTAATAGTGAGTTTATGTATGTATACACAGGATTTTTCTGTTTCTTGTCTTTTTATCTAAACCTAATTACTGTTCATTACGATCATACATTTGGTAAGTTCTTCGAAGTTGCAACACCGCTAGTCCTATTTATGGCAACCTCTTTGTTTATTTATCCTTTGTGGCCTGATTACCTAAAGAGTAAAGAAACGATAGTGAGGTTAATTTGGAATATCACTGTATTTTATAGCTTGGTCTTTGTCGGATTTATGTTTGCCATAGCCGGTAATTTTGCCTCTCCTCAGGTTATGATCTTAATGGTTAATTTGATAGTAATAGCTCTTTTGGTCAGATGGCAATGGGCTTTAACTATGATACTAGCAGGTATTTTCGTTGCATGGCGTTTTAGTAATCACCATTTTGCTGAACTAATTGCTGTTAATCAAGGATCTATAAAGCTACAAATTGTTTATATATTGCTATTGATGAGTAGCTTGCTTCTTATATTCTTGAAGCCCAGACAAGAAGGTCAGACATTAGCCATGGCAAGGATTAAACATCTCAAAAGTAAGATCCTTTCTTATGAAGCATGTATGATACAAGCTATGTCTTCAAATTCTAAGGTTCAGAATTTAGACAAATATTATGAAAAAGATGGGGATAATATGTCTATAGCCCATATGTTTTTTGATTTTTATGAAAATTTAAGTCATGAAGAACAAAAAGAGACTGCTAGGCTGATTTTAAGGAGTGTTATGAGGCTTGAAAATTTTGAGGCTAATCTTGCGAGTATTGATGCGCTTGCTCGGGATGATATCAATTTAAGGAAGGAAGAGATAGATTTTACTTACCTTATTCAGGATCGTTTGAGAATTTGCCGTAAGCTTTATGAAGAGGATGGTAATGAGAAGAATTTTATTCTAAATATCTCAGAAAACGTTAAAATACTAGGTGATAGGTTTTATTATGAGCAAATGGTTGATAATCTGATTATCAATGCCATTATGTATTGTACTTCCAAAACTATAACAATTCATTTGGAAAGGTTTGGTCCTAACTCTTTAAGGCTTTATATTAGGATTTAGGGACTTTGGACCATTTATTCAAAGCTCACGTACTAAAAATATGTCCGGTGGTAAAGGTCTTGGTCTTGCAATATGCGAGCATATTATTAAGCTTCATAAAGGTAAAATATATGCTGAAAATAATCCTAAAAAAGGTTCTACACTCTCTTTTATTATACCTCTTTGATCCATAAAGACTAAAAATCATCAACTTCTCCTATTAGCTTAGATGAGCTATGGACAAAAGGAACGTCATCCTCGATGCTGTGTATGAGGGATTGGTATTCTGACTCAAAGGGAGGAGTATGGGCGATAGAAAGGAGATGGATGATTTCGGTATGGCCTTTCTGTTTAGCTAGGTAAGGGGCGTCAAAGCCGTCGCAGTCACGGGCTGCAAGGTTAGCTCCATGGTGGATGAGTAGTATCACTGATTCGTAGCTGTTATTTTCGGCTGCTGTTAGTAAAGGAGTGTAATCGTTTATGTCTTTTGCTTCCATATTTGCTCTATGAGTTAGTAGTAACAATACGATTTTATAATGATTTTTCTCTGCAGATAAATGTAACGGCGTATCTTGATTAACATTAGCGGGACTGACCTCAGCATGGTTTTCGATGAGGAGTTGAACTATGTTGAGATGACCAGCTCTTGAACAAAAGTGCAAAGGAGTCCAAGATCCTTTGGCTAAGGCATTCGCATTTGCTCCTCTTAATAAAAGCTCTTTAGAAGTTTCGTATGCTCCGGATTCAGCAGAAAAATGTAGAGATGTACGACCCGCTAAGCTTTGGTTTGTACTAGTGCTATGGATATTAGCTCCGAGGTCTAGGAGAGTTTGTAATGCTTCGAGTTGATCTGTACCGGCAGCCCAATGGAGGGGTGTTTTGGCTTTGTTGTCAACTGATTCAATGTTAGCACCTCGTTTGACTAATGTAGATATGATTTTAGCATGACCTTTGTTAGCAGCCCAGTGTAAAGGTGTGAAATAGTTATTTTCTTCCTTACATTCAATCTTGGCTCCTTGATTAAGTAATAAGTCAATGATCTCTGGGTAACCTCTAGAAGCAGCGAAGTGGATAGGTTGGTATTTAGCCTTGTTGAATGTGTGGATGTTGGCTCCGTTAGATATTAATAATTGGGTTGCCTCTAAGTTTCCTTTTTCAATTGCAACCAAAAGGGCTGTCCAATCACCTTCGGTTTTAGCCTCAATGAAAGCTTTGTATTTTATCAAAATCTTGAGGATATCTGTATTGTTGTTTAAGGCAGCAATATGTAAAGAGGTTTCGTTGACTTTGAGGGTAGCGGCGATGTTGGCGCCGTTCGATAAGAGTACTTCAGCAGCTTCTTTATTGTTTCTGCTCACAGCAAGAAGTAGAGGGGTTCTAAGGTTTATGGCTATTTCGATGTCGGCTCCGTTGTCAAGTAAAGTTTGGATTGCTTTACATTCGTTGTAGTACGTAGCAAGGTATAGGGGTGTCCAGCCTTGGTTATCCTTGGCTTCGATGTTGGCGTCTTGGGCGAGTAGGGCTTGGATGGCGTCGGAGTCGTTATGAAGGGCGGCCCAGTGCAAGAGAGTACGGCCGTTGTTATCAGGTTTATCTATATCGATCTCTTCTTTGGCTAGGGCTTCGATGGCATTTATATCGCAGTTTTGGGCTGCGGTGATTAGGTTTGTCATAGTATGGTCTTTCTCGTTGTATATCGTTTTGGCGAGTTCGCGTGTTTGTTCATCGTTATTTGGGATGTTTAAGGCGGCCAAGAACTCTGGTAATTCGACAGATTTTTTGGCTTCAATCTTGGCGTATACGGCATCTGCATACAATTTTGCGAATTCACTTCGTAGTTGTGCGAGGTTGTTTATGACGAGCAGGCTGCTGAATGTGTTGATTAATTCTGTTGGATTTTGCTTGATATATTCGGCCATGATGTTCATATGGCTAAGTGCTAAGGGAGCGTTGTCAGATGCTTTGAGTAGGGGTATTGGTGCATAAAAGATGTTATTTATGCCTAGTGTTGTGAGTACCTCTGAGAGGTCGCCCAGCTTTTTGCTACATAGAGCTGTTGTTTGTGAGCCTAGGATTATAGCGATTGCAGACCAGTTGATGTTGTCTTGGGAGTAAGTAAAGAGTACTGGTTTGTCCACGGCGATTGCTTTTTGGATTGTTTGGATTGATGGGGATGGTGGAAGGATTGTGATGTCCTTTACATGGGGTTTCATTAGTTTACTTTGTATGAGAGCGATGTCTTCGATTTGGTAGGTATAATTTAGGTTTGTTGCTTGGTTAAAGGCGTTGGGTTTAGGTTTGAGCTGGAGCCTAAATTGGGGTATGGGCGTGATGACTTGTTCGTAGAAGGTATCGACTTGGAAGTTTTGGGTTATTTGACTTTCATCGATAAAACGCCCCTTTCCGACAAGCTGAATTTGGAGGGTTGGGAGGGTTTCTTTTAGCCTATTGAATAGGGGAGAGTTTTCTTCTTCTTGAGCGCTAAATGATGTAGATTTCAGCTCTGTATCTTTGTTTGTTTCTTTTGATTTAAGCGTCACTACCCACCATGTATATGGGCTTAGCATAGGGTTTTCTTGACTTGCTTTATGTATTTTTTTGAACGTTTGGTTAGTGCTTTTTAAGTCTAGACTGAATGACATTTTAATGGCATCGTGCTGGACGGAGTAAAATTTATTTGCAAACCTATAGTATGAGTTACCGCTGTGTTGCAGCTCGATCTCGCAAGGCTGAAGTGCTGACTTGATTTTTGTATCATCACTGCCTTTGAGTTGTAGTTTAATTTCCGTAAATTTGATCGCTCCTTTATATTTTGGGCTGGTTTTGATATCTGCGTTTAGAAAGACCTGTTTGCCATTTAGCAGGTCTGTGATTTGACTTGCGTAGTTACGATACGACCAGACAAAGAATGGTTCATCGGTAAACTCATCCTCTTTGATTAAGTGATCAACATCGCTGACATAGGTCTTTTCTTTGACTACTTCCCTGATTATTTTCTCCATTTGGTCTTTGAGTTTAGGGATAAACTTTTCATCAGGCAAGCTTAAGAAGTTTGGCAGTTTATCAAAGCTGTCTAAGAAATTCTGGGCAAAAGGGAATGACCATTGTTTGATCACTGATATAGCCATGTAATACTGCTCTAGGGCTATGTTGCGCTGCGTTACTTTTTCTAATTTTTGTATTACTTCTCCGAGTTCACCTGTTGCGATAGATTCCTTAAAGCCTAGTGAATTGATCTGGGCAATGTAGTTTGCAAAGGTGATTTGGTCTTTATATTCTTGGATGTGCTCATGGATTATCATTGACGTCTCAAGAGCTTGGATCATCTTGTTAATTGCATTGCAGAATCCGTCTGCAGAATCGCCCGTGATCTTGCTAAGCTCTGCTTTGATGCTATTGAAAAAGTTTGCTATTTCTGCCTTGTTGAACTCGATTGCAACTACTGACTTATCTTCAAGACTTTTGTGTATATCTTTTACCTGTAAAGTAATTTGATCTAGACGCTCACCAAAAGAGCTGCTCATTTGTTTTTTGTGACCCTGAAGCTGGGTTACTAAACTCTCTGCTTGCTTAATTGCTGTTGTTATCGCTGAAAGCTTGGCCTTTTCAGTTGCAAGAGTTTTTGATAGCATGCCAAGTGCATACATCGCAGGTTTGGTGCTATTTGTTAAGACCGTTATCTGATCTGAATCAATTGTATCCCATGTGCTGCTGAGTTTTTCTAAATTTTCAATCACCAAATCATGCTCCCCAAAATTAGGATTATCCAGCATCCCGATACCTACTTGCACAATTTTTGCTACTATGGCTCCTGGAGGTCCAAATGCCATCCCTGCAGATGATACTAATATACCTAAAGTATTAAATATTAACGTTTTGGTTATCGCATTTTGCACCTTGACCTTGCTGGCTTCTAAATCGATTGCACTACGAGCTGCTTGCCTAATATCACTATCAATCTCTTCTAAGTGCTTTTTAAATTGATCATCGAGCATATTACCAGCATTTTCAATATCTTCCACCAGTCTGCACGCAAACTTCTTGGCCTCATCTATCTTACCTTCTATCTCTTTAGCATACTTTGTCTTATGAGCTGCAATAGCTTCAGCATCATAACTTGCTCCTAACTCTTCTATGTTATTTTTTATGATTGACAAAAACCTATCTATATCAATCACAAGTCTGCCAGAAGCTGCCGCCTTAAGCTGTGATATACGAGTCAAAGCCGATGTATAAAGATACTTTAGTACCTTGACTTCCTGCTCATCGTAAGTCATGTTTGCCCGATGACCAATCCTTTTTGCAAGCAAACAATAAGAATCAAGAAAGTCAAACTTAACCCCAGGTCTTGCTATATACTCCTCAAGTTGTAGCAACTCATTAGCAAAATCAAAGGAGCTTCTCTCTGCTTCTATCTCTTTCAATTTGCTGCTGAAAGATTTTGATAAATTACCCATCATCCCAGACTTCTTGCCCATTAATAGTTGATAATCTACGATGCTTAAATGTAAATTAGGCCTCTTAGTAGCATTATCTCTAAATTCTATAAGTCCCTTATTAGCATGCACATTCCCCGGAGGTGCCTTAAGGTTAAGTGTAGTATGAACAGTCGACCCACCTACGCAACAAAAACCCGACTTGCTACCAATATCAGTCAATTTCAAAACAACTTGCCCCCCTCCACCAACACTACCATCTTCACCACTTACTCCACTTTCGCCTGCCTGAGGTACGTATCTCTTTTCGATCAGCCCTCCAAGCGATATAATATCGTGCGTCCCTGGAGCACCTCCTGGGCCTCCAAAACCCCCAGAACCTCCATTACCACCAACTCCATACCCAAGCTTTTTAGAACCACTTTCTTCACTAAATATCTTCCTGCTCAAACCATACAACCTCTGCTCTGCACGCTCAAATGAGAATTTTTTAACCAGTAAACTACTCCCCTTCTTAAAAAGCTTCCTATGTTCTACAGAATGTTTGTTCTCTTCATGAAATTGCTTTATTGTAATCTCCGTAAACTCCTTAAGATTTAATAGGTAATCTCCTTGCTCCCTAAATAAATGCCGATTGCCCTTAACGATACAATCAACAGTCTCATGCCACTTAACCCTAATCTTATCTAAAAGCCCCATCCCATAAGGATGCCTTCCTATAAATTCCCTAAACTGATTGCTGTATATCACTTGTCTTACACTATCTGTGTACTTCAACCATTCCATCAAAGGCTTTGCCTCATCACCTGTACTCAAATTGTACGTGAAATCCTGCCCCGGTAAACCATTCCCTCCATTCTGCCCAGTACCCCCAGGACCTCCGTCAACATTAATGCTCAAATTCTCTAAATTAAAAAAATCCTCTCCTATACCCCAAAAATGCCCTCCATTACCTCCTTGACTCCCAGAAGCACCATCTATCCCATCTTCACACAAATCCTTCCCACTAACAGAGCGCAATCCATACTCATCTCCAGACTTACCCTTCAAATTAATCATACTTGGAGCAACTATATTCCACGCAGGAGCAATAATACTCACGCACCCTCCCGACAAATCTAAACTACCATCCACCACAACCTCACCTAAAGCAAAAATTCTGATATGCTCAATACCTATCCGAGCAGTACTTATAAACCTAGCAACTCCCGATACCTTCACGCTATACCCTACAAAAGTAACTTGACTATTATCTTGTTGAATAAAATCAAATCCACCACTTTCCAAAGTCTGTAGCTCATTTTTGACTTTACTTAAAACTCCTGCAACTTCAGCCGCCCAGTCTATGCGATAAGAGACACCCAACTTGTTCGACAATTCAGCAAACCTTTTAGTATCAATATTTGGTACAAACTCATTATCATTAAACTTATTTATAAACTCCTCCACAGTTCCTTGAGCACCACCTAAAGAGCTAAGGAATTGAACAAATTCATCAAGTTTATAAGGAGCCAGATCAGCCCCAGCCAGCGCGCACCCTATTTCTTCCTTTAGTAGATCAGTTATTTTCTTTTCTGCTTGAATATTTTTAGCCATATAGATCCTATTATCATAAATTTCCTATCCTCTTAATTAAATCCTTATATTAATTTAATTGCAATATCTTCCTTTGAAATAAAGTGAGATCCCACTTTCAAAATTAGTTGGTAATTGTTACTTTCAAGTTAATATTCCTAAGTTTTACCTCTTAAATAAGTCCTATGAGTAATTAGCTCGATACGATATAAAAAATATATTTTATAGGGCATTACTAAAATAATATAGATATAGAATTATTCCATTTGCACATAAGAAGAATGGCGGCATCAACTATCATACCCTTCTACCGTGAAATTTTCAGCTTTGGACCCAATATGTTGGGCTTTGGAGAATTTATAGTTAGCTCTAAAACAAAGACCCCATCTGGTGATAGAGGTATTGGACTTGCTGTATGTCAAAAGATCATAGAGGCACATAAAGGAAGCATTGTGGCTGATAGCGATGGTCACAGCTGAACCACCTTCACAGTATTCCTACCTCTAAATCAATAGTCTGTCCATATTTGCAGCAACTTGATTTCTAAAACAGATCCGCTACCCTCAACTAAAACTTATAAAACTATTTTTTTGTGATGGTTTAATTCAAAAAATACCAACTATACCTAATTTTTAAAGTTTTACTATGCTCTTAGTGCATTGAAATTAAGGATTATAAATAAAGCCAATAATTAAACTTTATTGATAGATGATATGCTTAATCTCAAAGCAATTTCAATGGAAGAATGGGTTAATCTTATACATAGAAAAAGAGGAAAAATGGATTTGTGGGTGGAAGATTGGGTAGATAGCGCTCGTGATAGGGTGCATAACCTGGATTTAAATATTCCGGAACATCAAGATATTTATCATCAACACGTCACAACCTTCATAATGTTTAATGAAGTAAAGTGGGATGATGAAGACCAAGTTCCTACAAAACCTAAGATAAAACTTAAAGTCTATGATGATACAGCAACACCACCCAATAAAACAATAGGTTTTGGCTTTAATATGGATGCAGCTGGTGCAAGAAAGGAATGGCTAGAAGTATTCGGAGATAAGGTGTCATTTGATAAGGTTAAAAAAGGGTTAAAAATAACAAAAGAACAAGCGAAGGAGTTGCTTGACTATCAAATTAAGAAACGCAGAGATGAATTAGAGCTTTTATTTGGAAAAGATTGGAAACTTTTGAAGCCAAATGAAAAAATGGCTATAGAATCACTTTACTTTAATAGTCCTTCTTTGGTAAGAAAAGGTACTAAGTTTCACGAAAATATAAAGAAGTACATTGAAACTAATGATCCTAAATATTTAAAAGAAACTTGTAATGAAGTAAAATATAAGTCAAATAAAAACAGACATCCAGGTATACAGTACAGGAGAGATAAAGAAGCTAGAATGCTTGAATCAAATAAGTGTCCTATATATTCTAAACCACTTGACGATTTGATCCCTAAAGGTGCATCAATGGATATTAAGCTAGGAAAAACAGTAGTTCCTCGTAGCCAGCCAAACACTCCTTCTAGATCAAATCGAAGGTATTATATTTGGCGCAGCCAGCAAGATGATAAGGTTAGGGTTAATCATCAATTTTGTGATGGCAAAATATTTGATGTAGATAGTCCACCTGATATAGGACATCCAGGCAAAGATTATAACTGCCGTTGCATTCAAGATTTTAATATTCCAGATTTTGTAAACCTGAAGTTATCAGATGAAAAAACAATGGTCAGGAAATATGTGGATTTACCCCAATTACCTAATTTTTGTATAAAGTAGGTAACTAATTCTTGATATTATCCAAGTAATTAGTATTATCACAAATATAATGTGAAAGGATACTGCTTGCTTGGGATGCATATTGTCTCAAGTTATAATTATTTTTGTAATAATCTGCAAGGGCACTAGAAGCTTTGTCAAAATAAAGTAAAATTTTACCATATATTAACATATGTTTTTCATTTCTATGAGCCCATTTAACAAAAACAGAAAATCTCTCCTCAATGGATTGGTTTGCGCAAGGACCTGTTAAATCAAATTTAATATACACACCGGGACTAAAGCTTATAACATCAATAAAGTGTTTAGTCATTTGGTAAGAATCAAAACGTTCTTCGCCAAAATCGTTGGACCAGAATCCACCATGCACATCACCAATTATGGCGAAAAACTTATTAAACTCTTCAATATGTCTTACAGATTTTTTAGCATTAACGATCAATTTACCAGGTCCATCAGTACTTCTTAAGTTATCTGGATACTTTAATACAAACCATAAAGGTATTTTAAAGTATTTATATTGATAATTTGCATCCCAATTTGCCTTTTCTTCTGGAAGCACAACTAGCATATCGTTTGCTATGTAAAAGCTTGATAGTAAATCGAAAAACCTATATATTATGTTTTCTGCATCTAGTTCATTGTGCTCCCAGTAATCCTTCCAACGCCATTTAGGATCTTTGGATAAAATCCTCAATGCGGCCTTTGCCTTTAATAGATCAGCTTTGGTCTTTTTGCTCTTATCAAATTCAATAAAAGCTTTATAGGTCCTAAACAGTTTGTAATTATATTTATTCAGTATTTTGTTTAGCTTTGGATCATTGTAATCAATAGTAGGTTCGGCTGATAAAAGATACTGAATATCTGCTATCAATTCTGATTTACTTACCGCAAAAGCATTATAGAGCCTACCAAAAAGTAGAAACCCTATAATAATTATACGTACCATCATACATCACCTATAAAAATATTATTTTGCATAAATATAGTGTCTACATGTAGTCACTCAATTTAGAATTATAGTACTTTCTTTTTGCCATGGATTAATAATTTTTAAACCCTGGACTTGTTCAAAATCTTTAATATCGCGTGCTACAAATTGTAGATTATAAACTAAAGCAGATGAGGCTACTAAACCGTCAATAGCAGTTGTATTATAAGCACAACATATAATCCCCAAATATCAGCCGCTTTTTTATCTATATTAACAATTCTACCATGGAATTTTTGTATTAAGTCTATCTCTAACCATACTTGATCAAATTGTTTATTTTTCACGAAATCCCTACCGCTTGCATTTATCGAAGCTGCCTTATGATTTTCATTATGACTTAGTACATAAACTTCAATATGTTTTTGATCTAAATCTGAGTACAGATGATTAGAATATAATTCTTTGGCTAAATGGTCTGTCTTATTAACTAAATGATTCTTAGCATTAGTAAGATCTTGCGTAGCCTTTTCTAATTGTCCTCTAGCGAAATTTATAGATCGTTCTGCTTTTGCAACATCATTGTTAAATTTTTGTTCATTGAAATTCACAACCGTATAAGGTTCCCAATCACTAGAACCTTTCCAACTCAACATTTTCACTATAAAATTTTTAACCTCTCTCTATTCTACTGAAGTGTAGTTGTCTCTATTAATACTATTCCTATGATTTTTAGCGGCGCTAAGATAGTTCATTGCATCATTGTGTCCTGTCTGAGCGTCATCATAATTTCTAAGAGCAGAATTATAATCTTGTTGAGCGTTTTCCATTTTATAGAGTAAGCAGTTGTTTAGTTAATGGGTAATAGAATTGAATTTATATAATTTAATAAGAAAATTTTTTTAAGTTTAAGATATTAACCTATAAGCAACTAAAAATTTATCTTTTTTCTTGAAATAGTATTTTGGCTATGTTATTGTTACACAATAATTAAACTATCAAGTATGTATATGACAAGCACTATAAACAAACTATTTAATTACGTATTAGAAATGCGTAAATATGGAGAGGAGGCAGATAATCACCCAGAATTAGAGTCGGAATTAAAAATAAAGTGGGAACAAATTATTGATGAACTGAAATCTAAAAAACAAGAACACTCTGAAGCTGTTGAAAAAGAAATATTACAACTAAAAGCAGCCGGGCAAGATATAAACCCTTATGATCAAAATCAAAACTTTAGCTTATTGCATTTTGTAATAGGAGGATTCTTGGATACAAAATTATTGCAGCATTTTACAATTACCGACATTAAGGACCCTAACGACTTTTTAGCTATAGCTATCTACAACGATAATATAGAAGCTGTTCAATGGCTTTTAGATAATGGCGTCTCCCCTAATGCTCAAGATGAAGATGGCGATACCATGCTACAATTAGCAGTTTGGAATGATGAATCTGGTGAGATAGTTAAGCTACTTATTGATAGAGGTGCTGATATTAATGCACAGAATGCATATGGTCATACAGCTCTCCAAGCAGCTCTGCCTGCTCATGATATAGCAATTATAGAGTTTTTACTAGAAAAAGGTGCAGACGTTAATATAAAAGATAAGTATGATAGCTCTGCTTTAGATAAAATCTTTATACGTTGCTATGAATATGGTAAAGAAATAATTATTCCCGATGATATTAGGCTAAAATTTTTAAAACTACTAATAGACCATGGCGCTCAGGTTACACCGAAAGAGATATCTCAAACTATGTGGTATGACTTTCAATATGAATCAACTAAAAGCCAAGCTCTATTGTTGATGCTAGGTAGTGCCAAGGAGATTAAAATAGATATGGAAAGTTACTCTGTGCGCCAATTTTTCACAGACGAAAATAATATCAAAGCACTATTTGCTGCAGATGGTTATGAAGAACACAAAGCTATTGCAAAGGCGAATCTTTTAAAAAACCTGCAAGATTATAGCCAAAATCATCATGATCAAAAAGTATTAGATATAACTCAGCTAGTAGAACAAGAAATCGACTTATCTACTACAGAAATAGCTGAGAATAATGAATTACCAGATCAGTTATACTATAAAGTTGAACTATCAGGAGATACTGCAATTGATACAATAGACGCCGCTTAGTACACTATCAATTTAAGTCGGCACAAATCAAAATACCAGGGCAATTGCCCTGGATTATCTTAAGAATTTTTACAAAACCAAATCTATACTCTCTCTCAATTTACTTCTTGCAAAAAGTACCCTTTTTGTGCTGCAATATGCAAAGAAGTAAAGCCATCTTCTGTTGAAGCATCAATTTTTGCTCCTTGATTTAAAAGAAATTCTATCACTCCAAAGTGACCATTTTGTACAGCAACGTGCAAAGCAGTCTTACCACTCATCGTGGATGCATCAATTGCTGCTCCTCGATTTAAAAGAAGCTCTACCACTTCAAGATGTCCATTTCGGGCAGCGATATACAAAGCTGCTTTGCTATTTGATGCGGTATCATCAACTTTTACTCCATTATCCAAAAGTATTCTTACTACTTTTTCATACCCCATCCCAGCAGCATAATGAATTGGCATCTCACCTCGATTATCTCTCGCATCACCCCTCGCCCCCTTTTCTAGCAATAGCTCCATTATCTCTATCCCTCCCATTTGAGCAGCCATATGCATTGGAGTTTTACCATAATTATCTCTAGCATCAAGGTTTACTCCTTTATCCAGAAGGATTTTTACCACTTCCGTATCGTCTTTTTTTATAGCCCAATGTAAAAGAGTATCGCTATCACGAAGCGTAACTTCGGTATTTGCCCCCGCATGCAATAGAAGCTTCACCATTTCTGCATCATTCCTGTCTACAGCCCAAAGCAAAGGTGTTTTATCACAGCTATCTATAGCATCAACATTTGCCCCCTTGTCCAATAAAAACCTTGCTGCTTTATGATAACCACTTTTAACAGCCATATGTAATGCAGATTCACCGTCTTCCATAGCGTTAATATCAGCACCACGATCCAGCAAAAGCTCTGCTACTTCATAGTTGTCGCTCAATGTAGCCAAATACAGGAGAGTTGCGCTATCATTATCAATACTTGCTCCGTTATCCAATAGAAGCTTTATTACCCCTAAGCACGGATTCCAATCTAGAGCACGAACTAAGGGAGTACGACCCTCACAATCTAAAGCTTCAGTGTCTGCCCCTTTATCCAAAAGTAGCTCAACTATTTCATGATCAGCACCTACTACAGCTAAGTGTAAAGGGGTATTGCCATCCTTATCCGTAACATCCATGTTTGCTCCGTTATCTAGTAGCAACTTTACCAACCTAGCACTGCCTTGTTCTTCTATGGCTAAAAACAACAGAGTATTACCGCTCTCGTTTGTAGCATCTACATTTGCTCCCTTTTCCAATAGAAGCTTTAAGGTTTCAGAGTCATCTCTTTCCATAGCCCAAAGTAAAGGAGTATATCCTTCACAATTTTTAACCTCAATTTCTGCTCCGTTATCTAGCAGAAGCCTTACTACTTCAGAATGACCATTTTCAGCAGCCCAAAGTAAAGGAGTTGTCTCATTACCAGTTTTAGCTTCAATATTTGCTCCTTTCTTCAAGAAATATTTTACTACTTCATAATGACCACCTGCTGCAGCTCGATGTAAAGGCGTTACGCCTTCTTGTGCAGCTTCAATATCTGCTCGATTGTCCAAAAGATACTTCACTACTTCGTGGTGGCCCTTTTCTGCAGCCAGATGTAAAGCAGTATCGCCATCTATGGTCACAAGATCTGTCTTTGCATCTTTACTTAAAAGATACTCTACTACCCCTTTATGACCATTTTGTGAAGCTATACAAAGAGGGGTATTACCATCTTTGTCCTGCAGATCTATATTAATTCCCTGGTTTACTATAAGTTTCAGTGTTTCAATATCTCCTGCTTTTGCAGAAGCATGTATATCCATATTATATGGCACGTCCATTTGACCACTGTTGTTTTCTTGAGATGTTGTTTCAGTTTCAAAAGTTGGTTGCATATGTAAAACATATTAAAATCTTTCTAAATACATTGTGCATTACTTAGGTTCTTTAACCAACATATAAAATAACAACTAAAACCTAATAATATTTCCCGAAGATGTAAAAATATTCTCTTTATCAATTTTATGTATAACAAACGTTCCTTTTTTATACTTTTT